>JBAZSR010000081.1:0-15487 GCA_041662295.1 Elusimicrobiota bacterium | reverse complement strand
GAGGTCGCCGGACTTGATGCCGGCCTTCTCAGCCGGCCTTCCCGGGGAGGCCTTGACCACCTCGATGGTGCCCGAGCTCTCCTTGACCTCGAGGCCCACGAGCCCGTTGTTGCCTCCGGGCTTGGCCCCTGCCTTGAGCAGGGCCGCCACGGCCTCAGGCTTGTTCTGGATGCCGGCGTTGAACAGGGGGGTGCCTCCGGACTTGTCCAAGGAGTCGAGGTCCGCGCCCCTGGAGGCGAGCAGGTCGATGGCCGCGGCCTTGCCGTTGGCCGCGGCGGAGTGGAGGGCGGTCCCTCCCTCATCGTTGCGAGCCGAAGGGTCGGCCCCCCTCGCCATGAGAGCCTCCATGGCCGCGGTGTGGCCCCCGGCGGCGGCCCACATCAGCGGCGTATGGCCGTTCTTCGTCCTCGAGTCAGCCTGCGCTCCGCGGGCCAGGAGCCGATGCACCGCTCCAGCCTTGCCGCCCCAGGCTGCGTAATGGAGCGGGGCCGCGCCGTTGACGTCCCTGGAATCCAACGACGCTCCGGCCAGGAGCAGGTCGTCCATGACCAGGACCTGGCCTGTCTCGGCCGCGCGGTGCAGGGCAGTGGCATCACCAGGGCCCTTGGCATCTGCTGCCATCCCCTTGGCAAGGAAGGTGCGCACCAGCGCGAGGTCGCCGGCCGCGGCCGCGTCCTGGAGGGTCTTGGGCCGGGCCTGCGCCTGAGAGGACCGGCCTCCCACGGCCGGGGCCGTGGCGCAGCCGGGCAGGAACGCGAGCACCAGGAGCACGGCAGCCGCGGATCTCACAGGCTCGCCCCTACTGCCACGAGGGCTTCAGGATCACCGCGCCCAGAGGGGGAAGGGTGATCACCGCGGAGCAGGGCCGGCCGTGCCAGGGCACGTCCTGTGTGTGGACCCCGCCGCCGTTGCCCAAGTTGCTGCCGCCGAAGAACTCGGAGTCGGAGTTGACGATCTCGCGGTAGAAGCCGGGCACCGGCATGCCCATCCGGTAGCCCTGCCTCGGCACCGGCGTGAAGTTGCAGGCGATGACCAGGAAGTCCTTGCGCTCTCGGTCGTAGCGGATCATGGTGAAGACGGAGTTCTCGTAGTCGTTGCAGTCGATCCACTCGAAGCCGCCCGGCTCGAAGTCCTTCTGGTGGAGGCTGGGCTCCGAGAGATAGAGATGGTTCAAGGTCTTGACGTAGCTCTGGAGCTGCTGGTGCGGCTGGTAGTCGAGCAGGTGCCACTGCAGGCTCTGGTTGTGGTCCCACTCCCACCACTGGCCGAACTCGCCGCCCATGAAAAGGAGCTTCTTGCCCGGGAAGCCCAGCATGAAGGCGTAGAAGACCCTCATATTCGCGAACTTCTGCCAGAGGTCGCCGGGCATCTTGTCGAGGAGCGCCCTCTTGCCGTGCACGACCTCGTCGTGCGAGAGCACGAGCATGAAATTCTCGTGGTACGCGTAAATCATCGCGAAGGTAGCGTCGTTGTGGTGGTACTTGCGGTGCACGGGCTCCTTCGAGATATAGGTCAGCATGTCGTGCATCCAGCCCATGTTCCACTTGAGCGAGAACCCAAGGCCCCCGAGGTGGACAGGGCGGCTCACCATGCCCCAGGCCGTGGACTCCTCGGCGATGGTCAGGACCCCGGGACAGTCCCGGTGCGCGATGGTGTTGAAGGTCTTGAGGAACTCGACCGCTTCGAGGTTCTCCCGGCCGCCGTACTGGTTCGGGATCCACTCGCCCTCCTTGCGGGAGTAGTCGAGGTAGAGCATGGACGCGACCGCATCCACGCGGATGCCGTCGCAGTGATAGACCTTGAGCCAGAACAGCGCGCTCGAGAGCAGGAAGTTCTTGACCTCGTGCCTGCCGTAGTTGAAGATGTAGCTTCCCCAGTCCGGGTGGAAGCCCTTGCGGGGGTCGGCGTGCTCATAGAGGCAGGTGCCGTCGAAGCGGCCGAGGCCGTGGCCGTCGGTCGCGAAGTGGGAGGGGACCCAGTCGAGGATGACGCCGATACCCATCTGGTGGCACTTGTCCACGAAGTACATGAAGTCCTGCGGGGTGCCGTGCCGGCTCGTGGGCGCGAAGTAGCCGAGGGTCTGGTAGCCCCAGGACCCGCCGAAGGGATGCTCCATCACGGGGGTGAGTTCCACGTGGGTGTAGCCCATGGACTTGAGGTACTCGGGGAGGGTGTGGGCCAACTCCCGATAGGTGAGGTTCCGACATCCCTCCTCCGGCACGCGGCGCCAGGACGCGAGGTGGCACTCGTAGACGTTGATGGGCCCGTCGAGGGGGTTGGCCGCCGCCCGCTTCTCCATCCACGCGCCGTCGCCCCAGGCGTAGCCGCCCAAGTCCCAGACCGTGGTCGCGGACTTGGGGGGCACCTCGAAGTAAAATCCGTAGGGGTCGGCCTTCTCGATAGTCTCGCCCGTCTTGGTCTTGACGCTGTACTTATAGTTGGCCCCCTGCGCGACGCCGGGGATGAAGAGATCCCAGATGCCTGAGCTGCCGAGGTGGCTCATCCGGTGCTTGTCCCGGTTCCAGCCATTGAACTCCCCGACCACGGAGACGTCTTCCGCGTTGGGAGCCCAGACCGCGAAGTTCGCGCCCTTCTTGCCGTCGATGGTCACGAGGTGGCTGCCGAGCCGCTCGTAGACTTGCAGGTGGGTCCCCTCGCCGAAAAGATGCAGGTCGAAGTCGGAAAGGTAGCGTTTCATGGTTGCCTCCCACGACGATTGATGCAACCATTTCCTCGCATATGCTCGGTCATTTCGTCTCCTTATGGTGTGGACGGCGTCCCCTCGGCGGCCGCCTGAGCCTCAGGCCGTCCCGCGGCCAGGCGCTCGCGAAGGGTCCGGGCGTCGATGTCGAGCAGCCCGGCCGCGGCCAGCAGGGCGTCCGGCTCGACGCCGGACCCCCGCCCGAAATCGTTGCGTTGGAGAAGGCCGAAGAACTGAGCCGAGACGGGCAGGCGCCAGTCCTTAAAACCAGCCGCCGAGCCCGCCTTGAGGAGCCGGGCGAAGGACGCGAGCGCCTCTGGCCCGAAACCACGCTCAAGATGGTCGACCGCGGCGCAGACCAGCGACGACCACGCGGCCTCGGCCTCGCGGCTTGAGGACTGCAGGCCGGCCTTGGACGCTCGGCGGGCCATGGCCTCGATCTCGTCGAGCCCTGCCAAGGCGCCCCCGGAGAGGACGGCCTCCGCCCCGGGCCGGCACAGGGCGCGGACCCGCCGGCCGACCCACTGGCAGAGGGCGAGCTCGAGCTCCGCCTTGATCACCGGGGGCACGGGCAGGCCCAGGGCGACGAAGCGCTCCGCCAGGGGCAGGTACTCGGCAAGGACCGCGTCGTGCTTCTCCCGGAGTTCGGAGAGCTTGCGCTCCAAGATCAGGGAGAGGACATGAGCCCTCTCGTCGGGGAGAAGGTCCTCGAGTCCGAACGGCCGTCCCGGAAAGAGGCCGGACGCCGCCAACCCCTCGAGCGCCTCGGCCCCGGCCGCGGCCGGCAGGCCCTCCAAGAGGGCGCGATAGCCTGCCTCGGAAAAGCCGTCGCCGCTCACGTAGGCGCGAACGGTCTGGTCCGGCAGGGCCGCGGCGAGGAAGGCCCGCTCCCAGGACTTATGCGTGATCCCGCTCTCGAAGACTACCTTGCCCGCGAGGAAGCGGGCTCCGCCAGCGTCATGCCGGGCGACGTCGCCCTCGCGCACCCGGTAATGGTAGTTCAGGGTCTCCGGCGCGTCCTCGAAAAGGCGGGCCAGCGCGTAGCGCGCGGCGAGATGGTCGTGGCTCACGACCGACCTCTTCACCAGGTTCCGGTAGATCGCGGCGCCGTCGGCGCCGTGATCGCGGTGGTTGGCGGGCGCCAGGCGCAGGCGCTGGAGGAAATCGCCTTCGAGGTCCGTGCCCGAAACGCGGGCCGCCAGCTCCAGGGCGCGGGCCGCGTAGCGCAGGTTCTGCACGGCCTCGAGGCCCGAGATATCGTTGAAGAACCACCCGCAGCTCGTATACATGAAAAGGCAGTCCTTCTGCATCTCCATGAGGCGCAGGACCGTGTCCCGCACTTCGGCCGTGGGCTCAACCTTGGCGTGCGCCCTCATGAAGCGGGCGACGCTCTCGGGACTGCGGTCGAGCATGACCGAGATGAAGTCGTCCCGGGCCGCCCAGACGTCCTTGAGCACCCGGCCGCCGTGCTCCTCGAACAGGGCGGTCAGGGCGTCCCGGAGGAAGTCCAGCGCGTCGCGCAGGGGCTTGCGCCACCGGCCATGGCCCTTGGCCGCGCCGCACCCGCAGTCCTCCATCCAGCGGCCGACCCCGTGGCTGCAGCTCCAGGAGGTGCCCATCTCCTGGTCGCCGGCCCTGAGCTCCACCTCCCAGGCTGGCTCGTGCCGGGAAAGGTACCAGCCGTAGCTGACCGCGGCCATGCACCGGGCCGGCAGTTCGTGCGTGAAAAGGTGCGCCAGCCCCATCTCGGCGTGGTGATGGTGATGCCCGAAGGTCTCGCCGTCGGTCGCCGCGTGGACGAGCACGGGCGCCTGGGCCGATCCGGTCGCCGCCTCGAGGCGGTCCGCGGCCGCCCGGCTGTGGGTCAGGAGCCGCTCGAAGGAGAATGCGTGGGCGAGGCCGCCGTCATAGAAGAACACGTCGATGAAGCGGCTCGGAGGATCCTGGGGGAGCTCGCCTTGCTCCATCCCGGCCGCGGCCGCCTCCGTCCCGGTCCCGGCTTCCGGGGCGGCGTCCGAAGGCTGCCCCGGGTCCCCGGGCGAGGAACGGTCGTACCAGCGGTAGGGCACCCGAGGGTCCACGGAGCCGCTGGCGACGTCCCGCCACTCCTTCCGGCCGATCGGCCGGACGCGCTGGGCCTGGTGGGGGGAGAGGATGACAAACTTCATGCCGTGGTCGATGAGGGCCCTCAGGACCGTCTCGTTGACCGCGGTCTCCGGCAGCCACAGGGCCTCGGGCTCGCGGCCGAAGCGGTGCCGGAAGTCGGCCAGTCCCCAGCGGATCTGGGTGTTGAGGTCGCGCTCGTCGGCCAGGGGCAGGATCATGTGGCTGTAGGCGTGCGCGATGGCGTTGCCGTGCCCGTCGAGCCTGCGGCAGCTCTCCCGGTCGGCCTCGATGATCCGCCGGTACTCGGCCGGATGCTCCCGCTCGAACCAGGTCAGAAGAGTGGGGCCGAAGTCGAAGCTCAGGTGGCTGTAGTTGTTGACGATGTCGATGATCCCGCCCCGGTCGTTGACGATCCGGGCGGCGCTGTTGGGGATGTAGCACTCCCGGGCGATGCGGGAGTTCCAGTCGTGGTCCGGGTGGGCGGAGGGCTCGCGTTCGATGACGTTGAGCCAGGGGTTCTCGCGCGGCGGCTGGTAGAAATGGCCGTGGACGCAGACGAAGCGGGAGGGGTCGGGAGCTGGCATGTCTACGGGGCCTTCAACGGCCTTATCTTACCTTTTTTCGCCGCTCCCGCGCCTCGGCCGCGCCGGAGGGGCCGACCTCGGCGAGGATGTCCGTGGCCAGCATGCGGGCGGAGGAATGGCCCTGCTCCGCGGCCATGGAGACCCAGAGGTACGCTTCCACGCGGTCCTTCGGCACGCCCTTGCCGTCGAAATGCATGAGCCCGAGCTGGTACTGCGAATCGGCGTCGCCGCCGGCCGCCGCCTGCCGGTAGAGCCGCGCCGCCATGGAGAGGTCCTCCGGGACGCCCTCTCCGTCGCGGTACATGGTGGCGAGGTTGAAGATGGCCTCGGCCTGCCCCTTGTCAGCCGCGGCCTTGAACCACCTGCGGGCCCGCCGCAGGTCCGGAGCCGCGGCGCCGCCCTCGTAGTAGGCAAGGCCCAAGGCGGTCATGGCCTCGGGGACTCCCTGGGCCGCGGCCTTCTCAAACCAGCGCAGGGCCCCCTTCCGGACGGCCTTGGAAGCCCCTCCGAAGTAGCCCAGCAATCCCAGCCCGTACTGGGCGCGTGCGTGCCCCTGGGCCGCGGCTGCCTTGAGCAGAGCCTCGGCCCGGACCGAGTCCTTGGGCCCGCCCTCGCCGCGAAGGCACATCTCCGCGAGCGCGGTCTGGGCCAGGGAAAGGCCCTGGGCCGCAGCCTTCTCGAACCAGGCCCGGGCCGCTGCGGCGTCCGCCGGGACCCCCATGCCCGCGCGGTTCATGACCCCGAGGTTGAACTGGGAGTCCGCGTCTCCCGATCCCGCGGCCTTGGCGAAAAGCTCCCTGGCGGCCGCCTCGTCCCGCGTCACCCCGCGGCCCTCCATGTACATGGCGCCAAGGTTGAACTGCGCCTTGCCCAAGCCCTGGTCCGCGGCCTTCCTCAGCCAGAGGCCCGCCTCAGCCAGGTCCACGGCCACGCCCTCGCCGTTGAGGTACATCACGCCCAGGCTGTTCTGGGCCTCGGCCATGCCCGAGACAGCGGCCTTCTTGAGCCACTCCACCGCCTCCTTGGTCTTGCCCTTGGAGCCCTTGGAGCGCAGGCGCGCCCCCAGCTCATACTGGGCCGTGGTCGAGCCGGTCAGGGCCGAGCGCCTCAGCGCGCGGGCCCCGGGAGCCTTGCCCGGGGAGACCCGCAGGGCGCCCTCCTCGGCCGCGGCCAGAGGCAGGGACAGGGAGAGAAGGGCAAGAACGGCGAGCAGTGGCTTCACAGCCGCTATGATACCATGTCCGGGCTCCGGCCTGAAGCGGGATCCCGGGGGAAAAGAAGAACATCCTTCCCTGGACGGGATGGAGCGCTGTCTCGGTTCAAGGCACCTCCGGCCCTCCGGAACGGACGGAGGGCGCGGGGAGCCGGGAAGATACGGACTGCGGCCCTAGTTGTGGTTGCCGCTCACGACTTCGAATCGGCGCGCGCGCGTCTCAGCGGAACCATCGGAGGTCTTGGCCACGACGGAATGCCGACCCGCGGAGGCCTGCCAGTCGAAGTACCAGTACCCGCCGTCGAAGCGGCAGTTCTGGAATTCCCCGCCGTCGATGGAGAGCATGACGCAGGGAGTGCCTTCGGTGGCGGTGATGCGGATGGCGTAGTGCCCCGGGTTCACTTTCTCGTTGGGACGAGGGTAGTCGATGGTCACCGACGTCTCGACCTTCGGAGTGGACGACACGAGCTTCGTTTCAGTCTTGAGTACGGCAGTCTTCCTTCTATGCATGATCTTATGATAGAAAATCACCGACGGGGAGCGCAAGGGCTCCGTGACCCATGACATCCGCGGGAGATGCCTCCCGTCACGGGACGGCGTTCAAGGGGGGAGGAGCGGCCAGGCGCAAGAACTCGCCGCCCAGGAGATAGTGCGCGAGCTTGGCCGTCTCCAGGAGCCCGTTCTTGGCCATGTCGCGCTGGCTCCACCAGCGGCGGGTGACCGGGTCCGCCGGGTCCGCGGCCACGGCCACGGAGGAGCGGGGCAGGGCCCGCCGCAGGACCAGGCGGGCGCGGCGCGCGTGGTATCGGGAGGTGACGGCGAGCACGCTCTTGCCGTCCGGAGCGGCGGCCTCCCGAAAGGCCCGGGCCTCGCCCGTGGTGCTGACCACATCCGTGCCGTAGCGCTTGAGCCGCTCGCGGGGCACGCCCTGGCGGAGCAGGATGGCTTCGAAGACCTCGTCTTCGGCCAGGACCCGGACCCCCAGGTCGTTGGAGAACTTCACGGACCTCGGGACCGCGACCCGGGCAAGCCAGACCTCGGGAGCGTACCCCCGCTTATAGAGCTCCGCGGCGTAGGCCGCGCGGGAAAACTCCTGTCCGCAGAGGACCACGAGCAGGTCGGAGCGCTTGGGCTCGTCGGAAGAGTCGAGCCACCAGCCGACGAAGAACGGCGCCCCCACTGCCAGGCCCAGGGCCGCGAGCAGGGCCGCCAAGGCCGCCAGCCGCCAGAGATCCCGGCCCGCCGCCCGCGCTCCCATGGCGGGCAATATAGCATAATGTCCCGCCATGACCTCAGCCGCCCTCCTCGTCCTGCTGGCCGCGGGCCGGGCCTCCTGCGCCGAGCTCGGAGTCACCGAGATCGTGGACCGGGCGAACAAGGCCCTGCGGGGGGATTCCAGCCGCGGCCGCGTCTCCATGACGATCACGAACCCGTCCTGGGAGAGGACCCTCGAGATCGAGGGCTGGAACCGGGACCGCCGCCTGGCCCTCATCGTGGTCCACGCCCCTCCCAAGGAGAAGGGCGACGCCACCCTGCGCCGCGGCAGCGAGATGTGGCTCTGGATGCCCCGCGCCGAACGGGTCGTGAAGATCCCGGCCAACATGATGCACTCCTCATGGCAGGGCTCGGACTTCACCTACGAGGACATCGTGAAGGCGGACTCCATCGTGAAGGACTACAGCCACCGTCTCGTGGCGAAGACCCGCGAAGCCCTGCCCGCGAAAGAGACGGAGCGCCTGGGCCTCGGAGCGGGCGGCCGCGTCCTCTACATCATCGAGGGGACCCCCAAGCCTGCGGCGCCGGTGGTATGGGGAAAGGTCCTGTTCACGGCCGCAGTCTACGGCGGCGGCGAGGTCGTGCCGGTGCGCGAGGAGGACTACAACGAGAGGGGCGAGCTCATCCGCACCATCACCCTCTCCGAGGTCTCCCGGAGCCAGGGCCGGCTCGTGCCCCTGCGCCTCGAATGCCGGCCCAGCCGCAAGCCCGGGCAGAGCACGGTGCTCCGGTACAAGGAGCTGGAGTTCGACCTGGAGCTGAAGGATTCCTTCTTCAGTCTCAAGGAACTGCAGCGGAAGCGCTTATGAAACGGCCGAAGAACGACCTTTCAGCATGTTCCCGGCCGGACAACAGGCCGGGAACATGCTGAGACTTGCCTGGCGCAACGTGTGGCGCAACCGGCGCCGGAGCGTCATCACGACGAGCTCCCTGGGCTTCGGGCTGGCGGCCATCATGTTCGGCCAGAGCCTCATCAAGACCCTCCAGACCCAGCTCGTCGAGAAAGCCACGGGGAGCATCACCGGCCACCTCCAGGTCCAGCACCGCAGCATCAAGGACTACAAGTTCCCGGACCGCTACCTCCAATCCCCGGAGCGGGCCGAGGCCGCGCTCCGGGCCAGCCCCGGGGTCACGGTCTTCGGCAAGCGCATCCACCTGACCGGGCTGGTCTCCACGCCCGCGGGCTCGGTGGGGGCGCTGGTCTGCGCGGTCGAGCCCGACAAGGAGCGGCTCATCACGACCATGGCCGACCACCTCACCTCGGGACGCTACCTCGGCGGCGAGGCCCGCGGCATCGTGATGGGCGAGAAGCTCGCCCAGCGGCTCGACCTGCGCCTCGGGGAGAAGGCGGTCGTCATGGCGCAGGCCGAGGACGGCAGCATGGGCGCGGGCGCCTTCCGGCTCACGGGCCTCTACCGCACGGGCTCCACCGCGTTCGACAGCCAGCTCATCTACATCCCCCTAGCCGCGGCCCAGGAGCTCCTCGCCGTAGGAGGAAAGGTCAACCATCTCACGGCCAAGGTCGCGGACCTGCGGCAGGTCGACCGGATCAAGCGGGACCTGGCCGAGGCGCTCGGGGCCGAACGCGACCTCCAGGTCCTGAGCTGGAAGGACATCGACCACGAGATCGTCGGCATCCAGCGCTACCAGGACGGCCTGCTCACCATCGTGCTCGCGGTCGTGTTCCTCATCGTGGCCCTGGGCATCCTCAACACCCTCCTCATGAGCCTTTTCGAGCGCATCCGGGAGTTCGGGGTCCTCATGGCCATCGGCGCGCGTCCCGCGTGGGTGATGGAGCTGGTCCTCTTCGAGGCGGCCCTGCTGGGCCTCATCGGCTCCGCCGTGGGCCTGCTCGGGGGCTCCGCGGTCATCGCCTATTTCGGCCGCTGGGGCCTGCCCCTGCCCCTGGGCGACGCGATCTCCTATTTCATGCCGTTTCCGTCCGTGGTCTACCTCCGGCCGGCGTGGCCCAGCCACCTAACCGCGGCCCTGTGCGTGATGGCCGTGAGCCTCGCGGCCGCGCTGGCCCCGGCCCTGCGCGCGGGAAGGCTCAGGCCCGCGGAGGCCCTGCGCCATGTCTGAGCCCCGGCCCGGGGGCGCCCCGCTCATCGAGGTCCGCGGGGTGACCAAGGTCTACGAAGGCGGGTCCAAGACCGCGGCGGTCTCAAGCCTCAGCGTCGCGTTCGAAGCCGGCGAGTTCTCGGCCATCGCCGGGCCCTCCGGGTCCGGGAAGACCACGCTCCTCAACATCATCGGCACCCTCGACCGGCCGACCCACGGAGAGGTGCGCTACGAGGGCCGGCGCGTCTCGCACCTGCCCCGGGAGGAGGCCGCGGACTTCCGCCTGCGCTCCCTGGGCTTCGTGTTCCAGGCCTACAACCTCATCCCGGTCCTGACCGCGGTGGAGAACGTCGAGTATCCCCTGGTGCTCCAGAAGGTCCCGGGGGCCGAACGCCGCAGCCGCGCCCTCGAAGTCCTCTCCTGGGTGGGCTTGGAATCCTTCGCCTCCCGCAGGCCGGACGGCCTCTCCGGAGGCCAGCAGCAGCGGGTGGCGGTCGCGCGCTCCATCGTGCACCGGCCCATGGTGGTCCTGGCGGACGAGCCGACCGCGAACCTCGACTCCAAGACCGCGGCCTCCCTGCTCGACGCCATGGAGGCCTTGAACCGCGAGCGCGGGGTCACCTTCATCTTCTCCAGCCACGACAGCGCGGTCCTCGCCCGCGCCCGCAGGGTCGTGCGCATGCACGACGGGAGGCTCGTGCCGTGACCGCCGGGCCGGGTCCCCGCCGGGCCGCGCCCTTCCTGCCGGCCCTTGCCGCGGGGCTCGCGGCGCTTGCGGTCCTGCTCCTGGCATGGCGCCGCCTGCTCGTCGACGGCCTCGTGCCCGTGGACGGCAACGTGCTGTGCGTGACCTTCCCCAACTGGCGCCTAGCCCGGGACCTCTGGCTCCACGGCTCGCTCCCTCTCTGGAACCCCCTGCGCAGCCTGGGCACGCCCTATCTCGCGGACCCCATCACCATGGCGCTCTACCCGGTCCAGTGGCTGCTCTCGGCCCTGCCCGATTTCGCGGGGTTTACGCGGGCCTGGGTCGTGGTCCATACCTTGCTGGCGGGCATCTTCTGGGCCGCGCTGGCCAGAAGATGGCACGGACGAGCCGGAGCCGGCCTGCTCGAACCGGTCGGCGTCACGGCCGGCCTCGTCGGGACCCTCAACGCATTCGTCATGGTCCGGGTCGTGTTCCCGCACTGCTTCGCCGCAGCGGCCTGGGTGCCCGCGATCCTCTACTTCCAGGAGACAGGCGCGATGCGGGCCCTGGCCGCGGCTTTCGCCATGCAGTGGCTCGCAGGCTACCCGTCCTACAGCGTGCTCACCGTGCTGCTCTGCCTCGCTCTCGCCGGCCTCAGGGGCCGGGAGGGCCTCGCGCTCCTTGCCCGGGCCGGAGCCCTGGCCCTGGGACTGGCCGCTGTCCAGCTGGTCCCGTTCGTCGAATTCCTGCTGCGCTCGAGCCGCGGGGTGCTGCTGGACCCCTCGTTCGCAGGCCAGTTCTCCATCCCCGCCTCCCAGCTCCTCAAGAGCCTGGCGCTGCCGCAATGGTACCTGCTCAAGCCCGCCATGGCGGGAGACCCGGCCATGGAGTGCTTCTACGTGGGCCTGCCCGCCCTCATCCTGGCCGGGTGGGGGGCGTGGAAAGGCGGAACCCGTGAACAACTCCTGGCCGGAGCAGTGGGCGCGTGCCTGCTCATCAGCCTCGGCGCCCACCTGCCGGGATACGAGAGCCTACCCTTCCTGCACTTCTTCCGCTTCCCCAACAACTGGCTGCTCCTGGCCGCGGCCGGGCTGACACTGCTGGCGGCAGCCGGGATTGGCCGGATCCAAAGACCGGCCTGGGCCTGGCCGTGCGTCGGACTCATCGCCGTGGACCTCCTGATCTTCGCCCAGGCCCCCAAGTCGGCTTGGGGCAGGCCCGCGTTCCTCACCGACGTGCCGCCCCTCGCCAAACAAGCGGAGCCCATGCCGCCTGGGACGAGGATCCTGCACACGGACCGGCTCCTGGAGCTCTGGAGCGCGAGCCGGCTCGAGACCGAGGAGGACTACCTCCTCATGAAGGAGCATCTCGCGCCCTCCTACGGCATGGCCTTCGGCCTCTCCGAGGTCAGCAGCCTCCAGACCATGAGGCCGGCGCTCGCGGAACGCTACCGCCGCCGGCTGGCCGGACCGGAGGCCTCCCCCGACCTCCTGGACTGGGCCGGGATCGGGATCGTCATCGACGTCGAGCCGGGCCTCAGGAAGGTCGGGCGGGGGAACCTCACGGTGGAGCAGAGGGCGACCGCCAGAGACAGGATCTTCATCGAAGGCTCGAGCGGACGCAGGGTCAAAGACCTCTCCCACGCGCCCGGCCTGGCATCCGGCCGCGTCGACGGCCCGGCCGTGGCCGTCTTCGCGGAGACCCGTTTCCCGGGCTGGCGCGCCACGATCGACGGCAAGCCGGCTAGCCTGAGGGCATGGCAGGAGACCTTCATGGCCGTCGATGTCCCTCCGGGCAGGCACGATGTCGCGTTCTCCTACAAACCCCTCTCCTTCAAGCTCGGCTTCCTCGGGACCATGGCAGCCCTGCTCCTGACGCTCGCGCCGTTCCTGCGCCGCAAGCTCCGGTGAACCTACTGGCCCCTGCCCTCGCGTGCCTTTTCCTGGCCCCTGCCTCGGCCGCCGAGGCAGGGCCTGCCTGGTCCGCGTCGGGCTATCTCAAGGACCTCTGGCAGTACTCGGCCTCATCCCTCGACCGGAGGCCGTACTTCCTCAACGTCAGCCGCCAGCGCCTGAACCTCGACCTGTCCTGGTCGGTCCTCAAGGCCCGCGTCGAGTACGAGCACGAGCAGCTCGCGGGCAGCTTCTTTCGGACCGGCGAATACCGCCTCTTCGGGCTGGCCGAGCCTGCCCGCTTCCTCGACACGGAGCTCATGGTCAGCACCTCGGACACGGTGGTATGGAGGCAGCGCCTCCACCGCTGGTGGGCAGGCTTCGAGACCGAGGACACGGTGCTTCGGGTGGGCCGACAGCGGGTGGCCTGGGGAACGGGGAAGTACTTCAACCCCGTCGACGTCCTCAACCCCCAGAGCCCGTTCTCCCTCGAGCAAGACGAGCGGCCGGGCACGGACGCTGTGTACCTGCGCCGGTCCCTGGGAGACCTGTCGCAGGCCGAGCTTGCCTGGGCGCCGGAGGACCGGTGGTCCGGCCACGGCCTCCTCGGCCGCCTCCGGACGAACTGGCGCTCCGTGGACCTGGCGCTCCTGGGCGGCAAGACCGCGGTCTCGAGCGCGAGTTGGACCCTGGGGGGAGAGGCCGCGGGGAGCGTGGCGGACGGAACGCTCAGGCTGGATTGGGCCTACGCGGATCCGGGCTTCGACCGGCCGGCCTGGAAGCTCTGCCTAGGCTGGGACTACGCCTTCGCCCCGGACACGCGCCTGCCCGGGTTCAAGGAACTCAGCCTGACGCTGGAATATTTCCACGACGGGAGCGGCACGGTCCACGCATTCCGCTACGACAGCCTCAAGGTCCTCTCGGGCCGGGACCTGACCCTGGCCAAGGACTACGCAGTCCTGGCCTTCGCCAAGGACCTCCACCCCCTGCTCACGCTGGAGACGGCCCTCATCGTCAACCTCGACGACGGGAGCTCCTTCGCAGCGCCTTCCCTGACCTGGGATGTCGGAAGGAACCTTCTCCTCTCCGCGGGCGTCCAAAGGTTGAGCGGGGCCCGGCGCACCGAGTTCGGCAGGCGCGCCAACCTCGGCTGGCTGCAGTCGCAGTGGTTCTTCTGAGGCCGCCATGACCTCCGCCCTGGAAGATGGAGGCCGGATTTTGTATTTTTTCCCGGTGCTTCACGGAGATCCCCTCCGGCTCTTTCCTGTCGCCCTGATCTGGGGCTTCGTTTGCGCCGCGTCCTCCGCCGTCTTTCCCCTGCCCTGCGGGGCGGCCGAGGCCGTCGAGTTCCAGAACGTCACGGTCAGTCCCGGAGACACCCTCTGGAGCATCTCGAACAAGTACCTGCTCGACCCCAAGAAGTGGGATGCGATCCTCAAGCACAACAAGCTCCCCTCCAAGGACCCGACCGTGGCCCTGCCCGGCATGCTGCTGAAGGTCCCGACAATCCTCATCAAGCCGGACCTGCGCGCGGCCAAGCTCGTGCAGAAGCGCAGCAACGTGCTCTTCCGCAGGAGCGAGACGGCCGATTGGAAGCCCGCGTCCCTGAACATGGAGCTCTTCCGCGACGACGCGGTCCGCACCCTGGAGGACTCGCTGGCGCGGGTGAACTTCATCGACCAGGGCGTGCTCCAGGTGGACCCCAACTCCTTGGCCATCATCCGGCCCGTGAAGAAGGACTACGACGTGTTCCTCAAGAGCGGGGGGGTCTTCGTGGGCCGCGCCAAGGTGGTGACGGTCTCGGCCGAGATCACCCCCGTGACCGCGGACACCTCCTACTCGGCGCAGGTGCGCGGCGACCTGAGCACCCGGGTCCAGGTCTACCGCGGCCAGGCCAAGGTCAAGAGCCAGGGCAAGAGCGTCAGCGTCGACGCGGGCATGGCGACCGAGGTCAAGATCGGCCAGGCGCCCTCGATCCCCTTCACGGTCCCGGACCTGCCCGACTTCGAGGCGGCCGGGGCCGCGTTCACGGGCGACTTCAGGGATATCCGCGTCCGGGCCGGGGTCAGGGGCCCGGTCGGCACCGACAGGGGACCCGGCGCGAGCCTCGCGGGCCCGGCCGCCCAGATCGAGGACATCTACGTGGACGTCTCCAACATGCGCATCCTCATGCCGCTCATCGGCTACCACATCCAGTTCGCCTACACCACGGAGTTCGACAAGGTCCTCTGGGAGAAGACCTTCGAGGTCGAAAGCCGCATCAAGCCCGTGGACGTCAAGCTCCCACCGGGCCGCTACTGGGCCCGCATGTTCCCGGTCGACCTGCTCGGCACCCGCGGCTCTCCCCGGCCGCCCAAGCTCTACATGCTCGGCGCGGGCGGCATCACCGCGGTCGCCGGAGGGGCGCTGCGCATCACCCAGCCCGGCAGCGACGGCGAGGTCGTGGCCGAAGCCTCCCTCAGGGTCAGCGGCCAAGCTCCGGCGGGATACAGCGTCATGGTCAACGGCAGGCGGGCCCGCGTGGACGAGAACGGAGGCTTCTCCGCCACGGTGCCGCTCAACTCTGGGGACAACACCATCGATGTGACCGCCATCGGCCCCGGCGGAACGGCTCTCGGCGCCCAGCGCCGCGTCAGGTTCCAGACGCGCTGAAACTCCGGGGCCGGGGCTACGGCCGCTGGCGCATCCTCTCCAACCGGGCCTTGAGGTCCGCCTCCGGCCGCCTTGGGTCGAGCGAGCGCGCGAACTCGACGAAGACCTTCCAACGCCGACCGAGCCTCTCGTGGAGCTCGACGAAGACCTCCGCGTCCCGCCGGTAGAGGCGGTGGGCGAGGATGAAGGCGTTGCTGAGCTCCCCGGGGTCCCGGCCGAGCACGGCCGCGAGACGCTCGCGCCCCTCAGCGAGGATGGGAACGCGGCCCTCCAGGATGAGCTCGCGGGGCGCGCCGCTCCGGTAGAGGGCGTCGAGCT
>JBAZSR010000080.1:0-15519 GCA_041662295.1 Elusimicrobiota bacterium | reverse complement strand
AGGCATGAGCGTGAAGGAGAAGATCGAGCTGGAGGCCAAGTGGTCTTCCCGCTCTGAAAGCGGTTTCTCCGCTTTCAGAGCGGAAGCCGTTCGTTTGGGTTCTCGGGTGGGTCGCTCGAGGGTCGTCCTCATCAAGGATTCCTACCTGGATACGGAGGACGGCTTCTTCGGCAAGCGCCGCGTCTCCTGCAGGCTGAGGCGCGCGGATGGGCGCTGGGACCTGACGCTCAAGAGCAGGACCGCGCTCAAGAACGGCGTTGCCTTCAGGCGCGAGCGGACCTTTCTTCTGGGGCGCGGGCCCGGAGCCCTTGCCCGCGCTCGTGCCCTGCTCTCCAGGGTTCCCGGCAGGGAGACCCTTGCCGAGGCTTTCGTCATCTTGAACAGGAGGACCGTTCTTCCCATGACCCTGCCCGGAGGAGCAAGGGCGGAATGTTCCTTCGACCGGGTGACGCTCCAGCGGGGCCGCAAGGCCGTGAGGATGCTCGAGGTCGAGCTCGAGTTCCTCAAGGGGAGCAAAGCCTGCTTCAGCGCGTTCGTCCGGGCCGTGAAGGGAAGGGAGGCCTTCTCCCCTTCGAAGCGGTCCAAGGTTGCCACGGCCCTAAAGGCCTTCGGCTTGGAGGCCGCTCCTTCAGGGAGTGGAGGGGAGGTTTTCTCCCTGGTCAAGGGAGGCTGACCATGCTGGGCGCCATCGCCGGAGACATCATCGGCTCGATCTACGAGAACTTTCACACCAAGCGCAAGGATTTCGCTCTCTTCACCCCGGTGTCGTTCTTCACGGATGACACCGTGCTCACGGCCGCGGTGGCTGACGCCATCCTGGCCGGCCGTCCCTACGGGGAGGCCATCCGTTCCTACGCCTTGAGGCATCCCTTCCGCGGGTACGGCGGTCGTTTCATGAAGTGGATGCTCCTGCCCTGGGCCAAGCCCTACAACAGCTTTGGCAACGGCTCAGCCATGCGGGTCAGCCCGGTCGGCTGGGCTTTCAAGACCGAGGACGAGGTGCTCGAGCAGGCCAAGCTCTCCGCGGAGTGCACCCACAACCACCCCGAGGGGGTCAAGGGAGCGCAGGCCGTGGCCTTGGCCGTGTGGCTAGCCAGGAACAGGGCCGGCAAGGAGGCCATCCGGAAGGCCGTGACGGAGCGCTTCAGCTACGACCTCTCGGCTAGGCTCGACGACATCCGTCCTGCTTACAGGACGGACATCACCTGCCAGGGGTCCGTGCCCGAGGCCATCATCGCCTTCCTGGAGTCAGTGGACTTCGAGGACGCGGTGAGGAACGCCGTCTCACTTGGAGGCGACGCTGACACCCAGGCCGCTATCGCCGGGTCCATCGCCGAGGCCCACTACGGCGGGGTCCCTGCTCCCATCCTGGCCGAGGTCCGCAAACGGGTCTCGGCCAAGATCCTGGACGTGGTGGACAGGTTCCGGGAGCGCTTTTGCCTCAGCCGGTGATGTTGAGCCCGGTGATGAGCTTCTCGAGGTAGCGGGACTTCATCTGCCGGCTGGCCATGGCTTTGGCCACCGGGGGTAGGCGGAGGATGGCGCCGAGGATGGCTGCCATGGCCCTGTGGTTCCACAGGGCGTGGCTGTCGAAGATCAGGTTCTGGAGCTTGCCGCGCTCGATAGCCATGAGCACGTACTTGTGGACCGAGGTGACCGGGGTGATCTTCCTCTCGAGCCTGGGAGTCAGGGAGAGCGCGTTGCGGGAGCATGCCCTCAGGCAGACAGCGCATCCCAGGCAGATGCGTTCGTCGAGACGAGCTTTCCTCCTGGCCGGGAGCTTGGGGTCGTTGGCTGAGACCATGCCCATGGCCTCGACCGGACAGGCCGTGACGCACCGGCCGCAGCCGTCGCAGAGGCGGGCATCCACCTTGGGCAGGAAGCCGGTCGTGTTGACGTTGGTGAGCATGCCGAAGCGCTTGGCCGCCACCAGGACCTCGCAGCAGCAGCCGCAGCAGTTGCAGATGAAGCTGACCGTCTCCCGGGCGTTCTCCCCGAACTGCACGAGCCCCTGCTCCTGGGACCTGCGGAGGATGTCGAGGGCTTCCTTCTTGTCCACGCGCTCGATGTGGCCGTGCCGGATGAGGCTCGTCGCGGTGCTGTTGAAGGCCATGCAGTTGCGCATCTCGGCGCCGCAGGCCCTGCCCACGTGGCTGGCCTTGTGCCGGCAGTAGCACAGGCCGATGCCGATGTCCTTGGCCCGCTCCACCGCCTCGGAGGCGCGCTCCCAGTCCATGACCGTGAGCGACTCCCCGCGGCCCAGGCTGGCGTCGACGGCAGGCTCGTTGACGAAGATGCGGCCGAGGTTCGTCTCGCCGCAGGCCATGAGCTCCCGGATGAAGTCCTCCTCCTCGTTGATGTACTGGTGGAAGAGCTCGGAGAGGAGCTTTTGGTCGATGTCCCCGCGCACCTTCATCAGCGTGAACTCGAAGAAGCCCGCCATGGGCGGAGGGAGGAAGTACGTCGTCTCCCCGTCCGTCTCCACATCCAAGAGCACCGTCCGGGAGGCGAGGGCCTCGAGCATGCGGCCGGCTTCGGCCTCCCTGAGGCCTGAGAGCTTGGCCGCCTGACGGGCCGTGAAGGGCTTGATGGGCATCTTGGCCACGAACGCGGCCTCCTTCTCGGAGAACAGCATCTCGAGGATGCGGTAGAGCAGGCGGTGGGGGGGCGCGCCCTGGGAGAAGAGGTTGATGCGGTCCGTCAGGCTCCGGTACGCAGACTTCGCCGTGGTGTGGGCCATGGGGTCATGATATCACGGGAGGGAGAAAAACCATGGGTCCGAGGGCCCATGGAGGAGAGGGGCTCTTCGGCCTTACTTCGCGGGCCGGACCAGCACGCGCACGCCGTAGGCAGGGACTTCCACCGCGACTTTGGAGCCCCCGCCCTGGGGGCCGTAGGTCGCGACCTTGTACTTGCCGTCGAGCCGGTCCTTGAGCGTGGTGCCGGCTGGGGTGAGGTTGTTGTCCACCCAGAAGTCCGCGAAGCGGGACTCGCCCGCGGTGTTCATCACGACCACGACTTCCTGGCCCTTGTAGATGCGGCTGAAGGCGTAGATGCCGGGCCCGCTCTGGTCAGCCCAGCGCACGTACTGCTCGCCGCGGCGCAGGGCGGGGAGGTCCTTGCGCACGGAGAGCAGCTTCTTGAGGTGCTGGAAGGTGGGGGAGGCGGTGTTGAACTGGTCGCCGGCGCTGCTCTCGGACTTGTACTTCCCCTCGGGGAACATGTCCTCGCGGTTGCGGGGGTCGTAGTGCCCCACGTGGGCCTGGCGGAAGGCCTGCTCGGTCCCGTAGTAGACCAGGGGGATGCCCATGGAGAAGAGCACGTAGGAGAGGGCGACCCAGAGCACGCCGAGAGGGGTGCTCTTGTCGAGGAAGCGGTAGGTGTCCTGGGTGTCGATGAAGTGCAGCAGGCTCCTGGTCGCGTCCCCGAGGACCTCCAGGTTCGCGGCGAGGCTCTCCTCGAAGAGGCGGGTCGGGGCGCGGCCCTGCATGGCCTGGAGGCTCTTGAGGTAGTCCGGGTAGTTGTAGGCCGCGTTGATGCCGTCCGGGCCCATGGCTCCGGCGATCTCCTCGTTGACGTGCGTCAGGATCTCGCCGGGCCTGAAGAAGTTCTTCTTGCCGAGCTTGGCCGCGTAGGCCGAGACCTCGCGGTGGAAGCGGGGCCAGAAAGAGGGGGCGATGTGCTTGTACGCGTCGAGCCGGAAGCCGTCCACATCCGCTTCCTTGATCCACCACTTCGCGACCTGGATGATCATGTCCTGGGTCTCGGGGTTGGCGGTGTCGAAGCGGCGCTGGTAGGGCGGGAAATCGGCGTTGACCTTCTGGTCCGGGTCGTCCCAGTTGTTGAGCACGCCGCGGCGGCTGAACTGCTTGGGGTCCTTGAGCTCGTTGGGATAGAGCTCGTAGTTCCACTTCGAGATCTCTTTCTGGGGCTTGTCCATCCCTTCCCACTCGGCGTTGCCCTTGTACTCGAAGACCGCGCCTGCGTGGTTGATGGCCAGGTCGAAGACCAGGTACATCCCTCGCTTGTGCAGTTCCTTGACCAGGGTCTTGAAGTCCTCCATGGTGCCCAGGTGCGGGTCGATGCCCATGAAGTGCAGGGGGGAGTAGCCGTGGTAGCCGTCCGGAGCGTTCACGAAGACCGGGTTGATGAGGAGGGTGGTGAAGCCCGCCTCCTTGATGTAGTCGAGCTTGGCGATGAGGCCCTTCAAGTCGCCGCCGTGGCGGGCGCGGCCGTTCCTCGGGTCGCCCACGGGCCTGCTGTCCGCGCTGTTGTTGAAGCGGTCGATGAGCGGGAAGTAGACGGCCTCGTCCGACCAGTCCTCCGGGGAGGGGGTGTACTTGGCGTCCGGCGCGGGCTCAAGCTCGACTTCGGAGAGGGCCGAGGGGGCGTCCGCCGGGTACTCGACCGGATAGCTGATGGGCTCGTCGTAGTTCTTCGGGGTGAGGAACGCGGCCTCTGCCTCGAAGGGGACGCGCTCGGTGACCTTCTTGGCCAGGCGCAGTCCCTCGGTGACGTAGTCGCCGACAGGCGCGGAGTTGGGGATGTCCGAATCATCGGGGGCCGCGCGGGGGGCTTCCTGGGCCGGGGCTTGGACCGGGGTCCCGATGGCAGGGGCCGGGAGAGCGGTCTTGACGCTGCCGCGGGATGGGGCGGCGGCGGGCAGGGCGGCCGCGGGCAGGGCGGCCGCGGACGGCAGTGCCGAGGGTACGGCCGAGATCGCGGGCTCGAAAGAGGGGGAGACGACCGCAGGGGCGGATATCGTCGGCAGTCCGGAGAGGGAGAGGTTGAGCCCGGGGGTGACGGAGACTTGGGAACCGGCGTTCGAGCGGCCGGCAGCCATCGAGAGCCCGGCTGTCCCGGTCTGAGCCGCGGGAACCGCCTTGACCGCGGGGCCGGCCACGACCTGCGCGACGGCCTCGGAAACGAAAAGTCCCTGCTGGGCTGTCAGCAGGGACGCGACAAGGATCGTCGCGACCGTCTTCTTTATTTTCTTATCCCAGGACATTGTCCTCTCCCCTTCCCTATTGGAATGATAGCTCGCGAAGATTGCAGGCACCTGGGCCATGAGGGGAAAGCCGGCCCACTCAATGGGCCTAGGTCCGTCTGGGTCCTGCGTGTCGGGGGGGGGAGGTCAACGCCGAAATTCGGGCCTACCAGCCGGTTCGGTCGATCTCATCGGCTTGTCGCCAGGCCGGCCCCCGCAATCCCAAATCCCTGGCGGGCCGTTCAGGGTCGTTCACACGACGGTCCAGGCGAGTGCGGTCGCCCTCTCTGACCTGTCGCCCGCCGACGGAAGATGCAGCCTTGGAAATCGCGATGAAAGGAGCGGAGATGCCCCGCACAATCATCGCCGTTCCCTGCTCGATTGCATCCCCAATCGGGAGCAGGACGTTCCTGAGTGCCTCTCCCAGCTTCCCACCAGAGCGTTCGTAGTCCAGACGACCAACGATCCAGGCCGCGTCGAGAGGTCCCTCCGCCTTGAGGAAGAGATCAATCATCCTCCGCTGGCACGAGTCGAGCTCCTGGCCTTCCTCGGTCAATCCCGCCCGGATCTCCTCAGCCGGGAGCACGACGAAATGCTCCAACAGAAAGCTGCGAAGCGTGGAGTCTAGTCGTCTGCAGCTGGCCTGCACTTCGCTGCTGGCGCGCGAACAATCCATGGGGTGCATATAGCGGCAGCCAAAGGAGGTCCACACCCGGAGCGCACGCCATCCTCTCTTCTCGTATTCCTGCTGGCAACGCGCCTCGCGCTCCCGTCTGTTGCGGTCGAGGTGCTCTGAGGCCTCGGCCCATGATCGGAGGAACGAGAGTTCGCCCGAGACCTTGGCGCTCTCCAATTCGTCTAGCCGCGGTGCCTCGTCCGAACTCGGGCTCAGGCGCGGGTTCCCCAGGCCGTCGATGCCGAGCCAATTCGGATACTGTCTGCGGACCCAGTCGTTTGAGGCGGCGATAGGTGTCTGGAGCTTCTGCGTCTCGAACTGCTTCGCCACCATCAGCAGCCCGGAAGTCGGAAGGCGTAGGGATGAGGCGAATTCGGACTCCAACGTGTAGGCGTCCTCTTCCATCGCAAAATGCGTCCGTGGATCCGCGGTTTGACCGGCCCACGCGACGCGCTGGATCCAGTGGGCTGTCTCATGATAAATGATCATGGCGATCTCGTCCGCGTCGACTGGGACGATCCGGGTCTGCACGACGCCGGTCCCGGGATCGATGGAGGATGTCTCGCGCATGAACGCCCTGCCGAAGAGGGCGATGGTGCCGTCGGGTCGCGTAATCCCGGCGATGGGGCCAGGATCGAGAGCGCCGCCCAGTGCTTTCCTGTTCTGCGCTCGGGCAATCTGGCATTCTCGAGCGTTCAAGCGCCGCCATCTGTTCTTGCCCTCATCGAACTTCTCCTTCTCGCTGTACCGGGGGCGCCATGGCCCTATCCCGCGGACGTGTTGCGGGAGCGAAGGATCGTTCGAGAAATCCTTCACGGGGGGTTCCAGATCGTACGCCTCATAGGTCCGCTGGATGATCCTGTTGTAGACGGCGTACTTCTTCCCGGTCAGGACCCGCGCCCGCCGATAGGCGGCAAGATAGGCCTCCACGCGCTCCTCATTCCGCCTCATGTCCGAAGGGATTGGATGGCGCGCGGCATTCTCAGCCGCAAGAGCCGCATCCTCGGCCGCCTCCGCTTGCTGCTCGATCGCCAGGGCAATCTGCAGCAGGGCCGTGATGTCCCGTTTGTCCTGGATCGAGGCCGGCTTCGGCTTCGGGAGGAACTTCGGCCGGCATCCGTGATCGATGATGGTGTCGTGAGGCGGCTGGCAGACCGCCAGAGTCTGCCCGGCGGCAAGACCGGCGAAGGACAGCAAGAAGGCGGCCATTGTCATGGGCGCACCTCGAACTCCGCCGTCTCGGAGGTCGCCTTGATGGACAAATCAATCCTGGACGGGTCCGGAAGGACATTGAGGCCAGGCAACCTCGACAGCATGGCCAGGACTCTAAGCACGGGACCGGGAAGCCCTTTCACACGGGGATGGACGCGCTTGGCGACGACTCCCTCCATGGAATAGTACGTCTGGATCCTGTAGACACCCGGAGTGTCGAACGTGTATCCGGTCAGGATCTGGAAGCCCGGCACTGGCTTGACCCCCGGAGGAGCGGGGGCAGGGACGAACTCATGACCCAAACGGTAGTGGGCGTTCCCATCGTCGCCCATTTCCGTCCTCGTCCCTGCGACTTTCCGCATGGGAGCCAGGATCGAGGGGTCAGACTCCACCGAGGTCCCCGGCGGGAGATCATCCGAGTCCCTATGGGGACGAAGTCCTTGCGCGTCGCCAGGATGCGCGGCGGACGGGGTGCCAGGCCAGTAGGGTACGATGTCTCCGAATTCGCTGATGGGGTTCTGGAGGCTGAAATCGGTGCGGACCTTGGCCGCATCCGCCATCCCCGAATCTTTCCAGAGCTGCCGATACTCCCGCACCGCGGCGACATCGCCATCGCGCTCTGGCGGAGGCGCGATGGTCGTGAACGGGCGGACCTCCCGTCCGTTCGGCCCCCAGACCTTGAAGAACAGGCCCCGCTGGTAGACCCGGTTGAGCCCCATCCCGCCCCAGCCTGGTCCGAGACCCGAGGCATGGATGTCCCCGGCCCGCACGTTTGCGAGACTGCGGCAGGAGACGTTCTTCAGCCGGACCCGGTGCCAGAGGGAATAGGCCGTGTTCACGCGAGGGAAAGGCTCCGACAATTGGAGCGTCAGCTCTATCGGCTGGCACGATGGCGCGTCGACGCAGGGTTGACATCCTTCCATCAATTCCTGGCCGAGGTACCAAGCCAGGCAGGCACGGAGGATGAGGAAGGCGCCGACCATGGCCGCGGCCACGACGAGGAAGCGAGTCCGGCGGCTTCGGCAGCTCGATGGCGGTGTCATCGTCCCTCCCCGAAGAGCTCTCGCCCGACCCGCTCGGCCTTCGCGATCGCCTCCGTAGCCTCCCTCTCTGCGATCCCCAGCCCTTCAAGGGCTCCTGGATCCAGTCCCGAACCCGGGATGAATCCCCCGACCTGATCCTCCGGCTGTTCGCGATCCCCTAACACGAACATCGGTCGGTGATAGAGCGTCAAGTTCGTGTCCGCGACGGGCGGGTTCTTCAATCCCGCGTAGGGATCTCCTTTCGAGTATTCATCCCAATCGTCGTGGGGGCTGCCCCACGAGGCACGCTCCCAGGGCAGCGCCTCAGCCCTGGCCTTGAGAGCCTGCACCCGCTCAGCCGCCCGCTCGATCAGGCCCCACCAATACGCGACGAAGGCGTCGGGCCAATCACCCTCCGAACACGGCGCATGCTTGAGACTGAGGCACTGTTGCCAGAACCTTCTCTGCAGGGATTCGTGCCGGAGTCCGAGTCTCATGTAAGGGATCAGGGCGGTCTGCCGGTCCAGGATGCCGGTCTCCAGGAGCGCTACGATATCGAACCTCGTTGTGACGGAATGCCGATTCTCAGGCCTTCGAGGAGTACTCCTGTCGTGAATCGCTCCCGTCTTCTCCAGTTCGTCGTTGAACTCCATCTGGCGCAGCAGGACATCGACGGAATGGGGCATCCCCTGCCGGTCCCTCCAGGTCGGAACGAGCGCCCTGATCTCCGGCTTGCCCCAACTCCCATTGGGACGCATGGCTAGGACGAGGACATTGGACAGGACCTCATATTCGTCCTGATGACGGCGCTCATGTTTGGGAACCAGCCTTGGGTCGAAGGCCAGGCAATTACCCTTGTAGAAGTAAGTGACGCCGGCGTGCCGGACCTGCCTCAAGATGAGCACGGGCTGTTTCGGCTGCGGTGCGGCCCTCGCGGCATGGGCGTGGGACCACCCGCTTGCCGTCATCAGGACAGCGACGACCATTCTTGAGGTGCTCAACACTCGCTACCTCCAAAAAACCAGAGGAAGCATCAAGGCCCGCAAGGCCTCGTTGCTTCCTCTGGTCTCATCCGGTTGCGGCCGGATCGTGGATACCCCGGAGCCGATCCTCCGGGCTACAGAGGCGCTCCGTCTCAGCGGAGAGCACTCCTATTATGCTAGAGATTGCGTTCCTTGTCATGGGGCAGAGGGGACATGATCCGCTGGGCCCTTGGGTCCACCTATCGTGGGCGTCGCCATCAAAAAGAGACGGACGAGGTGCAGGGGTCTCCCAAAGGATGGCCGGCGGAAGGCAGGCCTAAGAGGTCGCGCGAGGCGTGGAGCCCTTCTTGAAAACGCGGTAGAGCCACTTCACGAGCGAGATCGCGAGCTTGATGGGGAGGAACTCGAGGATGGCCTTGAGGGCCTGCTTGAGGGGCGACTCCTCGGGCCCGGGCTTGACCGGGTACATGCCCTGGAAATCGGGAGAGGAAGCGAGCTCTTGGTCCGCGACGTAGGCGATGGAGCGCTTGGCCATCCGCCTGCTCACGATGTAGAGGGCCACGTCGAGGCTCTGCTGGATGATGAAGATGGGCCAGAAGAGGTTCATGGAGCCGGTGCCGAAGAAGATGCCGCCGAGGCAGAAGAAGAGGTCGCGCACCTGCTGGAACCCGGAGCGCCAGCCCCGGCTGATGATGCCCTTGTCGTAGAGGCCGTTCAAGCCCTGGTAGCCCAGGGTGCCGCAGAAGGTGCCGACGATGGTGGCGATGCCGATGTCGCGCCAGTAGGCCGCGGCCCACGGCGGGATGGTGTTCGCGACCACGGTCCAGACCATGAATCGGAAGATCATGCCCGGGATCTGGCCGTAGAGGAAGTTGAACACGGTCTGGTACTGGATGCCGCGCTGCTTGCCGATGCGGTTCTGGAAGGTGTTCCAGGTGTCGATGAAGACCCCGTGGAAGATGTTGAGGGCCAGGGAGTAGCCTACCGCCGCGGCCCACATCACGGGCGCGCCGGGCATGAAGGTCGTCCACCACCACGAGAGGCCCATGACGAAGGGAATGGCCTTGGACACGAGCCCGCCGATGGCCTCGGCCGTGCTCGGCTTGGTGAAGGAGGCCTTCAGCGTCCGGATGAGGTAGACGATTTCGCGGACCGGCGCGGTGACTGCGGAGAGCGCTTTGCGCCATATAGAGGAGGGCCCCTGGCTCTTCTCCAGGTCCTCGATCTCCTGGGCCTTCTTGGGCGCGCTGACCGAGAGTTTCTCCACGTCCACGCGGGCCGTGACCCCGTAGGACTCCACTGCCTTGCGGATGAAGGCCTCATCCGCCCGGGTGAGGGTCCCTGCGCCGGCGCCTTCCCCGATGATGAGACGCACGCGGCCCTTCTGGTTGAGGCTCTCGAGGTACGCCGGGTCCGAGGAGAGCAGGCCTGAGAGGGACTTGAGGTCCGTCTCGACCGGGTCGCTGCCGTGGCGGGTCAGGTAGACCTTGACCTTGGCCAAATCGGGCTCGGCCTTGGCCGTTTCCACGGCAACGCTGTCAGCGGCATGATTGCCATCGAAAAACCTGCGCAGGGAGAGGGCTTCGCCGGCCTTGGCAAAGGCTCCTGTCAGTTTCTGGAGGCCTGAGATCCCGGTCTTGGTCTCAACTGCTTGAGAGGTCTGGACGGAAGGGCCGGCGGGGTTCTCCTCCGGGGCCATGGCAAGGGTCGGGACCGCGGCTTCGATGGGAGATCGGCCCTCGGCCTGGACCGCGACTGCCGCGGCAGGGGCTTTGAAAGCAGGGGCGGCCAGGACAGGGACTCCGGAGGGGGAGACCTCGGCCTTGGCCGGGGCGATGTCAGGCGCGGAAAGCAGGCCGGAGACGCTAGCGTTGAAGGAGACCGCGGAAGGGGAGAAGGAGGTCTGCCCTGCTCCGACATTGATGCCGGAGAAGGCCCCTGCGCCGGGGATGGAGACCGGGGCGGACTGGCCGGTCTTGGCCGTGGCGATGGTCTGGGCAAGGGCCGGGACCGCGAGGCCCTGGGAAGCGACGAGGAGAGCTGAAACGACGAGGACCGCCAGAGGCCTTCGGATGGTCTTGAAGTTCATGGTTCTCGCCTTCTCTTAAGACTATAGCCCCTGCGGCGGGCTGTGTTCATGGGCCGAGGGGGCAGGGCCGGCCCGCCAATGGGCCCAGCGCCTCCTGGTACCTTGGGCAGGGGGTGCCGGGTGGGGCGCCGCATGAGGTAGAATAATGGCCATGGAAACGGACCTGAGCAGGGAGGAACTGCTCCGCCACGTGCGGGACTTGAACGCCGAGCTTTTGTCCCTCCGGGAAAAGCTGCGTCTCGCGAAGGACCAGAACGACTGGATGGAGGAGGCGATCCGGAAGAGGACCCGCGTCCTCAACGAGAGGGTCAAGGAACTCGACGCCGTGTGCCAGGCCGTCCAGATCGTCCGGAACCCGGACCTCAGGTCGGCGCAGCGGGTCGGCAGGATCGTGGACCTTCTGCCCAAGGCTCTCCAGCACCCGGATAAGGCGGCTGCGAGGGCGAAGCTCTGGGGACGCGAATTCCGCAGCGCGAGGTTCCGAGAGACTCCCTGGGTCTTGTCGGAGCCGGTCATGGTCAAGGGCTTCCCCGAGGGCTCCGTCGAGATGTGCTGCCTGGAGGACCTGCCCCAGGCGGACGAGGGGCCGTTCCTCAGGGAGGAGCGCGTCCTGCTCAAGACCCTGGCCGAGTGCCTTGGCGCGGTGCTCGACGCCGGCGGGCCGGACTCGTGAACCAGGCGGCCGAAATCGGGCCGGAATGGTATCATAGCCCATGGGCCTTCCTTCGCTGCGGTTCCTCGCAGCTGGATGGCTTTGGCTTCTCTTGCTTTTCGATTCTCGTATGAGTCCTCTCCAAGCCCAAGAACCCGTTCAGCAAGAGGATTCTCCCGCTGTATCCGAGCAAGTGCTGCAGGCCCCTGAGCCGCCTCTTCTACAGGAAGCCTTCCAGTCGCAATTCACCAAGGACCAAATGGCGGGTTTTCAGGGTCAGCCATCGCTCAGAAATCTGGTCCGACAGATGTCCCCAAAGCAGCGCCAAGGCGCAAGAGCCAGCCTCGCGGTCCTCGAGCAGAAAGCGAAGTCCGCGGAAGCCCTGGCAGTCGTTGCCCAAGGCTATCTCTTGCTTGATGAGGGCGGGTCTGAGGCCGGGCTAAGCGCTGTTCGTATCGCAGGCAGGCTCCAAGAGCTCGCTCCGGGCAAGTCCGCAGGCTACACCCTGGCCGCGAGCGGCTGTCACCAGATGGGCAACTACCCGGCCGCGACCGAATGGGCGAAGAAAGCCATGAAGCTGAATCCTCATGACGATGCCGCCATCGCCGTATTCATGCTGTCCGCGGGAAGGACGGCCAGAGGGGAAGCGGACTCCGGCGGCGGGAGCACCCCGCCTCCTCCCGCTTCGGAGTGGCTTGTCCCGGAGGAGGCCGCCTCCCCGCAGGCGCAGGAGTCCATGCGCAAGGCCGTCAAGGCCCGCGAGGCCGGGGACTTCGAGGGCACCATGCGGTTCTCGCAGGCAGCCATGCGTGCCGACCCCTCCTCCCGGGGCGTCCAGGAGTTCTACCTCGTCGCGGCGGAGGACCATGCCCGTCACGTTGATGCGACGGAATATCTACGACTGGCCAAGAAGGCCCTGGATGCAGGGCATCGGACCGAGGCCGTGGACTGGGCCCTCAAGGCTGCCCGGAGGTCAGGGGACCCGAAGGCCCTTGAGTCTCTGGCCTCTTTCGAGCGGAAAGTCGCCGAGCTGCCGCCGGAGATGGCTATGGCTGCTACGGCAAACAAGATGGGTGGTCTAGCTGGTTCTCCTAATCGGCAAACTACGCAGAGCTCTGTCGGGTTGTTCCTCAAGTGGGCAGCAGGGATCGACGGCGCGGGCTGGACGTGGGACGCGGATTCTCCTCTCACGGACGAACTCAAGACCCATCCGGAGATCAATGCCCAACGAGAACACATTCGAGCCGGCCTTTCGAAGGCCTGTGGAGGCGATAAAATTGCTTTGGAAAAAGATTTCGCCTGCAGACTCGCAAAGCTTCCGTTTGCTCGGCATATGAAGACGTATCTCACCGATCCATTCAACATTGTGGCAGGCGGCTCCGCAGGGCGTCCAGCTATTGGGAGCGTTCTCGGCTCCTTCAGGGGAACATGGGAAGTAATTCGACACGACTGTTGCCGGGGGACGGCTGAAGTCGCTTTTCATGTCTCCGACAAATTGCGTGTCAGCTCATTGACCAGGCTGCCATGGATTGGATACAAGAGCACACACACGGCTTGGTCGTGTATTAAGGCTGGCGGGAACTGCTCTATCGGAAGCCTATTCGGGGACGACCCTTTGGGCAAAGACGGGCCTCTTGGAACCCGAAGGATTGATTTCCGCTGGTCAGAATCCATCCAATTCGAGGGGGGCGCCAAACAATGTCGGTGACAACACGAATAGCAAAGAGCGCTTGCATGATTGTGGGCGGCACTGCCATTGTGGCTGTTGGCACGTTTTTTTTGTACATGTGGGCCACGGACCGGGACGTTGACCCAACCATGATTCCGGGGAACTATCAGGGCGAATATTCCGGCGGGCGCGAGACATTCACCTTGCGGCCGGATGGAAGTTTCTCTCAGACCTTCCAGGCAGCGGACCGCGTAGTCTACTCCAGCACTGGGTCATGGGCCTGGCGCAAAGATGAGGGCAAGGTCTACTTTGAACCGCTTTTCTCCCCGGACCATGCAGGCGAAAACGATGGCAAGCCAATTGTCTATGACAGGACAGGCATCCCTTTGGATCGGAGAGAGCCGACGTTGATTCTTGACGAAGATCTCGGCATCTTTGCGAAAAGACTGGGCAATAGCGATTGAGCGTGATGCGAATGTACCTCTTCCGCTCCTTGACGGCCGCCGTAGTCGGCGCCGCCCTGTCCGGCGCTGCCTCCCTTGCCCGCGCCTCCGAGGCCCCGGACTGGCGCGACCAGGTCGTCTACTTCCTGATGACGGACCGGTTCGCGGACGGGGACCCTTCCAACAACGACCAGAAGGCCGGGGAGTACGGCCCGGCGGACCCCAACCTCTTCAGCGGGGGGGACCTGTCAGGGGTCCGGTCCAGGCTGGACTACATCCAGGGCCTGGGCGCGACCGCGGTCTGGCTCACGCCTCCGGTCGCCAATGTCTGGTACGACCCGAGCTTGAAGATGGCGGGCTATCACGGCTACTGGGCCTCGGACTTCACGAAGGTCGACACCCACCTCGGAACGCTTTCGGACTATCGGGGGCTCGCGGACGACCTGCACGCCAGGAAGATGCTCCTCATCCAGGACATCGTGGCCAACCACACCGGGGATTTCTTCGCCTATTCCGGCGCCTACGACCCGGCTGATCCCGCGAAGAACTTCACGCTCAAGCCCGGCATGGTCCCTCCCCGGCCGACCCAGGGTCCCTTCTCTTCCAACGACGCCCGGGACCCGGAGGCCAGGCGCCTGGGGGCCTACCACTGGACCCCGGACCTGGCTGACTTCAACGACGAGTCCCAGCTCCTGACCCACCAGGTCAGCGGCCTCGACGACATCGACACCTCCAACCCGCTGGTGCGCCGGACCCTGAGGGAGTCCTACAACGGCTGGATCAAGGCCGCGGACGTGGACGGCTTCCGGGTGGACACGGCGCGCTACGTCGAGCACGACTTCTGGAGCGACTTCATCCACTCCAAGGACCCTAAGACTCCCGGCGTGGAGGTCTTCGCCCGGGGTCTGGGCAAGAAGGACTTCCTGGTCTTCGGCGAGGTCTGGGCCAACGCCACCCCCTTCGGCGACAAGGAGGACGTCCTGACCGCGTCGTACCTCGGGTCCCCGGAGAAGCCGGGAATGGGGGCCATGCTGAACTTCCCCCTGGCTTGGGACCTGCGCAGCGTGTTCGGCAAGGGCGCTCCTCCGGCCGGCCTGGTCTACCGCCTCAGGAGCATGAACAGGCATTATCTCGGCGGCAGGGCTTCCGTCAATTTCGTGGACAACCACGACATGCCGCGCTTTCTGACCGAGGGCTCGGAGGAGGGGCTCGTCCAGGCCCTGGCCGCCCTGTTCACGATCCCCGGCATGCCCGTTGTTTACGCCGGCACGGAGCAGGGGTTCACCGAGACCCGGGCCGCCATGTTCGCCAAGGGCTGGGGGTCCGGGGGCAAGGACCGGTTCGACCGCTCCCACCGGCTCTACGGACTCATCAGACGGCTGGCGGACCTTCGTGCGGCCCAGCCCGTTCTGCGGCGGGGCTCCTTGGTCCCCCTCTTCGGCGCGGCCTGGGGGCCCGGCCCCCTGGCCTGGCGGGTGGACCCGTCCACCGGGCCCGCAGGCTCCGGCGCCGGCGCGTCCATCCTCGTGGTCTTCAACACCGCGGAGGAGGAGATGCTGGCCCCGCGCCTGGAGACCAGGCTTCCGGCAGGCACGCGCTTTACGACCCTCCTCGGCCTCAAGGCGTCCGGCCAGGACTTGCGGGTCGGCACGGGGGGAGGGCTTCTGCTCAGGCTCCCTGCCAGGAGCATCCTGGTCCTCGAGGCTAGGCCGGTGACGCCTTTCGTCGCCGGGGATGAGGCCGAAGAAGAGCTCCTTGAGGCAGGGGTCATGATCAACAAGGTGCA
>JBAZSR010000079.1:0-15531 GCA_041662295.1 Elusimicrobiota bacterium | reverse complement strand
GAAGCGCGACTATGTCGCGGCGTACAACTCGGCCAAGACGGCTTTGAAGGGCGACTCGGATTTTAGGCCGGCGTTCGAGCTGATGATGTACTCGGAGAGCGCGCTGCACCTGCGGGGCATGGACGCGCTGGTCGCGGAGCGCACGAAGCGGATCATGGCCCTGACGGAAAAGACGGTGACGCATACGCCGCAGGAATGGGCGCAGGCGCAGGCGGAGCGGCCGACAGAGGCGGGCAGGCTGGTCCGGAAGGTCATGGAGGCGCGCGGGAAGGGCGACCTTCAGGCCCAGGCGGCGTTCGCCGAGGCCGCGGTCAAGGCGGACCCCTCGGATCCGATGGTCTATTTTCAGAGGGGACGGGCGCGGTCGGAGCAGGGCGACTACAACGGCGCGATCACGGACCTGACGCAGGCGATGACTCTGGGGTGGACGGAACCGGTCCTGTTCAAACTGCGGGCAGAGGCGCTCCTGCTGGCTGAGCGCTACGCTGCGGCGTATCAGGACGCGATCATGGCGATCGCCTATGACGCGAAGATGGCGGTGGCCTACGTGCTCCGGGCGCACGCGGCCTTCATGCTCCACATCGAACAGAAGGACCTGAAGCTGCATGGGGCCGAGATCGCGGAGGACATGCAGACGGCTTTGAAGCTGGACCCGAGGCTGGGGGAGAACCCGACCTACAGGGCTTTGCTCGAGCAGATGCGGGTGGACGTCGCTCATGCCAAGGCGGGCGAGGCGCAGGGGATCGACGCGGTCCTGACCGGAGCAGGGCTGGACAGGTCGCCGGCCAAGGCGGCGTTCCTGAAAGGATATCTGCCTCTGGCTGCCATCGCGGGCCTGGTGCTGGCAGGGCTCATGGTCCTGCTCTTGGTCCGGATCGCCTTGAGGAGCGGCAAAAAGGCCGCGGCCGAAGAGTCTGCGGTCGGGATGGAGAAGCTCCTTGACATCGCAAAGCTGCCCCCCAAGGATGCGGCGTCCAGGCTCCTGGCAGGGCACATACGCATCATCCGCAAGATCGGCGGCGGAGGCATGGGCGTGGTGCACCTGGCCGAGGACGTGAAGCTCAAGCGCCAGGTCGCGGTCAAGCAGGTGACGGCGGCCCTGCGGGACGACCCGCGGGAGCTTGCGCGCTTGAAGGACGAGGCCCTGGCCACGGCCAAGCTCAAGCATCCCAACATCGCGGCCATCCATGAGCTCATCGAAGAGCCGGACGGCGCCTATCTGGTCCTGGAGTTCATCGAGGGCGAGACCCTGGCGGAACGGCTTTCCCGGGAGGGGCGGCTGCCTTTGAAGGACTGCGCCGGGATCTTCAAGCAGGTCTGCCAGGGCATCGGTCACGCGCATGGCCACGGGGTCCTGCACCGGGACCTCAAGCCCTCCAATGTCATGGTGGAGAAAGAGACCGGCCTGGTCAAGATCATGGACCTCGGCATCGCCAGGGTGACGGAGAGCGCTGACGGCAGGACGGTCACGACCATGCAGATCGGCACGCCGGTCTACATGGCGCCGGAACAGCATTCGGGGCAGGTGAGCAGGGAGTCGGACCTCTACTCGGCCGCGGTCATGCTCTACGAGCTCCTGGCCGGCAAGCGGCCCTTCGACGGCGCAGGCGCGTATCCGGCGAAGCTCGAGGCCAGGTTCCAGCCGATATCAGCGGCTATTCCTGCAAATCCAGGGCTGGACGGGTTCTTCAAGGCCGCCCTGGCTTCCAAGCCTGAGGACAGGTTCCACAGCGCCGCCGAGTTCCTGCAGGCGTTCGAGGCCGCTGCGGCGGCGGAGGGGAAACCATCATGACCGATGTGAGCTTCGGCGCGGCGTTCCTGGCAGGTCTGGCGTCATTCCTGTCGCCCTGCGTCCTGCCGCTCGTGCCGGGCTATCTTTCCATGGTCTCGGGCATCTCTCTGGCAGAGCTCCAGGCAAAGACAGCGGGACTTGCCGGAGCAGGGGCGGACAGGTCCGCGGGAAGGCGGAAGGCCGCGCTCGCGTCGCTTTTCTTCGTGCTCGGGTTCTCGGCGGTGTTCACGGCCATGGGCGCTGCCGCGACCGCCCTGGGGAGCACCCTGGTCGCGCATCTGGGGATCCTGACCAAGGTCGCCGGAGCGGTCATCGTGGTCTTCGGCCTGCACATCATGGGCTTGTTCACCATCCCGGCCCTCTACCGGGACACGCGGTTCTCCTTCATGAAGATCAAGCCCGGCCCGGGAGGCGCCTTCCTCATGGGCATGGCCTTCGCCTTCGGCTGGAGCCCGTGCATCGGGCCGATACTCGCCTCGATCCTGGCCATGGCCGCCACGGCCGAGACGGTCTCGCGGGGCACGGCCCTGCTCGCGGTCTACTCCCTGGGTCTGGGACTGCCCTTCCTCGCGGCAGGCCTGGCGGCCGACTCCTTCATGCGCTGGCTCTCCAAGTACCGGCCTTTCATCCGCTGGGGCGAGGTCGCGGCCGGAGTCCTCCTGGTCGCCATCGGCGTCCTCATCTTCCTCAACAAGACGGTCCTGCTCACCCGCCTGTTCCCCCAGGCGTTCTGGGACTTCGCCAAGTAGCTTTCCCGAGGGAACTTTTTCGAGGCTCGCTCGTATATAGAGTGAGGCCCTTTTGAGTGGGTCCTTGGACCCTTCCCGGGGCCGGGAGGGAATTATTACAATGGCTGAGATGCTCGAGCGCAGGCCGGATGCCTATGTGACGAACGCGGACCTCGACGCTGTGGTCAGCCAGTTGGCGACCAAAGCGGAACTCCAGGCCGCGGTGAGCAAGCTGGCCACCAAGGAGGAACTCCGCGCCGCGGTGAGCAAGCTGGCCACCAAGGCGGAGCTCGATTCCGCGGTGGGCAGGCTGGCGCTCGAGATCGTCAAGGTCCAATCCGACATCAGGGACATCAAGCAGACCATAGGCGGGTTGTCCACGAAGGCCGACATGGAGCGAATCATGACGGCCATCGACTCGTTCGCGAACAAGGCCGTGAGCTACGACAATGCCAGGACCCTGCATGGCCACAAGCTCACCGAGCATTCAGACAAGCTCGACGACCACGAAGTCCGCATCAGCAGGCTCGAAGGCAAGGCTTAGCCCTCCTTCCCTCGTCGACCACATAGCCGGAAATTGCTAAGATGACGAGATGCAGGATACCGCCGCCGTCCTCCCCGACACGCCGCTGATGCGGCAATACCGGGAGCTGAAATCCCGGCACCCGGACACCATCCTATTCTTCCGCTTGGGCGACTTCTACGAGATGTTCGCGGACGACGCCCGGACCGCCGCCCCGGTCTGCGGGCTTTTTTTGACCTCGCGGCAGGGCATCCCGATGTGCGGCATCCCGCACCACAACCACGGGCAGTACCTGGCCAAGCTCATCCGCGCCGGATACAAGGTCGCCATCGCGGACCAGATGGAGGAGGCCTCCAAGACCAAGAAGCTGGTGGCCCGCGAGGTCACGCGCACGGTCACACCGGGCACGGTCATCGAGGACGAGCTCCTCGAGCCGACGCTGACGAACTACCTGACCGCGGTCGAGGTGGACCTGGTGGGGTGGGGCGCGGCGGTCATCGAGGTCTCGACGGGCGAGTTCTGGGCCACGCAGAGCATCAACGACCAGGGCCACCGCAGGCTCAAGGCCCTGCTCTCGCGCGTGCGGCCGGCGGAGATCCTTTGCTCGATGAAGACGGCCGAGACCCTGAACCTCGCCCGGGAGTTCCCGGCCGCGTGCCTGACCCTGCGCGAGGTCGCGCAGACCCTGCGCGAGAACCTGCCCGCGGCCCAGCCCCCGCAGGAGCCCGACGAGCTCATCCGCGTCGCGCCCACGATCAAAGGACGCAAGGCCAAAGACCCTTCTCCGGTCAAGGCCGGCGAGCCCGCCTGGGCGCAGGCGCCCATCTGGGTCAACCACCACATCGCGGCCTCGGCGGCCCAGCGCTGCCTGCGCTACCTCGCGGAGACCCGCTTCCACGTGACCGAGGTGCTCGAGCCGCAGTACCGCGAGAGCGCCTCGGAGATGCTGCTCGACGAGACGGCGATCCGGACGCTCGAGCTCGTCGAATCCGCGGACGGCAACCGGCGGCACACGCTCTGGGGCACGCTCGACTCCTGCTCCACGCCCATGGGCAGCCGGACCTTGAAGACCTGGATCCTGCACCCCTCCACGGACATCCAGGAGATCGGCCGGCGGCAGAACTGCGTCTCCGAGCTCTTCGACAAGCCGGACGTGCGCACGGCCCTGGCCCAGCAGCTGCGCGAGGTCGCGGACCTCTCCCGGGTCGTCAACCGGCTGGCCACGCGCCAGGCCTCGCCCCGGGACCTCGGGGCCCTTCGGGACTCCCTGGCCCGCAGGACCGAGGTGGTGAAGCTCCTCGCCGAGAACGAGTTCTGCCAGGAGCTCGCCGAGACCGCGGCCCAGATCGCGGTGGTGTCCAAGAAGCTCGAGCCCTGCCACGAGCTCCTCGCCAAGGCCCTCTCCGAGAAGGTGCCGGTCAAGATGTCCGACGGCACGCTCATCCGGCCGGGATTCCACGAGGAGCTCGACGAGCTCAAGGCCCTCAAATCCGACAGCCACTCCTTCCTGGCCAAGCTCGAGGCCTCGGAGCGCCGCTCGACCGGCATCACCTCGCTCAAGGCGGGCTACAACTCGGTCTTCGGCTTCTACCTCGAGGTCACGCGCGCCCACGCGTCCAAGGTGCCGGCCCGCTACGTTCGCAAGCAGACCCTGACCACGGCGGAGCGCTACATCACGCCCGAGCTCAAGGAGCTCGAGACCAAGATCCTCAGCGCCGAGGACAAGATCCTGCGGCTGGAGGCCCAGCTCTTCGAGGAGCTCCGCGCCGAGGCCGTGACGTTCCACGGCCTGGTCATGAGCCTGGCGCACCTCCTGGCCGAGATCGACGTCCTCAACGCCCTGGCCGAGACCGCGGCCAGGCGCGGCTACGTCCGGCCGACCGTGGACCTGGGCTACGACCTCAGGATCGTGGACGGCCGCCACCCGGTGCTCGAGTCGCTCCTGCCCACGGGCGCCTTCGTGCCCAACAACATCGCCATCAACGCGGAGAACCCGCGGATCGTGGTGCTCACGGGCCCGAACATGAGCGGCAAGTCCACCTACCTGCGGCAGAACGCCATCATCGCGCTCATGGCCCAGATCGGCTCCTTCGTCCCGGCCAAGGAGGCGTGCGTGGGCGTGGTGGACCGCGTCCTCACGCGCATCGGGGCGCAGGACGCCCTGGCCCAGGGCCAGTCGACCTTCATGGTGGAGATGCGGGAGACCTCCCACATCATCAAGACCGCCACGGTCCGCAGCCTCCTCATCCTCGACGAGATCGGCCGCGGCACCTCGACCTTCGACGGCATCTCCATCGCCTGGGCGGTGCTCGAGCACCTCCACGGCTCCTACGCCGGCAAGGACGCGGACGCCAAAGGCCCGCGCGTGCTCTTCGCCACCCACTACTTCGAGCTGACCGAGCTCCCGCAGCTCCTCGAGGGCGTGGTCAACTTCAACGTCGAGGCCAAGGAGTGGACGGACGCCGCGGGCAAGACCGAGGTGGTCTTCCTCCACAAGATCTCGGAGGGGCCCGCGGACCGCTCCTACGGCATCCACGTGGCGGCCCTGGCGGGACTTCCGGCCGGGTGCCTGACCCGGGCGCAGGAGATCCTCTCCAAGCTCGAGAACGAGTCCGCCAGCCGCGAGCCGTCCGGCTCAGAGGGCGCGGGCGGCGGGGCGCCGCAGCTCCCCATGTTCGACGAGAATCCGGTGCTCCAGACCCTGCGGCTCTTGAACCCGGACTCCATGACCCCGCTCGAAGCCCTGGCCGCGCTCACGGAGCTCAAGAAGAAGCTCTAGGCCGGAGCTCCAGCCGATGCCGACCATCAAGAGGCTCCATGACGCGGTCTCAAGCCTCATCGCGGCCGGCGAGGTCATCGAGCGTCCGGCCTCGGCCTTAAAAGAGCTCCTCGAAAACGCTCTTGACGCCGGCGCGGCCCGGATCTCGGTCGAGATCGCGGGCGGGGGCAAGTCGCTCATCCGGGTCTCGGACGACGGCAAGGGCATGGACAAGGCCGACGCCGAGCTCTGCCTCGAGCGTCACGCCACGAGCAAGATCGCGGACCTGGGCGACCTCGACCGCCTCGCGACCTTCGGGTTCCGGGGGGAGGCGCTCTTCGCCATCGCGGCCGTCTCCAAGCTGGTCCTGACCACCTCCGCCCGCGGCGCCAAGTCGGGCTGGCGCGTGATTGCCGAGGCCGGAAGGATCGTCAAGTCCTGCCCCGCGCCGGCGGCCGGCGGCACGGTCATCGAGGTCCGTGACCTCTTCTTCAACACCCCGGCGCGCCTCAAGTTCCTGCGCTCCGACGCCTTCGAGTCCTCGCGCCTCATCGCGGTCGTCGAGGAGGCGGCCCTGGCCAACCCCTCCGTCGCCTTCAGCCTCACGACGGGCGGACGCAGATCCCTCAGCCTCCCCCCGGTCAAGGCCGCCAAACCCGAGGCCGCCTACCGCGCCAGGGTGCGGGCCGTGCTGGGAGAGGAGGCGTGCGAGGGGCTGGTCTCGGTCCTCTGCGACAGGCCCGAGCTCAAGGCCTGGATCTTCTTCTCCCCGGCCGAGCGCCAGGCTGCCACGCGCAGTCTCCAGCACTGGCTGGTCAACAAGAGGCCGGTGCAGTCCCGGGCCCTTCAGACCGCGCTCTACCGCGCGTTCCGCGACGTCCGGGCCAAGGACCGGCACCCGGTCTGCGTGGGCTTCCTGGAAGTGCCGCCCGAGCAGGTGGACGTGAACGTCCACCCGGGCAAGCGCGAGATCCGATTCAGGAGCGAGGGCGCGGTCCACGGCCTCGTGGCCGACCTCATCTACGCCGCCATCGCGGGCACGCGCGCCCCGGCCCTGGGCGGGGCCGCGGTCGTCTCCTCCCCCGGACGCTCCTTCGGCTCCGTGTCCCCGGCGCCGGCGTTCGAGGAGGGCTTCCTCTCCCTGGATTCCAGGCCCAGCGACAGCCTCAGGCCCGAAACCGGCTCGCCCGGCTGGTGGCGGCCTCCCTACCGGTACCTCGGGGGCCTCGAGGACAGCTTCCTCGTGTTCGAGTCCTCGGGCGGACTGCTCGTGCTCGACCAGCACGCGGCCCAGGAGCGCGTCTTCTTCGAGGGCTACATGAAGGACCTCGCCAAGCCCGGCAAGGCCTGCCAGCCTCTCATGCTGCCCCTGACCCTGGACCTGGGCGCATCCCGGCGGACCGAGGTCCTGGCCATGAAAAGCCGGCTCGCGGCCCTGGGCTTCACGGTCGAGCCCTTCGGCAAGACCGCCCTGCATCTGACCGGGGCTCCGGCCGTGTTCCGCAAGGCCTCGGACTTGAAGGACACCGTCCTGCGGCTGCTCGACTACCTCGAGGACCCGGCCCATGCCGCGGCCGCGACCGGCCGCGCCGCGGCCGCGACCGTGGCCTGCAAGCGCGCGGTCAAGGCCCACGACCCCCTGGGCGAGAGAGAGGCCCTGGCCCTGCTCGAGACGCTCAAGGACTGCCGGGACGGCACCTCCTGCCCGCACGGACGCCCGACGATGCTCGCCTTCTCCCGTGACGAGCTCGCGCGCCGCTTCGACCGCTCGGGAGCTCCTTGAAGACTCCGCACCACGGACCCACGAGGCCATCATGAACCCTGAAACCGAGAAGATCATCAAGGTCTACGAGGAGCCCGACACCATCGAGCTCATGATCATCGAGGACGGCTCCGCCTTCGCCGAAAAGGTCGCCGCCGCGGACCTCGTGGAGCTCCCCTTCAAGCTGCCCCTGGCCAGCCTCGGCGAGTTCGTCCAGCACCTCGTGGGCCCCACCGAGCGCTTCGGCGCCGAGCGGCCCTACGCGGACCTCTCGGCCAAGGACGGCTCGCGCGTCCACATCATCGTCTCGCCGCTGACCCGGGGCGGGCCGGTCCTGACCATCCGCAAGCGCCCGACCTCGCGGCCCTCCCTCCAGGAGATCATCGACAACGGCTCCATCCCGGCCAAGTGCGCCGAGTTCCTCAAGTTCGCCACGGCCAACAAGCAGAACCTCCTCATCGTGGGCGGGACGTCCTCGGGCAAGACCACGCTCTTGAACGCCCTGGCGGCGCTGTCTCCGGCGCAGGACCGCATCCTCGTGCTCGAGGACACCCCGGAGCTCGTGCTCCCGCAGAAGCACGTCATCTACCTCAAGACCCGGATGCGCGACCCGCGCGGCCAGCCGGACATCACCCTGCGGGACCTGCTGGTCAACTCCCTGCGCATGCGGCCCGACCGCATCGTGGTCGGCGAGTGCCGCGGGGCCGAGGCCTTCGACATGCTCTCGGCGATGAACGTGGGCCACGACGGGGTCATGGCCACCATCCACTCCAACTCCGCCCGCGAAGCCCTCGCGCGCCTGGAGACCCTCTGCCTCATGTCCGGCGTGGACTTCCCCCTGAAAGCCCTGCGCCAGAACATCGTGCAGGCCCTCGACCTCATCGTGTTCATGACGCGCCTTCCCAACGGCGTGCGCACGGTCGCGCAGGTCACGGAAGTCACGGGCATCGACCAGGACGTCGTCACGCTCTCGGACCTCTTCAAGCTGACCTCGCACCGCGACGCCCAGGGGACCTGCATCCGCCTCATGCCCACGGGCTCGATGCCGCGCTTCTACGACCTCCTGCGCCACCAAGGCGTCGAGCCGCCGATCGCGTTCTTCCAGGAAGACTGATGTCTGGGGTCAGACCCTGACATTGGAAAACCTGACATCAGGCCAGACCGATCGCCCGACGACAATGTCAGGTTTTCCAATGTCAGGGTCTGACCCCATTTTGGGTCTTGACAATTCAAGCCATCGTGTTATACTGAGAGTGCCGGGTAGGTGCCCCGCCCCGAACTCGGCGCTCGGTGCCGTAGCCGGACGCCGCAGACGGAGCGGCCCGCAGGTGAGACGCAGGGCCGCAGCAGGGTGCAGCAGCAAGCCGTGGACGCAGCAGACGCCGAGACGCAGCCGGACCGCAGTCAGCAGTGAACGCCGAGGTCGTCAGGTCGTCGCAGCCGAAAGTCGTGGGTGTTCGCCGAAGGCCGTCGCCGCATGGCCGAGTTGGGGGCGGAATACCCGGCATAGTTTGAGGCGCTGAGGCAGTCGACTGGAACGACGCTTGCCTCAGCGCCTCGCGATTTATAGGGAAAGTCCTGTTAAAATCAGGACTTTTTTAATGCCGCTGCCAGGGCATCCCGGAACGCCAAGGCTGTGGGAAGGCGGTGCTTGAAGTCCGGAGCCGTGGCTTGGTCCACCACGTCCATCACTGCCTCGGGCAGGTCCACCCCGCGCTTGCGGATGGGGATGAGCTTGTCCTTGAGGATGACGCTGCACAGGTCCGGCTCGGCCCTGAGGTCGTAGACGAACTTGCCGGTCAGCATGTGGTAGAGGGTCGCGCCCATGGAGAAGACGTCGGAGACCGGGCGGCTGTGCCTGAAGTCCTTGAGCTGCTCCTTGGGCACGAAGACCATGGTCCCGCCGCCCTGTCCCGAGGCGGTCATGCCGCTCAAGCCCGCGAGGCTGAAGTTCTTGGCCAGCCCGAAGTCCGCGACCTTGGCCCGCCTCTCATCCCCGGAGCCGTGGAGCAGGATATTGTGGGGCTTGAGGTCGCGGTGGATGATCTCCTTGGAATGGGCGAAGGCCAGGCCTTCGAGGGCCTGCAGGATGATGGGGCCCGCTTCAACGAGCTTCAGGGGCCCTGTCTTGTCCATGAGCTCCGAGACGCTCCCCCCGTCGCAGAACTCCATGGCGAAGAAAAACCCGTTGTCCTCGGTACGCCCTTCGTCGAGGAACTCCACGATGTTGGGGTGCTTGAGGGCCATGGCGACCTGCATCTCGCGCTTGAAGAGCTCGAGCATCCTGGGGTTGGCGCGGCCGCCGCGGGTCTTGATGCACTTGACCGCCACGAGCCTGCCGTCGGATTGGCGCCGGCAGAGGTAGACCCGGCCCATGCCGCCTGCGCGGAGCTCCCGCACCATGGCGTAGCCCGGGAACCGGTCCGCTGACTCCACGGGCTTGGTCCCGGCGCCGGCCAGGAATCGGGCGAAGTAGCCCTCGACCCGGGCCTCGGGCGCGGGCCCCGGCGCGAGAGGCGGCGCCGCGGGCCCGGCCTCCGCGCACGAAGGGCACAGGAAGCGGCCCTTGGCCTCGTCGTGAGGCGACTCGGTCCGCGCCTCCAGCCGGCACCGGGAGCACTCCTCGAAGACCCGGATCTCGACCTCGAACTCGGTCCTCCCGGCCTTGATGACGTCCCCCCCCTTGACCGCGACCGGCTTGGCGCGGGACGCGGCCGCCTCAGGAGACTCCCCCTTCTCCCGTCCGCCGGTTCTCAGGCCGTTGACGTGGGTGCCGTTCTTGCTCCCGAGGTCCCTGAGCTCGGCCTCGGGGGGGTTGACCTCGAGCAGGAAGTGGTTCGTGGAGATGTAGGGGTCGTCCGGGATGGAGCACTGGCAGTCCTCGGACCGGCCGAACACGAAGATGTCGTGCCGGTCGAACTCGAAGGCCGCGCCGCTGCGGGGTCCCTTCACGGCACGGAGGATGACGACGGAGCGCATGGAGGTCAGCCCGGATGCCTCAGGTCCGCCACCAGGGCCGTGACGTTGTCGAAACCGCCGGCCTCGTTGGCGGCGTCCACGAGCCTGCGGCACGCCTCGGCCGGGTCCTTGACCAGGGTCAGCACGGTCTCGATGCGGGCGTCCCCGAGCATGCCGAAGAGGCCGTCGGTGCACAGCAGGAGGCGGCAGGGGCCCTTGAGGCGGATCACGCGGGTGTCGACCTCGGCCGCGCCCTTCATGCCCGCGTAGCGCGTCAGGGTGTTGCGGCCCGGATGCAGGGCGGCCTGCTCCGGGGTCAGGCGCCCCATGCGCTGGAGCGTGGCGGCCAGGGAATGGTCCTCGGTGAGAGGCCTCAGCACGCCCTTGAAGAGGTACGCCCGGCTGTCGCCAAGGTTCGCCACGTAGACGCTGCGGCCCAGCGCCAGGGCCAGGACCACGGTGGTGCCGGTGCCCTCGAGCCGGTGGTCCGTCTGGCTCTGGCCGTAGAGCGCCGCGCTGAAGCCCGCCACGCTGGAGCGCACCGCGTCTTCCACGGCGGCCTCCGTGGCTACGGCCAGGGTCTTGAGGCGGTCGCTGAGCATCCTGGGGACGATCTCGGCCGCGGCCTTGGAGGCGGTCCCGCCCGCGTTCATGCCGCCCATGCCGTCGGCCACGAGGAAGATGCCCTGCTCCTTGGCGCCGAACCAGGAGTCCTGGTTCTCGGTCCTGCGGCGGCCCACGTCGCTGACCGAGCCGAACGCAGCCACGGGCCCGGAGCCTGAGTCAGTCATGGCGTCCCCCTCCCTTTGACCGCGGCTGAGGCCGCGCAGCGGATGCCGGCGTAGTCCATCGGCACCCCGGCCGCGAGGGTTCCGCGGGATTGGGCCCGGCAGAGCTCGGCGTTGAGGATCCAGGCCCCCCCGCGCAGGACCCGGTATTGCCCGGTCTTGGGCCCTTTCGGGGCATGCCTGGGGCTCCCGCGATAATACTGCGGGTCGTACCAATCCGCGACCCACTCGGCCGCGTTGCCAGCCATGTCGAAGACCCCGTACTCGCTCGCGCCTGCCGGGAAGCTCCCGACCGGGGCCGTGAACACGTGGCCGTCCCGTCCCCACATGCCCTGGTCGCGGCCCTCGCCCCAGTTCATGCGGAACACGCCCTTGGCTCCGGGAGCGTCATACCCCCAGGGAAACCGGTGCCCCTTGGGACCGGCGGCGGCCTTCTCCCACTCCGCCTCGGTCGCAAGCCTCTTGCCGTGGCGGCCGGCCCACGCGCAGTAGTCCTGCGCCTCCTCCCAGGAGACGCAGACCACGGGCCGGTCGTCGCCCTTGAAGGCGTCGGCCAGGGGCTCGCCCTTGATCCACGTGCGGCCGTCGTGGACGCGGCACTCGCCGAGGTCGGGCCTGCGGCAGGCGCCGGCCTGGACGCACCGGCCGTACTGGGCGTTGGTGACCTCGTGCTTGTCGATGTAGAAGGCGTCCAGGTGCACGGGGTGGGGCGGGAACTCGTCCTCGGAGCCCTCGCCCCGGGGCGAGCCCATGATGAAGTCGCCTGCTGGGACCAGCGCCATGCCCGCCGGCGCCTCGGGGTAGGCCACGTCCGGCCTTGGGCTCCTGACTTCGCTCAAGAGCGCCCTCTTCCAGTCCTTCAGAGCGATGCGGTCGGTCCTGGCGTCGCTGTCCAGGACCTTCTTGAACGGGTCCACGGAGTCGGCGGCCTTGTCCGGAAGGAACGCGGCCGTCGCCTGGTACCGGCCGTCTACGGCGCCGCCCAGGTCCGTGGGCAGACGTCCCTGGAGCGCCTGGTACACCCAGAGGCTCGCTCCGACGCCCAGCGCGCCCAGCGTGACGAAGAAGTACTTGAAGAGGCCGAGCTTGGCCTCGGGCTCCGCGATCGGCGTGGGACGGAAGGTCCGCTCGATCTTCTGGGACGGCAGGGGCAGGCCCGCGAGCGCGGCCTTCACGCCCTCGGGCTTGAGCCAGCCGAAGCCGCGGCGCGAGAGGTCCTCGAGGAGCCCGGCCAGGGTCTCGGGCGGCAGCTCCTTCTTGCGGGAAGGGTCGAGCCCGGACCGGACGAGGAAGACCTCCGTGAAGGGCCGGGCGGACTCGTCCCAATCCGAGGGCTCCGGAAAGGCGTATTCCCAGTCGAGCTCCCAGACCCTCAGGCCGTCTTTGCCCCCGGAGAGGGCGTGCCTGCCGTCAGGGGCGAAGCACGCGGCCAGGACGGGCTCCTGGTGGCCCTCGAAGACCCAGCGCTCCGAAATCTCGGCGGGGCCGGAGAGCTCCCAGAGCTTGAGCGCCTTGTCGTCGCCGCCCGAGAGCGCGGCCCGGCCGTCCGGGGAGAAGGCCAGGGCCCGCACGCCTTTGGCATGGCAGGCGGCGCGGCCGGCCGCGGCGGGCCAGCCGAACGCCCAGCGGGCCAGGCTCCCGTCCGAAAGTCCGAGGAGCACGGCCTTGCCGTCCGGGGACGCCGCGAGGCTTGAGACCGGCCCGACGTCCACCCGGAGCTCGACCCCCGCGCCCCGGACCGGGTCCCACTGCCGCAGGCGCGCTCCGCCGGCCTTGGCCGGTCCGGCCGAGACCGCGGTCCGGCCGTCCAGGGAAAGGGCCGCGGCAGTCACCGGGCCCGCGGCCGCCTTCATCGTGCGGCGGCACGCGCTTTTCTCGAGATCCCAGAGCCTCAGGGTGCCGTCCTCGCTCGCGGACAAGACGGCCTCCCCGTCCGGCAGGGCGAAGACGGAGGTCACGCCTCCTCCATGGCCCACCAGGGTCCTCAGGCAGCTCCCTGAGATCACGCCCCAGACCTTGAGACTGCCGTCGCTGCTGCCGGACAAGGCTTCCATGCCGTCGGGGAGGAAGGCCGCGGCAGTGACCGGACCGGCATGGCCCTGGAAGCAGGCCAGCCGCTTGCTGTCGTGGAGGTCCCAGAGCCGGACGGTCCCGTCCGCATGGCCGGAAAGGGCGCGCCGGCCGTCGGGCGATACCGCGGCGGCCAGGGCGCCCTCCGAGCCCTCCAGAAAGGCCTTGGGCCAGCCCCCCCGGAAGCCCTTGATGCTCCCCTTGAGGGACAGCTCGCGCTGAAGGCCCAGCGCCTGGAGGTCCCGCTCATAGCCCTTCACGCTCCGCGCCTTCATGAGCGTCTTGTAGGCGAGCCCCGGCGCGCCGCTCTCGGTCTCCTTCCTGGCCCGCGCCAGCAGGACTTGGAAGCTCGACTCCCCCATCCGGGCCTCCTCGGCGCCCATGGGCGGGCAGACGAAGAGGTCCAGGGGCTCCGCGGCGCGTCCGGCCTTCGCGGCCTCAAGCGCCCTGCGGACCAGCGGGGAACGGGAGTGCTCCTCCGCGGCCTTGAGGTCGCGGAGCGCGGCCGCAGCGTCCCCTTCGGCCAGCCGCACGAGCCCAAGCAGGAAGGAGGGGGTCCACTCCTTGGGCCGGGAGCGCTTGGCGACCTCCAGGCGCGAGCGTAGCTCGGCCGGGGTGAGCCTGCCCTCCTTCATCAGCACCACGCCCTGGTTGTAGATGCTCGCCGGATGGGTCGGGTCCTGCTTGAGGGCCCGGCCGAAGAGCCGGCCCGCCTCGTCCGGCTGGCCGAGGTCCGCCAGGGACACGCCCTGGTTGCAGAGCGCGTCGGCCAGGAGCGGCGTGTCCCGGACCGGCTCCCGGGGATAGGCCGCCTTGAAGAGGGCCGCGTACTCCGCCTCGAGCCGCTCGCGAAGGACACGGAACCGGGACTCCCTCTTCTTGGGCTCCGGCGAGAGGCAGGAGGCCGCGATGCCCCGGATCCCGGGCGGCGCGTCCTCCCGGAACTTGTACGCCCAGCCGCTCTCGAGCATCCGGCAGTAGAAGGCGTCGGGCGGCTCGTCTTGAGCCATGGCGAAGGGACGCGCCCCGCACATGAGCTCGAAGAGGATCACGCCGAAGGCCCACACGTCCGCGGCGGCCGTGGCCTTGCCGGCCTGCGACCACTGCTCCGGCGCCATGTACTCCGGCGTGCCGAGGCGGCCGGTCATGGTCGCCTCCCGGATCCCCGCGATCGCGGCCTCCCTGGGGAGCTCCGAGGCGGGCTCCGAGGCCTCCTCCTCGCCGAGCTTGGCCAGGCCGAAATCCGTCACCTTGAGCGTGCCCCCGGGCGTCATGAGGCAGTTGCCGGGCTTGAGGTCCCGGTGCACCAGTCCCGCGCCGTGGCTGCGCTCCATGGCGCGGCCGATCTGGATGGCGATGTCGAGCGCGGTCCTGGCGTCGACGATCCTGCGGGCCTCGAGCCACTCCTTGAGGCTGCCGCCTTCGAGGCACTCGATGAAGATCCGCGGCAGGCCCCCCACGACGCGGACGAAGTAGCAGGTCACGATGTGAGGGTGCAGGCCCAGGCCGACCCAGGTGTTGGCCTCGTGCACGAACCGCTCCATGGCCTTGCGGCTCGACACCTTGTCCTCCCGGGGCGATTTGACCGCCAGGTCGATGTGCCAGCCGAGGTGCCGGACCTTGTGGACCGAGCCGAAGCCTCCCTCCCCCAGGATGGAGGCGACCTCGTAGAGGTCGTCGACGACCTCCCCGACACGCCAGCCCGCGACCCTCGGCCCGCCAGCCTCGGCCCCGGGGCCCAAGGCGAGGGTGCCCTGGCCTGGCCCGAGGGTCAGGGTCCCCTGCCCGCCCGAGCCGGGCTTGTCCGCAGGCTCCTGCCCGGGCGTGGTCTCGGCCTCTTCCGGCGTCGGAGGAGGTTTCTTGGCGCGATCGGAAGGTTCCGACATCATTCAGATATTAACATACACCGGTGACGCCAGCACATGACACCAATTGTTAACATAGGCGCGGCACACTATCAAAGTCTTGACAGACATATCCGCCCCTGTTATACTTCACGCGCTCGCGCGTATTCGCGCGGAGAGCGTCTCGCCGGGGACGCTGGCTATTTCCATCACGTGACCGCTCTCTTCCGGCTCCTTTTCGTCGTCCTTCTGTCCGCGTCCGCGGACAGGGCGAACGCTCAATTCTCCCTCCCCTACGACCCGGACTT
>JBAZSR010000078.1:0-15563 GCA_041662295.1 Elusimicrobiota bacterium | reverse complement strand
TGGACTGCCAGACCCAGGGAATGCTCGCGACGGAAGCTCCCGGCTCCAACCAGTCAGCAGGCTCGACCGGTCCCTCTTCCGGGTGAGTCTTCCGATATTCCTCGAGCAGCCGCTTGCCCCGTTCCTCAAACTTCGCGACGATCGCCTCCGGGCTCAAGCCCTGCTTCTCCCATCGGGAGCGAAGGGCTAGCCCTTCCTTGTCTTCCGGGCCGGGCATGATGCCCGGGTCCGTGGAGATCTCATCCAGCGGGCCAGACCCCGTGAAGAGATGGCCGGGGTGTCTGCCTTCGGGACCAAGGATCTCCAAGCAGACGCCGATCGAGTCCGGCGAGACGCATTCGATGACGCCTCTCGGCTTCTTGAAATATCCGCCCTCGAGCACGAACCTCCGGCTGCCCAGATTCTTGAGCTCGACTTGATAGTAGAGGGATTGGTCGATCCCGAAGGGTCCCTCGGCATCCGTCTTCGCCTTGAGCTTGGTCTTGTATATCCTGAGCGTAATCTGGACGGAGCCGCTCGACGCGGTCACTTCCGCCTCGGCCGGAAAGGAAGCCCCGGGATACGCGAATGTCGCATCGGGCGCAGACAGAGCCGCCGGAGCGGGTGCCTGCTCCTTCTTGCCGCAGCCGGCGAGGAGCGCGGCAAGGGCCAGGACCATGTGTCTTGGTTTCATGCTCACCTCGATAACAAACAGGCCAAGGGGGAAAGGATAGCGCCTCCGGACCAGGACAGCCTGAGTCTTAGGACCCTTTGGGAACGAGCATTGGGGACTAGCCCGGCCTGGGACCAATGGACTGCGGGCTCAGGACTTGGCGCGGCGCAAGCCCAGGTAGAAGGTGCGGCTCCCCGGGATGGGGACCACCGCGTACTCCTTCACCTCCACCCTGCAGAGGATGCGGTCCTCCTGGTTGGAGCGGCAGGCGTAGGACTTGACGGCCTTGCCGCCCAAGCCGGCATCATAGATGGTTGTGAATTCCGAGGGCTTCTGGAGGTCGAGGGCCACGGCCGGAGGGTCGCCGTTGAGGCGGGAGAACCGGGAGACCCGGACCCCGTTCTCCTCAACTCGGAAGACCGCGGCGCCGTTGGCATAGGGGTTCTCGCTCCACACGAACTCCTGGGTGAACTGGAGGTTCGCCTTCTTCCCATTGTTCCAGACCAGGCCTGAGGAGGAGTAGACGACCGAGGTCTCGCAAGCCGCGAGCTCGAGGTTCCAGATCCCGCCCCAACCCACCATCTCGGCCGGGTCCGGCATGGCGCCCATGCCCTTGAAAGCGTTGGCCGTATCCTGATACTTCGCCCGGGCGTCGTCCTGGACAGCGGCGGCGAGCGCCGGAGCCCCGGAGGCCCTGATGCCGGCGGTCCCGGTCTTGAGCCCTTCCGAAAGGGAGGAGAAGGAGGAGGCCAGGTCCTGGCCGAAAGAACAGGGAGCCGCAGCCCAAGACGCGAGGAACGCGCCGCAGACGACCGCGGCGGAGCGGGACCGGAGGCAGACCGGGCGCAGGAGCATCATCGACAAGGATAGCCGGCGAGCGGAGAAGGGAACAGGAGCCTTGGGCCTAGATGAGTTTGGGGCCAATGGACCTTGCCAGGCCTCGGCAGGGCTAAAGCCTGCCTGTCTTGAGCTTGAGCCAGAGCCGGAAGAGCTCGGCCCCGGTCCTGAGCACAGTGGGCAGGTGGGTGCTGGCCGCGGAGCCTCCGGAGCGCGGACGGTAGGAGACCTCGACCTCGGCGAAGGAGGCGCCCCGGAGCCGGGTCTTGAGCAGGACCTCGGAGTCCACGCCGATGCGGCTGCTTTCGATCTCGAGGCCGGCCACAAACTCGGTCTTGTAGAGCTTGACCCAGTTCACGTCGCGGAACGGAAGGCCCAGCAGGCGGCGCGTCACGAAGCCGAGCGCCTTGGTCTGGACGCGGCGCTGGAGCGGGTCCTGCCGGGAGCGCCGCACGCCGAGCACGATGTCCGCCTCCCCCTTGCCGGCCGCGAGCTTGGCGATGTCCTGGGCCGGGAACTGGCCGTCGCCCGGGACCAGGACCAGGAAGGGGTGGATGGCCTCATTGAAGGCAGTCTGCTGGCTGCCCCCGAAGCCGCGGTTCTCGGGATGGTGGATGACGCGCACCCCTGGCCGAGAGGCGAGCCGGTCCGCGATCTCCGGAGTGCGGTCCGCGCTCGCGTCGTCGATGATGATGATCTCCCAGGCCTCGGCAACGGCCGGAGCCGCGGCATTGCACTCGCGCACGGTCTCTTCTAGAGCCGCCTCCTCGTTGTAGGCGGGGATCGCGATGGTCAGGCCCGGGAGTTTGTGGAACGGACCTTGGGGATCGGTCACTGGCCGATTATAGCTATAATGCTGGCAATGAAGGGCTGGCTCCGGAGGCAAGAGCATCTCAGCCCGCTGCTCGTCATCCTCGTTGGCGCGGGCCTGAGGCTCGCCTGGCTCACGAGCCAATCCCTGTGGTCGGACGAGGCCCTCTCCCTGGTGGTGAGCCGCGGCGAAGACCTCTGGGGCCTCATGCGGCGCCTTGAATCCGCGCCTCCGCTCCACTTCCTGCTGATGAGGCTGTGGCTGAGGCTCTTTTCGGACCCGCTCCTGGGCCTGAGGCTGTTTTCCCTGCTCTGCGGCGTCGCCTCCCTGGCAGTGCTTTACAGGCTGGCCAGGGCCGTGGTCCCGGAAGCCGCGGTGTTCTGCACGCTGATCGGCGGGATCTCGTCCTTCTGGATCCATTCCAGCCAGGACGGCCGGTTCTACAGCCTCATGCTCCTGCTGACCCTCCTCCAGACCGCGGTCCTCTGGAAGCTCCGGGAGAGAGACGACGCCAGGCTCTGGGCCGCCTATGTCCTCCTGGCCTCCCTGGGCCTCTACACCCATTACTACATGCTCTTCCTCGTACTGGCCCAGGCCGCGCACATCGCGGCCGCCAGAGTCCTCTCCAAGCGGTCCCTCCTCCCGGCCCTGGCCGCGTTCGCCGGGATCGGCATACTTTACCTGCCCTGGCTTCCCTCGCTCATGGCCCAGGCCGGCCTGAGGCGAGGAGCCACCCTGGTGGTCGAGCTCCTCGACCTGCCCCAGCTCCTGTTCATCCTGGGTACCTTCGCCGCGGACCTCGGGTTCCTCGGCCTGGTCCTCATCCCGTGGCTCAAGACCCTGGGAGTCCTTGTGCTGGCAGGCCTTGTCGCTGCCGGCATCTGCCTGCTCAGGCAGCCAAGAACCGCAGGGGCTCTTGCGGATTGGTGGGCCAAAGGCCCGGCCTTCTGCGCAAGCCACCTCGTCCTGGGCCTGGCGGCGTTTCCCCTGGTCGACGCGTTCGTCCGCATCCCCCTGGTCCAGCCGCGCTATTTCATCTGGCTCTCGCCTTTCGCCTACATGCTCGCCGCGTCCGCGTGCTCCCGCTCTTCGGCCTGGAGCAAGGCCGGCAGGTACCTCCTGACCGCTGTCCTCCTTGGCGGGATGACCGGCTATTTCGCCTCGAACAGGGTCTTCAACCCGCGCCTGGACCTGCTCAGCAGACAGGCCGCGCTCCTGGACCCCGCGGCGCCGATCATCCACCTCCACCCCTTTTATTACCTGCCCATGCGCTTCCACTACATGCCCGGGAGGGAGCACCGGCTCATCCCGACGCACCTCAAGGACAGCCTGGACCTCGCGAACCTCCCGGGCTACCCAGGCATCCAAAAGCTGAAGGACCTGCCAGGCATGGGGCGCTGCATCGTGGTGGACCCGGAAAGGCGGCTTCACCCCGCAAAGGCCTGGCTTTCGACAGGCGCGGACCTGGCGCGCAACCTCGCCCTGATAGGCTTCAAGGAGCCCTGACATGAGCAAGCCTTCAATCGCTGTGATCGGAGCGTCCAAGGACCGCTCCAAGTACGGCAACAAGTCCGTCCGGGCCCATGCCGCGGCCGGCTACGACGTCTACCCCGTCCATCCCTCGGAGACAGAGATCGAGGGCTTCAAGGTCTACCGCTCCGTGGCTGACATCCCCGTCCCCCTCGACCGCGTCTCCCTCTACCTGTCCCCTGAGGCCGGGATCAGGGTCCTGCCTGCGATCGCGGCGAAAAAGCCCAAGGAATTCTTCGTCAATCCCGGGGCCGAGAGCAAAGAGCTCATCAAGGCCGCCAAAGCCCTGGGCCTCGAGCCCCTACTCGCCTGCAGCATCGTGGCCGTGGGCCGGATGCCGGACTAGCCGCCCCGCCCCCTGGGCCCTTGGACCCATACGGGCCTGGGCCTTCAGACGCAGGGATGCGGCCTCCATCGCGCCTATAATATTGATATGACGATCCTGGCGCTGGCGGCCCTGCTCGCGGCCCCGGTCTGGTCAGCCGACCTCAGCGAATCGCCCGTCGCGGCCGCGATCACGCGCCAGGTCTCCACCCTCAAGGCCGCGGCCGAGAACGCCTTGGTCAGCGACGAAGCGGTCCGCCGGCTGGCGGACAAGGTCTTCGAGGCCGTGCCCAGCGCGACCATCGTGGTCCAGCCCGGCCTGCGCGGCTGGGACATGGAGCCCGAGGCCCCCAAAGAGGACAAGTCCCCGGCCAGCATCGAGAGGATGATGGCCTCCGCGGACAAGCGCTTCACGTTCTACGATCCTAAGGTCCCGGAAGCGGACCTCAAGGACGCCTACGCCAGCGCCCAGGCCCTGCACTCCCGGAACAGCATCAACTTCGACCCCAAGATGCCGCAGAACCAGATGGGCGCCTACCAGTACACGCCGGGCTCGCTCGAGTGGGGCAAGGTGAAGATCAACGATTTCGTCGGCGACATCGCCGCCGCACTCGGCGACATCTTCGCGTTCTGCACCCTCATCCACGAGGCGGGCCACGCCGACGCGGACCGCAAGGGCGAACTTTCGCCCAGCGCGGTCATCCTCGGCGAGATCGTGGCCTTCCATGTCGAATACTCCTGGCTGAGCCTCATCGACCCGCGCGGGGAGCGCCTGGCCTTCCTGTACGCCAAGGCCCAGGACGAGGCCGCCCGCCACCCCAGCAGCCTCAACGACCTGGCCCTCAAGTACGCGGGCCACCTCTACGAGATCTGGGGCACGGGCGGCGACTTCGACAGGCTCGAGGCGCTCGTCCAGAAGCGCGGCTACAAGGAGCGCTCTCCCTCCATCCCCGACCCCGGGGCTCCGGTCCGCAACTGACCGCCCTCCAAGCCCTTCCGTAGCCGCCCGGCCTAATTTTGTAGACTACCCGGCGCACCCCCACCATGCTGATCGGCATCGATTTCGACGGCGCGCTCGCCCCCCGCGAAGGAGACCTCCCCAAGGCGGCCCCCTTCCCTGGGAGCCTGGAGTTCCTCGCGGAGTGCCGCTGGCGGAGGATCGCGGTCCGCGTCATCGGCGCCAAGGCCCGAGCCGCGGCTGGCGACCCTTGCGGGACCGCGCTCGCGTGGATGGAGGCGCAAGGCCTCTTCGACCCCTTGAGGATCGGCCTGTCCCGCGGCCAGGTCCACCCGGAATCGACCAAGCGCGAGAAGCTCGACCGCCTCAGCCGGGAGGGCTGCACCCACTTCATCACCGGCCTGCCGGACCTGCTGGCCGCTCCTGATTTCCCTTCCGGGGTCCAGCGAGTCCTCTTCGCACCCGGAGGCCAGGGCCCCTCGTCAGACCCCGGCATCCTCAAGGCGTCCTCCTGGGCCGACCTCTCGGACCTCCTGCTGCCCCGGCGGCCGGACTCCGCGCCGGCCATGGATGAGGCCGCGGTGGTCCGCAGCGTCGACAAGATGCTGCTCGTGCGGGGGATGGGAAAGGTGAAGGGGATCACGCCTGTCCCGGGCGCGTCCCACAACCAGTCCTTCCGCGTGGAGACGAGCCGCGGGAGCGTCTTCCTCAAGAGATACCTGTCCGACCCCGCCGACCCCTGGGAGCGCCTGCGCAACGAGATCGGGTTCTCGCGGTTCGCGTGGTCCTGCGGCCTGCGCTGCCTGCCCGAACCCCTTGACTGCGACACCAGCCTGCGCCTTGGGCTCTACGAGTTCATCGAAGGGGAGCGCATCGGACCCGGGAGCGCGACCCCGGAGATGGTGTCCGAGGCCCTGAGCTTCTTCCTGGACCTCAACCGCCTCCGGTCTTCGACGCAGGCCCGCGCCCTTCCCGAGGCGTACGAGGCCTGCATGAGCATCGACGACCACCTGTCCTCCGTGGACCGGCGGCTCAGCCGACTCCTCGCGTCCCCGGGAACCGCGGACTCCGCGCGGCCCGCGCTCGAGTGGGTCCAGTCGGAGCTCCGCCCCTCCTGGGTCGAGGCGGCGAAGGTCATCAGGTCGCGGGCCGAGGTCTCGTTCAAGAACCTCGGGGAACGGCTCCCGGAATCCCAGCTGTCCATCACCCCGTGCGATTTCGGGTTCCACAACGCGATCCTGGCCGAGGACGGCCGGCTGCGCTTCCTTGACTTCGAGTTCGCGGGCTGGGACGACCCGGCCAGGACGATCTGCGACTTCTTCTGCCGGACCGAAGTGCCGGTGCCGGCGGAGCACCTGCCATCGTTCGTGGGGCCGCTGTGGGAGATCTTCCCCACAGCCGACATCATCCGCCAGCGCGTCTCCCAGATGATGCCCGTGCATCTGGTGAAGTGGTGCTGCATCCTCCTCGACGATTTCCTGCCTGCGGGAAGCCTGCCGCTCCCTCTCGGAGCCAAGGCGGAGGATGTGCGGCTCCGCCAAGGGACGGCCCTGGCCAAGGCCAAGGACCTCTTCAAGCGGCTCCGGGAACAGGTCAAGGCCGTGGGATGAACAAGGCCTGCCCTCGATGTGGTAGACTGAGGCCATGAGGATCAAACGCTACGTGCTGGGAGCGGCGATCGTCGCCCTGGCCGTAGGCTACTGCCTGTACCGCAGGAACAAGGCCGGCGCGCCCAAGGCCGGCAACGGCAAGGGCCTTCGCAGGAAGGCCGCCGCCTCGCTCAAGAAGACGGCCAGGACCCGGCGAGCAGTCGGCTGAGACGGCCCTTGCCAAGGCCCGGGCCATCGACCCGGCGCAGGATCTCCTCGGCCGCGAGCGGCAGCAGCAGGGCGAGCGAGAAGAGCTTGTGGCGGGAGGCGCTCCCGAGGTCGAACTCGAAGAAGGCCGAGCCCGCGGCCAGCCCCAGGAACAGGATCACCGGGGTCAGGCGGATCGAATCCTTCGGCCCCTTCACGAAGCCCGCGGCGGCGAAGAGGAAGAGGATCAGCAGGACGAGGTTCTCCGCCGATGCCAGCATGCGCCCGGGCTTGCCTTCCATGGGATAGAGCCCCGGGAGCGGCATGAACAGGGTATAGAAGGCGGCCTTGGGAAGGAAGAGAGCGACGTCGCCCCAGGTCTTGAAGTCCGCGTCCGGGAAGAGCTGAGTGCCGATGGTCCGGTTGTGGAAGACCTGAGCGAGCTTGCGATCCTCGAACTGGGCGTTGCGCCGGAACTCCGAGATGGAGCGGGGAGAATACGGGTTGATGTACTCCTGCTTCCGGTAATCGAAGGACGCCGGGACGATGTAGTCCTGGATGCCCGGGTCCTTGAGGATCCTCTCCCCCGCTGACGGCGCCTGCCAGCGGTAGATCGCGCGCGAGGCGGCCTTGTACACGGGCGGGACCAGAGCCGCGATGACGAGCACGCAGAACAGGGACTGCGCGAACCCCTTGCGGGCCCAACGCCAGGCCGCGATCATGCCCAGGGCCAGGGCCATGCCGAGCATGAGGTAGGCCCGGAGGAACGCGGTCAGCATCAGTCCCAACCCCATCAGTCCCAGGGCCGGCAGCAGGCGCCGGCGTCTGGCGTCCGGGGACGCGGTGAGCAGCAGCGCCGCGCCCCAGAGGGTCAGGGCCCCGGTGAAAAGGACCGGGCCTTCCTTGTAAAGGTGCGACGTGTAGAAGACATGGGACGGCCAGAGCGTCAGAAGGAAGGCGGCCGCGATCCCGGCAGCGGGCCCGAAGATAAGACAGAAGACCGCGCCCATGACGCCGATGGCAACGCTGCCCACGCCAGCGTACAGGAGCTTGACCACGATGGGGTGATGTCCGATGCGATAGTAGACGCTGGCCAGGATGAAGACCTGGCTGCGGTGGCTGGGCGCGAGCAGGACCTGCACGCTCTCCCCGCGCTTCCACGCCTCGGCCTTCTGCCACGCGATCCGGTCCATGGTCGCGGCGTCGATGTAGTAGTAGTTCGGAAAGATGGAGAAAGCTCCGGTGACCACGGCCGCGCCGCCCCGCAGACAGAAGGCCGCGGCCATGACCAGGAGGAGTCGGCGGGCCGTTCCGGGGGGGATGCCTGGAAGCAGGGAGTCTCGGAGCATGGAAAAGGAGAGCAATGATATCATTCTTTCCCCCTGGCCGGTCCTATGCCTTGGAAGGTATAATCCCCTGCGCATGAAGACGACCAGCAGGAAGGCTTCGCTCGTCCTCCTCCTGGCGTGCCTCTGGATCGCGCTCGAGCACATCGGCCTGGGCCCGTCCTCCTACGCTGAGATCCTCGACACGAGCGACCAGATCCTGCCCATCCGGCTGGCCCTCGGCCAGGAGCGCGCCGGGGCGAACGCGGGCCTCTGGGTGCCTTGGATCGCGGGCGGGACTGACCGCCTCGCCAATGACATCGCCTTCTTCTGGCCCGAGCGCCTCTTCCTCCTCCTGCCCGGCTGGCTGGCCTATCAGCTGGTCTTGCTGGCCCAGTTCCTCCTCTGCGCCTTCGGCGTCCGGCGCCTGGCCAGGGACCGGCTCGGCTGCGACGAAGCCTCAAGCCTCCTGGCAGGCATGATCGCCCTGGTGTATTTCAAGGCCCACCCGGGCGTGGAAACGGTCTTCCTGCCCTCCACCCGCGGAGGCTACGCACTCTTGCCGTGGCTGCTCTGGGCCCTCGACGGCTGGAGCCTCGGACGAGAGGTCCCGCCCTGGGGCAAAGTCGTCCTGCTGGGTCTCATCAACGGCCTGTGCTCCTCGGTCTCCACGGTCCTTCCGTTTTCGCTCGCGGCCTGCTGCCTCTGGCTGGCCGTGATGCGCCGGGACGCGCGGCCCCGGACCTGGCTCATGCTCGCGGCCTTCTCCTGCGTCTCAGCGCTCCCCCACCTGAGGATCGTCTGGGCCATGCTGGCCAACGCTCCTGACTCCCAGCGCGCGGCCTGGGCTTTCGCCGCCCCGTCCTGGACCGACATCCCGATCCTTGTCCTCAAGAGCCTGAACCTCGCGAAACTGCCCCTCCTGATGGGCCTGGCCGGGCTCTTCTTCGCCCGCAGGGACGCCGTCTTGCGCGGCCTCCTGGCCGGCATCCTCGCGCTCGTGACAGCTCCTGGGCTCCTCGCGGCCCTCCAATCCCACCTGAGCGGGAACCTGGAGTTCCTCAAGGGCTTCCGGTGGGACAGGCTGGCCCTCATCATGCCGCTCTTCGCGGCCCTCTTCGCCGGCCGGGCGCTCCAGTTCCTATCCCGGAGGGAGTGGTGGTTCGGGCTGACAGCCGCGGTCCTCCTCGGCATGACCCTCCAGGTCAAGGTCCGGACTGCCCGGGAGTGGCTCTTCTGGGGGTCCTACGCCGCGAACTTCTCGAGCCCGGTCCTCAGGGAGCTGGGCAGCCTCAAGGAGGAACCGTTCCGGGTCGCGACGGTCCCGCACGGCATCAACCCAGCCTATGCCCAGGCCTATGGCCTTGAGACCGCGGACGGCTACCTCGGCATCTTCTCCCGGGCGTACCAGCGCTTCTGGGCCGAGGTCACGGCCCCCCTGGCAGCGACCGACGAGCACTACACCGGCTATTTCGGCCGCGGCGGAGACCAGCTCTATCTCTTCCTGCACGACGGCGAGCCCTTCGTCAAGAGCGGCCTGCCCTTCTCGGACTTCTACCGCCTCGACCTGCTCTCCCTCAGCAACGTGAAGTACGTCATCTCCCGCCTCCCCCTGCGGCACGAGGGCTTGAAGCCCGTCCGCGAGCCGGCGCCCTGGCCCGAGGACCGCAAGGAGCGTCTCATGCTCAGGCTCAGGGAGAACTTCAGGGGCAAGGACTTCCTCTACATCTATGAGAATACGGCGGTCCTTCCCAGGGCCTTCCTCGCTTCGGGGATCCGGATCTTCGAAAACCAGGACCTCCTCCTCGAAGCCCTCGGCAAGGCAAGCCTCTCCGAACTCCGGAAGGACGTGTTCCTGACCCTGCACCCGGACCTTCCCGACGGCCCGTTCAAGCCCGGAGGGGTCTCCTGGAAGACCCGGCTTTCCGACCGCCTCGAACTCGAGGTCTCAGGCGCGGGACCGAGCCTGCTGGTCGTGACCAACACCTTCAGCCCTTTCTGGAACTGCGAGGTCGACGGCACGCCCGCGGAGATCCTGCCGGCTTACGGGACCTTCTGGGCAGTGTCCCTGCCCCCTGGAGCCCGCTCGGTCGTATTCCGCTACGCGCCGCCGTACGCGCTCGAATGATCCGGCGGCTCAGGGCATCCTGGCCAGGAACTCCAGAAGGCTCTCGACATCATCCTGACGCTTGAGGGTGTGCGTGGCCGCGGTATGCTCCGCCAGCCCGACGCGGATCGTCACGGCCCGGCCCCGCAAGGTCATGAACCCCTCCTCGTCGGTCCGGTCATCGCCCACGAAGACGATGCGGGCCCCCGCGCCCACGGTCCGGCCGATTTTGAGAACCGCGTGCCCCTTGTTCCAGTCCGTCCTGGGCCGGACCTCCCACACCATTTTGCCGCTTCCAGGTGTCAGGTCCCGGCCGTAGGGAGCCAGGGCAGCGGCCAGGATCATTCCGGCGGCACGTCTAGCCGACGCCGAGGAGAGCCGGTGGTGGACGCTCAACGTCAGCCCCTTGTTCTCCAGGAGCACGCCCGGCAACTCCGCCAGGCCCCGTTCCAGGATCAGAGCGAGGGCCTGGAGGCTGGGCCTTGCAGACAGGGCCCGAGGATGCGTCCAGGCCAGGCCGGGCCCGAAAATCTCAAGGCCATGGTTGCCCGCGTAGAAGAGCCCTGGCAGGGCGATCCTGCTCCGCACGTCGGCTAGGCTCCTCCCGCTGACGACCGCGACGGCCGTGGAGGGCCCGGACGCCAGGCGGGCCAGGAGGTCCCGGGTCCGTCCCGGGAGCCTGGCACGGCCCGGACACGACACCAAGGGAGAGAGCGTGCCGTCGAAATCGAGCGCGATGAGGCTCCTGCGTCCTGCCGCGCCCCCTTTGTCAAGGAAGCGCTTCAGGTCCATCCAGAGCCTCATGAAGGCGCCCCGGACGGCCGCTGGAGACGGATGAACTCGGACCCGGGATGCTCGGCCGCGAGGAAGAGGAGCAGATAGTCCCGCAGGTGCCGGGTCAGCAGGAAGTTCTGCCGGACGTGCTCCCTTCCGTTCTCGCCGAGCTTCTTGGCGTAGCCGGGCTCGTTGAGGAGCTGCCTGAGCCAGAACGCGGTCCCGTCCACGGAGTGCGTGAGGATGCCCGAGTACTTGTGGGCGATCTGGAGCGGGATTCCGCCCACGGCCGAGGCGATGACCGGCTTGCCCTTCCAGAGACCCTCGGACACGGTCAGGCCGAAGCCCTCGCGCAGGGATTTCTGTAGGATGACGCTCGAGGCGCGCTGGATGGCGTTGATCTCCAGGTGGCTCGTGGCTGGCAGGCACAGGACCAGGATGTCGGGGTTGCCGGCCGCCTTCTCGCGCACCTCGGCCAGGACCGCAGCGCCCTCCGGGTCGTCGTCCGCAGGGCCGCCGACCAGGATGAGCCTGGCCTGGCTGTAGGCCCGGGCCTTCTCGAAGGCCGAAATCACGCCCAACGGGTCCTTCAGGCGGTCGAAGCGCGAGACCTGGGTCACCAGGGGCTTGTCCGTGGGGATGTTCAGGCGGTTGAGGATGGCCGAGATCTCCGAAGGCTCGAGCTCCCGGTTCTTGTCGCTCAAGGGGTCGATGGAAGGGGCGATCATGGCCTGCGGGATAGAAAGCTTCTGGGCGAATGGAGGGGCTGAGACCACGCAGGCGTCGTAGCGCTCCACATAGGGTTTGAGGAAGCCCCAGACCTGGGGGCTCGGCCTGGAGATGTCGATGTGGCACCGCCAGAGCCAGCGGTTCTTCATGGAGCCGCGCTTCTTGACCAGGGCGGCCGGCTGGGGGTCGTGGATGAAGACAGTGTCCGCGTCGAGGCTCATCTGGCCCAGGTTCTGGTCCGTGACATCCTCGTAGACCTGGTAATCCCTCGGGAGCACCTCCACGGGGTCTCCGTGGAGGGCGTTGTGGAACTTCTTGCACACCGCGTAAAAGTCCTCGCCGCCCTTGATCACCTCCCAGGTCGTGTCCACTTCGAGCTCCCGAAGGAGCGGGACCATGCGGCTGAGGATCTCCGCGACCCCTCCGCCCACGGCCGTGGAGTTGACGTGCAGGACCCTTCTGCCCTTCAACTGGCCCGCGAGCAGGCGCAGTTCCTCCAGGGTGTCCCCTCCCACGATGGGCCGGTACTCCTCGAGCCTAGCCATGGGCCTCCTCCCTCATCCGGGACTCCACGAACCCGAGGATCCTGGCGCGCAGGCCCTCCAGGGTGTGGGTGTAGGGGTCGAGGTCCGCGACCTTCCTGGCCAAGGCCTTCTCGCCGAGCCCATGGTCGAGCCAATAGGAGAAGTCGTTGATCCCCAAGGGGGGCCTGAGCCTCGCCTCGAAGACGTGCAGGTAGAGACTCGAGATGCTCACGCCCCTCAACCCCTCGGCGAATCCCGCGAGGTCGAAGGCCTCGTACCGGGTCGGCAGGGAGAACTTGACCGCGGCCATGAAGTGGAACTCCTTGCCCTCCGGGACCGCGCGGCAAACCGCCCCGGTCTCGAGGTGAGCCTCGATCGCGGCGACCATGGCATCCCTCAGCCCGGCCAGGGAGTCGAACCGCACCGTGTCGATGGAGGCAAGCCTCTCTCCAAGGCGCTCGTCGCCCAGGATCTGGGTCGCCCAATAGGCGAAGTCGTTGGCAGGCTCGGGCACGAGGTGCTGGTGCTGCTGGAGGAACCGGTGCGTGTGCTGGTAGATGACGGATTCCGGGACGGTCCTCAGGTGCCCCAGGAACTCCGAGAGGTCGCGCGCCTTGGCTCCGGTCAGGACCGTGAGACTCAAGCGGCTGCAGAACCGGAAGGGCTCAGCGGCGCGTTTGCCGGCCATGGGCGGCCTCACGCGATCCTTCCGGCGGGCTGGTTCTCAAGCCGGATCATGCTGAGCTCGGTCAACAGGTTGGCCGCCCACTTGTAGATGTTGTTCTCCTTGACCGTCTCGCGCATCCTCCTCATCCTGGAGGTCCTCTCCTCCGGAGCCATCTCAAGGGCCCGATGGATGGAGTCCGCCACCTGCTCGGTGTCGTAGGGGTTGACGATCAGGGCGTCCCTGAGCTCCCGCGACGCGCCCGCGAAACGGCTGAGGATCAGCGCTCCGCCCTCGTCCTCGCGGCTGGCCACGAATTCCTTGGCCACGAGGTTCATCCCGTCGTGCAGGGAGGTGACCATGCACACGTCGGCCTCCTTATAGAAGGGCATGATCTCCTGGTGGCTGTGGTGCTTCTTGAGGTACACGACCGGCTTCCAGTCCTTGGCCTTGAACCTCCAGTTGATGCGCTCCACCTCGGCCTCGACCTCGGCCAGGAAATCGTGGTAGCGCTTGATGTGGGTGCGGCTGGGAGCCCCGATCTGGATGAAGCTGAACCGGCCCTGGTAGGCCGGGTACTTCTCCAGGAACCGCTCCACCCCGCGCAGGCGCTCCAGCACGCCTTTGGTGTAGTCCATGCGCTCGACACCCACGCCCAGGAACTCCGCCTTGAGCCCGAGGTCCTTGAGCATGGCGGCCCGATCGGGCTTGGCTGCGGCCGTGGGCAGCGCGTCCTGGAAGGCGTACGGGTACGCCACGCTGATGGGGAAGGGCTTGACCAGGGTGACGTGCCCGCCCTTGGTGACCGAGAAGCGCTCGTAGTCGATGCGGGACTCCAAGACCCGGTCGACCGTGTCCAGGAAATTATTGCAGTGGAACTGGGTATGGAACCCGATGAGATCCGCGCCCAGCATGCCGTAGAGCAGCTCCTTCTGCCAGGGACAGATGCCGAAAGACTCGGGGTTGGGCCAGGGCACGTGCCAGAAGATGGCGACCCTGGCGTCGGGCCTCCCCTCCTTGATGAGCCTGGGCAGGAGCGCGAAGTGGTAGTCCTGGATGAGGACGCAGGGCTCCTCGATCCCTTGGAGTTCGTCGAGCACGGCCTTGCCGAACTTGAGGTTCACCTTCTGGTAATGGCCCCAGTCCTCCTTCCTGAAGATCGGCCGCGTGTGCGCGATGTGGCAGAGAGGCCAGAGCCCCTCGTTGGAGAACCCGTAGTAGTAGCCGTCCTCCTCCTCCTTGGAGAGCGCCACGCGCTTGAGGGTGTAGAGCGGCTCGTCCGGGGGCACCTTGATGCGGTCCTGGCCGTCGACGACCTCGAAGTCCGCGTCGCCCGCGCCGTGCGCGACCCAGGTCCCTCCGGACGCGCGCAGGACCGGGTCGAGCGCCGTGACCAGGCCGCCGGCCGGCACGATGACCTCGATCTGGCGGCCCTTGCGGACATGCATGTAGGGCTCGCGGTTGGAGACCACGAACAGGGGCTTGCCCTGGAGCCTGGTCTTGACGTGTTCCTTGAGCCGGTCCGGGGTCCACAGGGATTCCGCGGCCTGCCGGAGCTTGGCCTCCTCCTCTGCCGCGGTCTTGGCCGCGAAGAGGTTCCTGGCCAAGGTCGTGACCTCCCGGGCGATGGGAGCGAACAGGTCCTCCTTGGGCAGGCTGAAGGGCTCCTCGGTCTCGCCAAGGCGCAGCTTCTTCATCCACTCCGCGGTCTGCGCCATGGGCGCCATGATGGTCCACTTCACGATGAGCAGGGTGACCAGGGCGATGAGGACCGTCTGAGCCAGGACGCGCATGAACGCGTGCCTCCACATCCTGGAGAGATGCATCTGGATGTAGCTGGCGTCGTGGAACAGGACCAGGCTGCCGACCAGGGACTTCTCCTCCCGAAGAGGGAGGCAGAAGAGGTGCAGGTCCTTCCCGTTGAGAACGTCGAACGCTCCGGCGTCAACGCCCTTCTCCAGGGATTCCGTCACGACCTTTGGGGCCGTGGGAAGGCTGGCGGAGAGGCTGGCGGTGATGGCCAGGAGCGTGCCCTTGGCGTCGTAGACGGCCACGGCGGCCAGGCGCTCACGGTTGCCGAACTTCTCCACCAGACGCTGGAGCCGGGCCGACGGGCCCTTGGAGACCAGGGGCGAGACCGTCTCCTCCAGGCTCTGAGCCAGAAGACGGGAGCGGCGCTGGAGGTCCTCCTGCTGCCTCTGCCGCTCCTGCTGGACCTGGAAGAAGGCGGAGAAGGTGGCCACCGAGGCGACCACCACGACCAAGGGAATGATCAGCCTGAACGTGATCCGCATGAAACCGACCTCCTCATCAGGATATCGTCATCCTATCAAATGAAGGTCAACCCCCGCCCGGCCGGTTCTCGGGCATCCCGTCGGCCCCGGCATCCCGTTCCAGCCGGGCCCCTCCCCCGACCGGAGCCCCGTCGACGCCGGGCAGAGCGAGACGGAACGTGGTGCCGGTCGCCTCGTCGGATTCGACGAAAAGCCTGCCCCGGTGCCGCTTCGCCACGATCTGGCAGAACGCCAGCCC
>JBAZSR010000077.1:0-15721 GCA_041662295.1 Elusimicrobiota bacterium | reverse complement strand
GAACCCCGGTCGAGCGCAGGAAGGGGCCGGTGATGCCGTAGGCCGCGGCGTCCTCCCGGGAGAGGACGCCGACGCCCTCCACCCGGTCCAGGAAGATGCGGTTCTTGGTGAGCAGACGGTCCGCGTCGCGGACCGACGCCCGCACCACGGCAAAGGCCGCCCGGCACTTGTCCGCGAACCCCAGAGGCAGGTCGGCCTTGACCCCCCCGACCTTGGCGTAGGAGACCGTGACCCGGCCGCCGCAGAGGTCGTCGACGAGCTGGTAGAGGACTTCCCTGGCCTGGATGAGGTAGAGGAACACGGTGAAGGCGCCGAGCTCCATGGCGCTGGCCGCGACGCAGGTCAAATGGTCCGTGACGCGGGAGACCTCGGAGGCGATGACGCGGATGTACTGCCCGCGTTCCGGGACCGTCATACCGAGGAGCTTTTCCACGGCCAGGCAGTAGCCCACGTTGTTGATGAGCGGGGAGACGTAGTTGAGCCGGTCGGTCCAGGGGACCACGTTGTTCCACGGCTCGGCCTCGGCGTGCTTCTCGAAGGCCCGATGGAGATAGCCGATCTCCACCTCCGCGGATTTCACGCGCTCGCCGTCGAGCTCGAGGAGGAGGCGGATGACCCCGTGCATGGCCGGGTGCGACGGCCCCATGTTCAATAAGAGCGAGGTCCGGCCGTCGGCCATGCGCTCCATGTCTCGAGAATCGGGGGGGATCATGCCGTCCTTATTCATAATCCACTTTCTGCGCAGCTTTGTTCAAATTCACGGGCTCAACGGGGTCTTCCTTCGGCCCGATGAGAGGTTGGCGCTTGCGGATGGGATAGTCCTTGCGCAGGGGATGCCCGACGAACTCCTCGTACATGAGGAGCCGCTTGATATCCGGCCGGTCCGCGAACCGGACGCCGAACATGTCCCAGACCTCGCGCTCGAGCCAGTCCGCGGCCGGCCACAGGGACCGGACCGAGCGGAGCGCGGGCTCCTCGCCCACCTCGCAGCACACCTCGACCCGGGGCTTGGTCTCGAGGCCCGTGTCCAGGTCGAGGCAGGCCACGCGGTAGACGACCTCGAACCTTGGGATGCGGCCCTGCGCCGAGAAGTCCACGGCCGTCAGGTCCACGAGGATGTTGTAGCCCTCGTCCTTCAAGGCCGCGAGGGCCTCGAAGGCGGCCGCAGGCCCGGTCTTGCGGGTCTCCATCACTCGGCCCCTCCCCCCGTGAATCTGCCCCAGCCTTCCTTGCCGAGGCTCCAGGGGCCCCTGGTCTCCCGCTGGATCTTCTCCTGGAGCTTCATGAAGCCCTCCAGCACGACCTCGGGCCTGGGAGGGCAGCCCGGGATGTAGAGGTCCACGGGCACGATCGTGTCGATGCCCTGGACCGTGGAATAGTCGTCGTAGAACCCGCCCGTGCAGGTGCACACGCCGAAGGCCACGACCCACTTGGGCGCTGCCATCTGGTCGTAGATGCGGCGCAGGACGGGCGCCATCTTGTGGCTGATCGTGCCCACGACCATGAGCAGGTCGGCCTGCCTCGGGGAGAAGCGCGGCAGACCCGCGCCGAAGCGGTCCATGTCGTAGTGGGAGGCCATGGTGGACATGTATTCCATGCCGCAGCAGGCCGTGACGAAAGGGTACTGGAAGATGGAGTACTTGCGCGCCCAGCCCAGCATCGCGTCGAGCTTCGAGGTGACTAACGGCATTCGAGGGTCCCCTTGCGCCAGAAATACAGGAGCATGAAGCCCAGCAGGCCCACGAAGAGGGTCACGGAGACCATCAGGTTCAGGTCGAGCACGGGGCGGTTGAGCGCCCAGGGCAGGAGCAGGGCGAGGTCCACGTCGAAGGCCACGAAGAGCACGGCGTAGCGCCAGTAGAGCGCGGCCAGGCCCCACCCCGGCTCGGAAGCGGGACGCACGCCCGTCTCGTAGGGCAGTTCGGCGTCGCCCTCGTGTTCCGGCCGGGGTCCGAGGAGCCAGCCCGCGGCGGTGAAGGCGGCGACCGAGGCGCCGACGAGGAGGAGGGCGAAGATGAGGGCGAAACCCGTCATGTCGCGAGCCTCCTCCTCATAAGAACAACCTCTCCAGGTAGGATTTCAGGACCCAAGGCAGGACCCCGAGCAGGGCCGCGCCCGCGGCGCAGACCCAGAGCAGGACCGGGACCGCCCCGGTCTCGGTCTCGGGCGACCGCCACTTGGGCTCGTCGAAGTACATGTCCCGGATGAGGCCAAGGTAATAGCCCAGGCCCACGAGGGAGGCCAGGGCCGCGACCGCCACCGGGAGATAGAGCCCTGCCTTGACCGCCTCCCAGAAGATCAGGAGCTTGGCCAAAAAGCCCCCGGTGGGAGGGATGCCGGCCAGGGAGAGCAGGAGCACGGCGAAGAGCGCGGCAGGAGCCGCACGCATCGTCCCGTAGCCAGCCGCGTCTCCACGCTGGGAAAGGCCGCTCAGGCGGATGAAAAGGAAGGCCCCGTTGCTCATGCAGAGGTAGACCAGGCCGTAGAAGAAGAGGGGCGCTGCGGCCGCGGGGTCGCAGCCCTGAGCCGCCCAGGCGCCCACGCCAAGGACCATGATCCCCGCGTGGGAGACCGAGGAGTAGGCGAAAAGCCTCTGGAGCCGGACCTGCCGCAGGGCCAGGAGACTGCCATAGAGGGCGGTCAGGGCCCCGATCCAGGGAAGGGCGGCGGAAAGGGCGGAGTCAGGCCCGAGGCTCGCCAACCGCATCAGGAGGAAGAGCGCCGCGGACTTGACCGAGGTGGACAAGAACCCCGCCAGGGCCGGAGCGCTGGACTCGTACACGTCGGGCAGCCAGAAGTGGAAGGGCGCGGCCCCGAGCTTGAAGAGGGCCGCGCTGCCCATCAGGGCCAGGCCCGCCGCGCCCATGATCCCGGGGGCGGGCGCGAGGGCCAGGGACCCGGAGCTGGCGTAGTGGAACGCCATGCCCAAGAGGAACAGGCAGCTCGCCAAGGCTCCGGAGAAGAAGTACTTCACGCTCGCCTCGTGCGGCGGGGCCGAGGCCGAGGGCAAGCGGGCCACGAGGAGGTAGGCCGGCAGGCTCAGAAGCTCGAGCCCGATGAAGACCATGAGGAGGCTGGCCGAGGCCGCGAGCAGGCCCGCGCCGAGGCACACGCCCAACAGGAGGCTGGCCGGCACCTCGTCGTCCTCGTCCAAGGACAGGAAGACCGGCAGGGCGCCGACGTTGAAGAGGATCTGCCAGGCCGCGCCCAGGCCGTCGAGACTCACCAGCGGCCCGCCCGGACCCCGACCCGTGAACAGAAGCATCCAGAGCGCCACCAGCAGAGAGACGACGCCCAGGGTCCGGCTGGCCGCGCCGGTCACGCCGCGGGACATGCCCGAGGCCAGGCAGCAGAGCAGGCCCGAGGCCAGCGTCAGCTGAGGCCAGAGGAGCGGCGCGGAGAAGAAGGCGAGGGCCTCTCTCATTGCTGGAACCCGTACGGAACGATCGCTGCCACCGACGGCGCGAGGCCGTCGAGGAAAGGGGTCGGACAGAGGCCGATGTAGAGCATGAGCCCGCAGAGGACCCAGACCAGGACCTGCTCCCGGGCGTCGAGGTCGGTCACCTTGGAGCTCACGGAGCCCGGACCGCTCGCGCCCCAGAACACGGCCTGGTACGCGGGCAGGCAATAGGCCGCGGAGAGCACGATGCCGGCGGCCCCGGCCACGGCCATGACCGGCAGGGCGCGCGCCATGCCGGCCAGGGACATGAACTCGCCCACGAAGCCGTTCATGCCGGGCAGGCCGATGGAGGCCATGACCGCCCAGCCGAAGAAGAAGGTCAGCCAGGGGGCGCGGCCCACGAGCTCCCCGAAGTCCGCAAGGCCCCGGCGATGGGTCCGTTCATAAAGGAAGCCCACCATCATGAATAGGGCGCCGGTCGTGATGCCGTGGTTGAACAGCTGGAGGGAGCCCCCGGCCACGCCCTCCGGGGTCCAGCTCAGCACGCCGAGGACGCAGAAGCCGAGGTGCGCGACGCTGGAATACGCGATGAGGCGCTTGAGGTCGCGCTGCTGCATGGCGCAGAGCGAGCCGTAGAGGATGTTGACGCAGGCCAGCCCCCCCAGCCACGGCAGGAGCTCCCAGCAGAGCTTCGGGAACACGGGGATGAGGACCCGGAGGAAGCCGTAGACGCCCATCTTCAGCAGCACCCCGGCGAGCATGATGGACCCGGCTGCCGGGGCCTCGGTGTGCGCGTCCGGCAGCCACGTATGCATGGGGAAGAGCGGGATCTTGACCCCGAACCCGATGACGAAGGAGACGAACATGAGGGTCCCGGCCAGGCCCGCAGGGTTGGCGCCGGCGAGTTCCCCCATGTCCCAGGTCCAGACGCCCGTGGCCGCGTGCCGGGCCGTGACCAGGGCCAGCATGCCGACGAGCATGAAGAGGCTGCCGAAGAAGGTGAAGAGGAAGAACTTCATCGCGGCGTGGCGGCGGCCGTCCGAGCCCCAGACCCCGATGATGAAGAACATGGGGATGAGGACCGCCTCCCAGAACACGTAGAAGACGAGGAGGTCGCGGCTGAGGAAGACGCCCATGAGGCTCGCCTCGAGGAAGAGGAAGCACGCCCAGTACCCGGGGGAGAAGCCGCCCTTCCAGGAGGCCGCGAGGCTCACCAGGGTCAGGAAGGCCGTCAGCCAGACGAGGGAGAAAGCCAGGCCGTCGAGGGCCAGGGTGTAGCGGATCCCGAAGATCCATTCCGGGCCCGTTTCCACAAGGCCCCACCCGCCGGAAGCCGGCGCGTACGGGACGCTGAGCCAGAGGCAGTAGCCCAGCACCGCGGCAGCGACAGCCGCCGAGAAGCGTTTGCTCGTCTCTGCCTTGGTGAAGAGACAGAGGACTCCTCCCATCGCCGGGACGAGCCAGAGCGCGGTCAGCGTCATAGGAGCGCCGCGGCCATCAGCACGGCCGTCCCTGAGAGGATCCACCAAAGGTAGTCGTTGAGCCTGCCTCCCTTGAGGGAGATGCACCCGCCCAGGGAAAGGGAGGCCGGGGCGGTCCATTCGATGAAGCCGTCCCACCTCCGACGGTCCAGGGAGCCGCCGACCCACTCGGCCAGGCCCCAGCACGCCGAGGCGGCCAAGGCCACGACCTTGCGCCAGCCGAAATCGCTCGCCACCAGGGCCTGCAGGCCCGGGTGCCTGCGCCTCCAGTCCCAGTCGAAGGACGGGCGAGCCAGGGTCAGGAACCACGCGGCGCCGAAACCGACGCCTGCGGCCGCGGTGCCGAGCCCGAAGACCGGCCAGGAGAAATGCGCCAGGGCCAGGGACTCCTCCGGCGCCAGCCCCCCCACCTTGAGGAGGCTGCCGATGCCGTGGGAGAGGGCCCCGGCAGACAGGGCGGCCAAGGCGAGGAAGGCCGCGGGCACGGCCATGCTGGCGGGCGCCTCGTGGCAGTGCCCAGGGTGCTGCTCTGGGCTCGGGCCGAAGAACGCCAGGAAGAGCATCCGCGAGATGTAGAACGCGCCCAGCGCCGCGGCGAGCAGGGCCACGGCCAGCCAGCCCGGCCCCGCCTCGAGCGCCGCCTCGATGATGCCGTCCTTGCTGAAGAAGCCGGCCGTGGGCCAGAGCCCGGCCAGGGACGCCGCCCCGGCCGCGAAGCACGCCATGGTGACCGGCATGGACTTGGCCAGGCCCCCGGTCTCGGACACGTCCGCCGCGGATTTGCCGAGGCCGTGCGCGATGTTGCCCGCGCAGAGGAAGAGGACGGCCTTGAAGAACCCGTGCATGATGAGATGCAGGACCGCGACCCCGACCCTCCCGAGCCCCAAGGCAAGCGCCATCAGGCCCAGGTGGCTGACCGTGGAGTAGGCGAGGATGCGCTTGAGGTCCGTCTGGCCGCAGGCCAGGAGGCCCGCGAAGACCGCGGTCGCGCCGCCCACGGCAGCGATGACCGTGGGCAGTCCCGGGACGAAGACGACCAGGGGCCAGGCCCGTGCGAGGAGGAAGATGCCGGCCGTCACCATGGTGGCGGCGTGCATCAGGGCGGAGACCGGGGTCGGGCCCTCCATGGCGTCCGGGAGCCAGAAGTAGAGAGGGAACTGGGCGGACTTCGAGGCCGCGGCCGTGAAGAGCAGGAGCCCGACGAGCGCGAGCAGGGGCCCGCCCTGGTAGGCCATGAGCTCGAAGACTCGCTCGAACCTGGTGTCGCCGTAGGTCTTGAGGAGGATGAGGATGGCGACGAGGAACGCGAAGTCGCCCACGCGGTTGACGACGAAGGCCTGCAGGGACGCGGCCCGGGCCGCGGGCTTGTGGGTCCAGAAACCGATGAGCAGGAAGGAGCACAGGCCCACGCCCTCCCAGAAGAGGTAGAACTGCACGAAGTTGTTGGAGACCAGCATCCCGATCATCGACAGGTAGAAGAGGTGGAAGGAGAGGAAGAACCTGGGGAACCCCGGGTCCGAACGCATGTAGCCGGCCGCGTAGACGTGGATGAGGGCCCCGACCACGGCCACCATGGCCAGCACCGCGGCCGAGAGCCCGTCGATGCGCACCCCGAAGGAGACGTCCCAGGTGCCGGCCGCCATCCAGAGCCCCAGGGTCTGGTCCATGCTCCAGCCGGTGTAGACCTTGGCCGCGAGGTCGATGGCCGCCCCCGAGACCACCGCGCAGGAAAGCAGGATCGGCAGATGGGTCCAGCGGGGCCTGAAAGGGCGCACGAGGAAGAAGGACGCCAGCAGGGCAGCCGCGGGCGCAAGGAAGAGGAGGTGGACCGAGACCGGGACAGGCATCATTCCCTCAGAGCCGTGAGGCTCTCCGCGTCCCCTGACCGGCCCGCGTGGTGCAGGCGCAGGATCAGGCACAAGCCCACCACGGCCTCGGCGGCCGCGACCGCGAGGATCAGGACCACGGCGGCCAGGCCCGCGGGGTCGCCGAAGACCCCGGCCTGCCAGGTCAGGATGACGACGCTGCCCGCAGCCATGAGCTCCAAGCCCAGCAGCATGACCAGGAGGCGCCCCCTCAGGGCCAGGCAGGCCAGCCCCAGGAAGAAGAGCGCCAGCCCCACCTGGAGGGCAGGGTTCACCGGGCCTCCCGCTCGCGGCCGGAGACCAGGGCCAGGGCGGCCAGAAAGAGGAGCAGGGCCGCGGCCTCGGTGGCGAGCGCGTAGGGGCCGAAGAGCACCGCGCCGACCCTTGCGTCGAGCGCCCCGGAAGCGCCGGCCGAGCTCATGGCTCCCGCAGCCGCGAGAGCGGCCTCGGCGGCCAGGAAGAGGACGACGCCGGCGGCCAGGGGCCGCGGCACCGACCCGGCGGCCCACATCGCGGGATCGCCCCCCGCGCCGGCCTTCCTCGGGGCCGAGACCACCGCGACCACCACGAGGGTCATGACGCCGCCGCTGCAGATCACCACCTGAAGGAATCCCACGAGGGGCGAGCCAGCGAGATAGAGCAGGGCCCCGGTCTGCAGGAGGGCCCCGAGCAGGCACGCCGCGGCCGCGTAGAGCCCTCGCTGGAAGAGCATGAGCAGGGAGAAGAACACCGCGCCCGCGCCCGCGAGATAGAAAGCCGCTTCCCTCATGAGGTCGACGGGGATTGTAGGTTTTTCAGGCGCTTCCTTTCCAGGCGCTTCTCGAGCTCCTCGGCCTTGAGCTTGAGCTCCTCGGGCAAAATGTCCTCGACAGTCTCCTCGACGATGGCGGGCTCCGAGACCTTCAGGCCCCAGAGGAGCACGAAGCTCAGCAGGCCCGGGACGATGTAGTAGGAGATGCGGAAGATCAGCGAGGCCACGACCGCGGACTCCCACGCCACGCCCAGCCCCTCGAAGACCGCGGCCATGCCGGCCTCCATGGCGCCCAGGCCTCCGGGCAGGAGCGGGATGAGGGTCGCGGCCTGCCCCACGGCGAAGCCCGTGCTCAGGTGGCCGAGCGCGACATGTTCGCCCACGGCCTCGAAGCCGTAGTGGAGGGTCAGCATGCAGAACCCCCAGTCCAGGCAGGTGTAGGCGATGGCCCGGGTGAGGCGCCCCTTCTCCGCGCGGATGAAGGAGAGCCCGTTCTCGAGCTGCTCCTCGAAGCGGTCGAAGTCCTCCTGGGGGACCTGCTTGGCGGAGAACAGGTAGGCCCCGTGGTTGATGAGCCGGAACGCCGAGCGCGTCACCTTCCATCGTATCTCGCGGTCGAAGAAGAGCTTGAGCATGGCCAGGGCCGTGAGGAGCAGGACAGCCAGCCCGACCGCGCTCTCCATGACCTGGATGTGCGCTCCCTTGACCCGGAGGATGAGGTAGATGAGCCCCTGGAAGATGATGGCGGCCAGCACGAAGTAGAGGATGGCGGAGGACACGACCGAGGCCGTCACCGTGGTCCCGTACGGCACGCCCCGCTTGTGGAGCAGGTGCGCCTTGAGCGCGAAGCCGCTGATGCCCGCGGAGGAGACCAGGTAGTTGGCCGTGTTCGAGACGAAGCCGATGCCGAAGACCTCGGCGAAGGAGAGCCGGTGGCCGAGCAGGCGCAGGACCTCCCAGAGCGCCAGGCCCACCATGATGTAGCTCACCAGCGAGGCCGCCAGGGCCGCGGCGACGCAGCGCCACAGGATGCGCTCCGCCACGGGCATGAGCCCCCCCACGTGGCTGAGGATCATGGAGGCCAGGATGCTCACGGAGATGATGATCCCGGCCGCCAGCAGCAGGTTCTTGTTGGGCACCTTCCAGCCCGAGAGCAGCCTGCGGCAGGATTCCCAGTTGATCGCCATAGGGTGGGGTCAGGCCTTGAGATTTGTTGGTGCTGGGGTCAGATCTTGAAATTTGAATTTTCGAAATGAAAATTCAAATTTCAAGATCTGACCCCGATTTAGAAATCTCAAGGCCTGACCCCATTATACAAACACTTGACGAATGGGCCAAATCATGTTAAAAATTCAGGTCGGATTGTCTTTCCCGGACCCCTTTCCCAATGAAAAAGATCGTGGTGGTCGACGACGACCCGGAGATGATCGAGTTCATGTCGTTCATCCTGAAGTCGAAATACGAGGTCACGACCGCCTCGGACGGGGTCGCGGGCTTCGAGACCGTGGAGCGCGTCCGGCCGGACCTCGTCATCCTCGACCTGCTCATGCCGCGGATGCACGGCTTCGAGGTCTGCCGCAAGCTCCGCGACGACCCGAAGTTCGCGGGCCTGAAGATCCTCATCAGCTCCTCGAAGTCCTACTCCCACGACATCGCCACGGCCAAGGAGACGGGAGCGGACAACTTCATCGTCAAGCCCTTCCCAGCCGCGGACCTCCTCTGGCGGGTGGAGGAGCTCATCGGCGACGCCAAGACCCCGATGACCCTGCGGTTCTGGGGCACGCGGGGCTCCATCCCCTCCCCCGGGCCGGCCACGCAGAAGTACGGGGGCAACACGCCGTGCGTGGAGCTGCGCGTGGGCGAGACCCTCATCGTGGCGGACGCGGGCTCGGGCATCCGAGAGCTCGGCAACTCCCTGATGAAGGAGTTCGCGGGCAAGCCCATCGAGGGCAGCATCTTCATCGGGCACACCCACTGGGACCACATCCAGGGCTTCCCGTTCTTCACCCCTCTCTACCTGCCCCAGAACAAGTTCACGATCTACGGCACCCACGGCACCCAGCAGTCCTTCGAGGACGTGCTCAAGATGCAGATGTCGCCGGCCTACTTCCCCGTGCGCCTCAAGGAGATGGCCTCGCGCATGACCATCGTGGAGATGAAGGAGCCCGTGGACCTCGGCCCGGTCAAGGTGACCTACCACTACCTCAACCACCCCGGCATCACCATCGGGTTCCGCTTCGACGCGAAGAACTGGTCGGTCTGCTACCTCTCCGACCACGAGCCCTACGGCAAGCTCAACGCCAAGGGAGACTTCTCGGACCGCGAGGACGAGGCCGTGGCCCGCTTCGTGGCGGGCTGCGACATCCTCATCAGCGAGGCCCAGTACACCGACGAGGAATACGCGGTGAAGAGATCCTGGGGCCACAGCACCTTCACCGACGTCCTGGACCTGGCCGCCAAGGCCCAGGTCAAGAAGCTGGCCCTCTACCACCACGACCCCGCCCACAACGACGAGATGATGGACGCCTTCATGGTCAAGGCGCGGGAGCACGTCGCCAAGCGAGGGCTCGCCATGGACTGCTTCGCGGCCCAGGAAGGCATGACCCTGACCGAGAAGGACCTAATCCCGGAAGCGCCGGCCCCCTCCGGCGAGACCGCGACCGCCGTCTGACCCCTTGGCCGCGAGCCTGAAGACCCTCGCCGCCCCGGAGAACCGGCCCGCGCTGTTCGCCCTGGCATTCCTCGCCGCCTTCTACCTCCCGGCGTTCGGGGCGCCTTTCGTCTGGGACGACCTCGGCTGGATCCTCTTCAACTCCGCCCTGGACCGGCCCCTGCCGCTCTCCGGGTATTTCAGCGACGCCTACTTCCGCCTCTCCGGCGAGACGACCTGGCGGCCCCTGACCACCGCGGTCTACAACGGCCTGACGCTCGCGTTCGGAAAGAGCCCATGGGCCTTCCGGGGCTTCGGCCTGCTCCTCCACCTCCTGGCCGGGGGCCTCCTGCTGCGCCTGCTGACCGGCTCCGGGCTCGCCCGGGGCGGGGCCCTGCTCGGGACCGCCCTCTTCCTCGTGCATCCCGCCCATGTCGAGACCCTGATGTGCGCCTCATTCGACGAGGAACTCCTGGCCGCGTGCGGGGTGCTCTCCGCGATCCTCAGCCACCGCGCGGGCCGGCAAGGCTTGGCAGCCGGGTTCGTGCTCCTGGGATTGCTCTCCAAGGAGACGGCCTTGGCCGCCATTCCGCTCATCCTGCTTGACGACTTCTGCCGCCGGGGCTCATTCGGGCTCAGGCGCGGCCTGCCTTCCTACGCCGTCTATGCCGCGACGGCCCTGGCCTTTGCCTGGTTCGCGGTGTTCGGCCTTTCCGCGCCGGGCCTCGGAGCAAAGGCCGCGGTCCCTCTGCCCGATCGGCTCGGATTCTGCCTGCAGGGCCTCTGGGCTTTCGTCCGGGTCCAGGTCCTGCCCGTGGGCCTACGCATCGAGTACTTCGCCCTCCCGGCATCAGGCCCCGAGACCTTGGTCCTGGTCCTCTTCGCCGCGCTCTTGGTTGCGGGGACAGGGCTCTTCCTGCGGCGGATATGGAGGGCCCCGGAGGACCGGCCCCTGGCCCTGCTCCTGGCGTGGCCGTTCCTCTTCTGGCTGGGGATCTCCGGCGCTGTTCCGGCTGGTATGCTGAGCACGCGGCTCATGGCCGAGCGCTGGCTCTATCTGCCGCTCCTGGGCGCCTGCGGCCTGGCGGCATGGGGCCTCCAGCGGAGGCCCAGACTGGCCGCCGCTGTCCTGGCCCTTCTGGCTGTCTTCACCGCGGTCCGGGTCCACGATTGGACGGACGAGCGCAGGCTCTGGTCGAGCCTGGTCCAACGCTATCCCCTCAGCGCCAAGGCCCATGAAGGCTTGGGCGACGCTCAGGTCCGTTACAAGAACTTCGGACCTGCCTTGGCTTCATATGAGGAGGCCCTTCGCCTGCGCGAGGAGAGGCGCGACCCGGTGCTCGCCTACTACGTCCCCATCTCCGCCGGACACCTGAACTGGCAGAGCCCTTCCCTGCGGCGCTCGCTCGGAGCTGCCTACATCCGCGAGGGAGGCCTTGACCAGGCAGGGAGACATCTGCGGAAAGCCGTAGAGCTCGCTCCGGACGACCCCTACGCGTACCGCCTGCTCTCCTACATCGGCTGTCTGGAAGACCGGTTTCAGGAGGGCCTGACCTGGGCCGAGGCCGGGCTCTCCAAGAACCCCGACGACGACATCCTCCTCCGGCTCCAGGACGCTTCCCGGAAGCGGCGCCTGGACTTCAGGCTCAAGCTCGACTGAGCATCGGCTGACGGAGGAGGGCGCTAGCCCGCCACAGACCTTTGGGCCCAATCCCCTGTAGGCCGGATCCGTTGAAGATCCCTACCCAGAAGACCCTGATGCCGCTCCATGATCCTGGTATCATAACCATCAAGGCGGCGATATGCGAAAACTTGGAGCCATCCTGCTCTGCGCGTGCATGCTTCAGGCATCTGCGTGGAACGTTGTTCCCGCCTCAGCCGCGGGCCGCATCGACGATCGTTCTGCGGGCGCAGCCGGAGCCTTGGCCGACGCCCTTTCCGAGGCCCTTTCCCGCGGGACCGACTCCGATTCCCTGACCCTGGCCAGCCAGGGCCTCGAAAACGACGCTTTGGACCGCGTCCTCTCCAGGCCCCGAACCGCGGCTTCCCTGGTCCTGCTGCGCACGATCGCCAAGCCCAAGCTCCTCCAAGACCTGAGGACCGCCCTGCGTCGGAACATGACGGACGCATCCTCATCCAAGGCCCTGTCCCTCCTGGCAAGGTGGCAGGGCTTGGTGGAGGATGATGCCAAGCGCGGCTCGCTCCTGGCTGGACTCTCCGGCGCCGCTGACCTCGGTTCGTCCATGGGCGGGACGGCCTCTCCTGGGCCGCAGTCGGCCATGGCAGGCTCCGGCAGCCCTTCCTCCGCTGTCCAACCAGGCTCCTGCTCCCGGCTGGATCACGATTTCAGGCTGACCAAGGTCTTGGAGAAGGACACCGACGCATCCTCTCCATATAAACCGGTGCACTCGGGACTCTCCCCGCCAGGCCGGTCGCCGCCCTCTTTTCTCTCTGCCCCGAATCGTCCCTCCCAGAAGCCTCGAAAACCCTCCCTCCGAAGCAAGCCGGACCAGAACCAGGAAACCGCAGTCTCGCCTCATCCGCTCTCCAAGCGCGAAACCCTTGTAGAGCCGCAATGCCCCCCAGCTAGGAGGACGTTATGAAGATCGCCGTCATTCGCCCGACCTCGTCTCATCTCGCCGCGTGGTGCGCGGCCGCAGGCATCATGCTCGCTGTTCCGGGTCTGCCGGAGCGCGCTGCCGCAGCCCGGATCATGATCCGCGCCGTGCCTGCGCTCGCCTCGCCGATCGCCCCGACTGCCGCAGTCGGGACCAGGCGTGTCGGCCTTGGGACCGGCATCGACTCCTACGCGGGCGGCACGAGACTGCCGTCTGCGTCCCTCCCAAGCGCGCAAGTCCCTGCGATCCGACCGCCGGCCGCCCAGGACACACAGCCAGGGTCCGTCCTCCGGCTGCCTGTCCTCCCCCCGCTAGACGGTCAGCCGGCTCCCATGCCGGTGCGGCCTGCGCCGGTCGAGATCAAGGCTGATGTGAACGGGACCGCGGGTCGCGCCTCCCTGACAGGAGCCCTTCCTCCTTACCTTGCGCCTGACGAGGGCTTGCCCAAAGACGCCAAGCCCTCGTCCCTGCCCCCTTCATCCGCCGCCAGCTCGTTGCTGGAGCGCGTCCAGGAGACGGTCGCAGCGGATCCCGACGGAGGAGCGCTTTTCGACGGTTCGCGCCGCCAGAACCAGTCCGGGATGCCGGAAACGGCTTTCACCGCTCCCCAACTCCTGGAGGCCGACCCGCAAGACGACGCTGGGATCGTGACCGCTCTGCGCGGGATCATCGACAGCCATCCGGAGACGTTCCTGATCCCGGCTGAAAGGTTCAAGCGCCACGTCATGCTGCGCCGCCCTGGCGTGGAGGGGAGCCCCGATAAGCTCGTGATCGGCTTCCAGCAGTACGCAGGCGCTTATCCGGTCGCCTATGGGAACGTATGGTTCACGCTGGAAGCCCGCGCCGGAAGACTCGCGATCGTCAGTCTCGCGGGGACCGTGCATCCCGATGCCCCGACGTCCACTGAAGACGTCCCCTTCGACGCTCAGAGCATGTATTCCAGCGCTCGCGAAACCTGGGAGGCTTTTGGCATCGATCTCCCGGCTGAGGGAGAACGATACTTCGGCATCCAGCCTTTCTGGAAAGGCTACCTACAGACAGCCGTGGGAAGCCGGCTCGTCGGACTCTACAAGGTCCGGTACAAGCCCATACGCGTCGCCGTCGACCCGGTCACCTTGGAGGCGTTCGCATACGTGGAACGTCCAGCCCCGGCCCAGACGCAAGGACAACCGGCCGTGACTGCGCATGGGGCGCTCAGAGAGGGCACCCGTTACGGCTCCCTCGACCTCGGCCCGACCTTGGCCGAGAGGCTGGCCGAAGACCAGTACGACACGATCGAGGAACTGATCGCGGCCGGCGATTTCACGACCCTGCGGCGCATCATCTCCGAATTCCCAGAAAGCGATCTCCACAGGCAGCTGACCCTTCACCTCTCCCGGAAGGGAGGGCCCGAGCGGGAAGAACTCCTCGCCGAGCTGCTTAAGCAAGGACTGGCGGATAAAGAATTCATCAAAGTCGTGATGACCTACGAGTGGTTCGGGCACCGCGGGGACTGGTTCATGCGGCTGATCTGGACAGCCCCCCACTGGATGCTCCCGGACATCGCAAAGACCCTCTCGAAGCCGCATTGGGCCGATCACCCCGAGCTCGTCATGGCGCTCAAAGCGCGGCTCGAGGAACGGACCTCCGGGGCCGGAACGCCCGTTGACTGACTAGAGTCCAGCGCTTGTTACGATCCGCAGCCCCGCGATTAGCAGGATTCGAGTCGTGGTCCTGCTGGTTTGCGCCAAGCCTCCCCGGTCGAGCAGGAAGGGCCCAAAGATCTATAACACCGCAGGACTCCTGAACAGCGGACAGTCGGCCCATAGACCCGACCCAGGTGGATCTGGAGATCTTGGCCGACTTTCTAGCAAATAAGCACCCATCCAAATACCAAACCCGGGAGGAGGCAGCATCCCGGCTGAAAAAAACCGTGGAGTCCTCCCGGACCCAGTCGCCCTAGCCTGAAATCGTGTCCCTGGACTACACAACCTCAGGAGAGGGAGGGGTGCTCGTGACACCGGACAGGGCACCCGCCTCAAGGCCGGGAGAGCCTCCGCAGGAGGAACCCTGCGGCAAGGAAGGCCGAGGCCCACAGGGCCTCCCGGACCCCGGCCTGGCTCGCGATGAGCAGGGCGGCTGCAGCGCCCAGGCCAGGCGCGAGCCAGCGCCGGACCGGCCCGGCGCCGACCGTCAGCACGGGCACGGCCAGGCAGGTGCCGAGATACTGGACGCAGATGACCACGATGGCGAAGTCCACGAGCTTGGCGAAGTCCATGGTCGCGGCCAGGAGCGCCGTAAGCCCGGCTGTCAGCGCCACGCTGCGGTGCGGCGTGTCGAATGCCGGGTGCCGGCCCGCAAGCCAGCCAGGGAGATGCCCGTCCTCGGCCAGGGCCACGAGATAGCGCGGCCCGCCCAACGCGCAGCCCGCGTTGAATCCGATGTTGGAGACAGCGGCGCCCAACACCATGAACCCGGCCCCGAGCGGGCCGAGGAAGAGCCCGGCAGCGTCTGCCAGGGGCCGCTTGGAGGCGGCCAGGAGAGGATGGACGCCAACGGCCACGGCCTGGACCAGGGTGTAGAGGACCGCGGCGGTCAATAGAGACGCGACCAAGGCCTTCGGGACAGCGCGCTCCGGAGAGCGGGTCTCTCCGGCCGGGACCGGCACGACCTCGAAGCCCGAGAAGGCGAAGAAGGCAAGGAAGCAGGCCTTGCCGAGCCCTGACCAGCCCAGGGGCGCCAGGGGAGAGAACTGGGCTGCCTGGACATGGAACGCGCCGATCAGGACGAACGCGGCCAACGGGATGAGCTTGGCGATTGTGAGGGCGTCCGAGGCCCAGGCCCCCAGACGCACGCCCCGATAGTTGACCCAGCCCATGACTCCGATCACGGCCACGGCCAGGGCCTTGGTCGCCAGCGGCGTGGTCCAGCCCGCGCCAAAATGCCCCATGTACGCGGACAATCCCGCCGCGACCGC
>JBAZSR010000076.1:7452-15857 GCA_041662295.1 Elusimicrobiota bacterium | reverse complement strand
GCGGCATGGACCCGGCTGGGGACCTGCTGGAGGCCGGTCCTTCCGGAGTAGAGGGCATCCTTCCCGAGGTCGCGGGCACCGTGGCTGACGAGTACGTGGACAGCCGGGACCTCGCAGCAGCGGTCCTTGATATGGCCAAGGACGGATATCTCAGGCTCGAGTACGCGCCGGCCAGGGAGGGAGAGGCAGGCGGCCTCTCCGTGTTGGAGGTCAAGCCTTCCGAGGGTCTGCCCCCCCACCGCAAGGCTCTTGTGGACCTGTTGATTTCTCCTGATGGGGATGGGGGCAGGGGAGAGGGGGCTCGGGTCTTGGACGCGGTCTACGCCGAGGCAGCCGGGCAGGGGTTCTTCAGGAAAGACCCCTCGGTCGAGAGACGGGCCTATATCATCAGCGGGACGGTCATGCTCAGCCTCGCGATCCTGCTCCTGGCTGCTGGCTCTGCTCCTGTCCGGTTCTTCCTCGGCGCAGTGGCTGGTTTCGGCGTCCCGTTCTTTCTGGCTCGCTGGGCCATGAGGAGCGAATGCCCCTGCCTGCGCTGGGGTTTGGGGGCTGCCGTTTTTCTGGCCGCGGCAGTTGGGATCGTCCTCCTCCAGCCCTTCATCGGAGACGGCGGGGTGAGCTGGCTCGCGAAGCTCGGGGTGGGCATGATGTTCTGCGGGTTCTTCTTCTTCGCTTTCTCCTCGGCCATGCCCCAGCGCACTGCCTTGGGCGCGGCGGAGAAAGCGCGCGTGCTCTCCAACCGGCTGTCCCTGGAGATGTTCATCCCGCATTCGACCGAGGATCACATGGACCTCGGGTTCCAGAAGGGGCTTCCGTTCGCTGTGATCTTCCGCATCCGCACTGATTGGGTGCGCAAGTTTGCTGCAGCAGGAGCCCGCGTGCCTGCCTGGTGGAAGCGCAAGGGCGACGGGGACGGCAGCGTCCCCCTGGCCAAGGTCCAGGCAGACTTCCTCGCGTCCCTGGACCTGCTCACGGTCCGCATCCAGGATTCCATGCCGTCCGGGGCAGGAGGCTGACCATGGCTGACTGCAAGATCTCGCCTTACATCGCGACGTTCGAGCCGGTCAAGGACTCACGCGGCGACTTCGCGGACATCCTGGTCACTCTGGAACTGCGCTACCACGTCTCCGGCGAGCCCAAGGCCGAGGGCTTCAAGTTCGTGGGCACCCTGCCCATCACGGACGTCTCGGTCGCGGACGCCTCGGGCAAGGCCATGCGCTGGTCCAAGGAAGCCATGCGCGAGACCAGGCTCTCCTGGAAGTTCGAACCTCCGCTCGAGAACTCCTCAGCCGGGGTGGTCATCCGGTTCCGCATCAAGGGCGCCTTGGGCGGGGACAAGGAATCCAACAAGTTCTCGGCTGATTGGGTCCAGAATTTCAAGGTGCCTGTCAACGACGTGACCTACCGCTTCGTCTTCCCGGCCGGGTTCAAGCCCTCGGAGGTCTGGCTGTCTGGGACCCAAGGCAAGCCCAAACAGCTCCCTGACGGCAGGCTGGCCTGCGAATGGGTGTCCCTGAAGCTTGTGCATTTCGGCAGCGTCGCCTTCTCTCCGGGCCTGGTGGTGCGCAAGGCTCCTGCTCAGTCTTCGTCAGGCCGCTCCTATGGGTCCGGCCGGGGGAGGCAGGACATCCATCCGGCCTGGGTCGTGACGATCCTGCTCACGATCGGCACGCTCCTCCTCTGGCTCGGCTACCACTGCGGCACGACGAATGACTGCAGTTCGGGGAGCTCCAGCTATTCCTCCGGAAGCAGCAGCTCGAGTTGCTCGAGCTGTTCGAGTTGCTCAAGCTGTTCGAGCTGCGGGAGCTGCGGAGGCTGATGCGCCGGTCGTTTTCCCCAGGCGAGCCTTTCTTCCTGCAGTGGCACATCACGGACCGCTGCAACCTCGCCTGCAAGCACTGCTACAGGGGCGCTCCGAAAACCGAGCTCTCTCTCCCTGACATGCGCAGGGTCTGGGAGAACATGCTTGAACTCCGCCATGCCCTGCCCCAGGACAAGGCCAGGGTCCAGGTCGCGGGCGGTGAGCCTTTGCTCTCCCCGCACCTCTTCACGGTCCTCGACTGGGCTGCTGAAGCCGGACTCCAGTCCCGCATCCTGAGCAACGGCACCCTCATCGACCGGCAAGCAGCGAAGGGCCTCAAGGCGCACGGCTGCGCTATCGTCCAGCTCAGTCTTGAAGGTCTCGAAGAGTCTCATGACGCTGTCCGCGGTGCCGGGACCTTTGAGAAGGTCCTTTCCGCTGCCAGGCTCCTGCGGGAAGCCGGCATCCAGGTGACTTTCGCCGTGACCCTGACCAAGACGAGCGTCAAGGATCTGTCAGGCTTGCTGGCCCTGGCGGAAAAGACCAGCGACCGCATCGGCTTCCATCGCCTGGTGCCTTGCGGCACGGGCAAGGCCCTGGCTTTGGAGATGCTCTCCCCCAAAGAGCTCAAAGCTGCTTACGATGTCATCCACGCTTTCAAGGCCAGGCACCCGAAGCTCGACATCCCTTTACGCGACCCGCTCTGGAAGCCATATTTCAAGTGCCGGACCATGAAGGCTGAGGCGGATGGCTGCTCTGCAGGCTACTGCGGCATCTGCGTGGACGCTGACGCGACTGTCTACGCTTGCCGCAGGATGCCCATCCCGCTGGGAAGCGGCCTCACGACTCCTTTGACCGAACTCTGGGAGAGTCCGGCTATGGAGGATCTGCGCGACCGGGACAAGCTCAAGGGCCTTTGCGGCAAGTGCCCCCTGCGCTGGCGCTGCGGCGGGTGCCGCGCCATCGGCTGGGCCATGACCGACGACCCACTGGCCGAGGACCCGCAGTGCTTCTTCAAGCCCTCCTTCGTTGAGCGACTGGGCTGGAAGGCTCTGGCTTTGGCCGCTGACATCGAATCAAGACAGGGAGGAGGCTGATGCCTTCCAAGTCCGCTCGTCCCCGCAGGATCTTCGGCCCGGTCCCATCCAGGAGACTCGGCTATTCCCTGGGCGTGGATGCCCTGCCCTTCAAGACCTGCGACCTTGACTGCCTGTATTGCCAGCTGGGCAGGACCACGGTCAAGACCCTGAAGAGAAAAGCATACGTGAGCGCCGAGGAGATTCTAAAGGAGCTCGCGAGCGTCCTGAAGGACGCTCGCGGGCTGGACTTCATCTCCTTCTCCGGCTCTGGCGAGCCGACCTTGAACACCGAGCTTGGCGCCATGATCCGCGGGGCCAAGAAGCTCTCCAAGGTCCCTGTGGCTGTCATCACCAACGGCACCCTGCTCTGGCATCCGGACGTGGCAGGCGACCTCATGGCAGCGGACGCGGTCCTGCCCTCCTTGGACGCGGCGAGCCCCGAGGCCTTCAAGAAGCTCGACCGGCCGGTCCCAGGGCTTTCCGTGGAAACGATCATCGATGGCCTCGTGGAGTTCAGGAAGCGCTACAAGGGCAAGCTCTGGCTCGAGGTCATGCTCATCAAGGGCGTCAATGACTCAGCGTCCGAGCTTCGCAGGCTCAGCGCATGCGTCAAGCGCATCCGGCCTGACCGCGTGGACATCAACATCCCTGTCCGGCCCTCTGATGAGCGCGTCTTGCCGCCCTCTCCCGCGGTCCTTTCCAGGGCCAAGGCCCTGTTCGGCCCCAAGGCCGTTATCATTATTTCCAAGACGAAGGCGCCTAGGCCCGAGGCCCGAGCCACGGAGGCGAGGGTCGAAGAGATGGTCATGCGCAGGCCCGTGACTGCCGCGGACATCAGCGCATCGCTCGGCCTCCATCCAAATGAGGCAGCCAAGCTCCTTGGGGCATTGCTGCAGAAGAGCAGGATCCGGGCGGTCCGACGTTCGGGCCGTGTCTTCTTCAGGCGTTCCTAGTCAGTCGAAAGCCCAGGCTGTGTCCACGCTCGCATCGCTTTTTTGCTGTTTCCTTCAGCGCTGGCACGCCTGTGCGGGGAAGTTCCGCTGAACGGACCACGCGGACCGATCGGACTGCGCGGTCCAAGCAGTAGGCGATGGATGTTACAACGGACCTTTTAAAGGGTCATTGCTTCCAGCGTTGATGGTATGGGCCTTTTAAAAGGTCCATGACGCGGACCGGCCCAAGGGCAGGCCGTTCATGCGGCAGAGAGCATCGTGTCTTGATGCGGTCGCAGAATGCGGCCGCATCAGCGAGCGTCTGCGCGTGTGAGCCGTAAAAATAAGTCAGGAAGGAGCCGGAGCAGGGACGAGGTGCAGGAGGTACTCCACGTTGCCCTTGGGCCCGTGCACAGGGCATTCCAAAAGACCGGCTTCACGGAGCCCGAGGGTGGGGAGGAGTCCGCGGACGATGCCCACGGCCTTGAGGCGCGTTTCCTCGGTGCGGACCACGCCCTTTGGGGCCTCTTTGGGGCCGAGCTCGAACTGGGGTTTGACCAGGGCCACGATGTCGAAGGGCCGGGCCAGGCAGGGGATGATGTGGGGCAGGACCTTGGTGAGCGAGATGAAGGACACGTCGATGACAGCCAAGTCGGGCAAGGGGTCGAACTGGCTTGGGAGCAGGCCGCGGGCATGGGTCTGCTCGCGGCTTGTCACGCGGGGATCGTTTCGCAGTTTTGCGTCGAGCTGGGCCGTGCCCACGTCGATGGCGTAGACCTTGGAGGCTCCGGCCTGGAGCAGGCAGTCCGTGAATCCTCCTGTCGAGGCCCCGACGTCGAGGCATACCCGGCCCGCGGTCCTGATGGGGAAGGCTCTCAGCCCGGCCTGAAGCTTGAGCCCGCCCCGAGACACGAAGGGGCAGGGTGAGGCGACCGAGACCTCGGCGTCCTCGGACACCGGGGTGCCGGCCTTGGTCTGGGGCCTGCCGTCCACGCTCACGCTCCCGGCCATGACAGCGGCCAGGGCCTTGGCGCGGGTCGGGAAGAGCCCCCGCTCCACGAGGAGTATGTCCAGGCGCTTCTTCACGGGCCGATGAGGTTCCTTTGCAGGAACAGGGACACGGCATCCCTGAAGTAGTCGAGGTTGCGCTTCTTGCCGAAACCGTGGCCCTCGTCCTTGCCGAGGATGTACCAGACCTGGCTGCCGTTCTTCTCGACCGCGGAGACGATCTGCTCCGCTTCCGAGGCCGGGACCCTGGGGTCATTGGCGCCCTGGGACACCATGAGGCTGCCCCTGATGGAGCCCACGAGCGTGGTCGGGGAGATGGACTGCAGGAAGGCGCGCATCTTGGGATCGCGCTCGTCCCCGTACTCAGCGCGCCGGATGTCCCTGCGGTAAGCCTGGGTGTTCTCGAGGAAGGTCACGAAGTTGCTGATGCCGACCGAGTCCACGCCGGCCTTGATGCGGTCAGGGAACCTGGCCATGCACGCGAGTACCATGTAGCCGCCGTAGGAGCCGCCGTAGACCCCCACCCTGCCAGGGTCGAGGTCAGGCTGGGCCGCGATCCAGTCGAGCAGGGCCCCGATGTCCTTGACCGAGTCCTCCCTTTTGAACCCGTCGTCGAGCCCCATGTAGGTCTTGCCGTAGCCGTCGGACCCGCGCACATTGGGAGCGATGACCACGATCCCGAGCTCCTTGACCCAGTACTGGTACTGGGAGGAGAAGGACGGCCGCTCCTGGCCTTCAGGCCCGCCATGGATGGAGATGAGCACCGGCCTGGGCCCGTGGTGCCCTTCCCGCGGCCGGTAGACGAAGGCCGGGATGCTCCTGGGACCTGTCGCGTCCCGGTCGAAGGTCGGATAGCGGATGAGCTCCGGCTCCACGAAGGCCGCCGCGTCGAGGCCGCCGAGCTCGCTCGCGGTCCAGGCCGTCAGGACTCCCTTCTTGAGGTCGATGCTGTAGGCGTCGCCGGCGGATCGCGGGGTGGACAAGGTCAGGCCGAGGTGCCGGGAGTCAGGGGTGAAGCGCGGTCCGGAGGCCTCACCCATGGGCAGAGGAGGAAGGCGCAGGGGCTTGAGGTCCCGCGTAGCTAGGACCTTGAGCCGGCTCAAGCCCTCTTCATTGACGAGATACGCCAGGAGCTTCCCGTCCGGTGAGAGCTCGAAGTCCTCGACGTCCCAAGGGATTCCCCGCGTGAGCCGTTCCACGGAGCCCGAGGTCAGGTCGAGGCGGCCGAGCTCCATGAACTCGCCCCACTCATCTGAGAGGAAATAGACCGAGCCCATGTCCGCGGACCATTGGGCCGCGGTCAGGCTGACCTTCCGTCCAGGGTGGGGCATGAGCTCGACGACCCGGCCCGAGGCCAGGTCCAGGATATGGAGGCGGGCGTCGCGGGCGGAAAGGCGCTCAAGGAGCAGGAGCTTCGCGTCATCGGGCGACCAGTCCGTCACGGTCCACTGCCCCGTGGTCTGCAGGACGAGGCGGGAGCCTCCCGGGGCTTCGGGCGAGACGATGTGGATGTCGAAGTCCCGCCCATTCCTGCGGGTGCTCGAGAACGCGAGGCGGTCTGCCTTGCGGGACCATTGGGAGACGATGTTGCGGGACGCGCCGTCGGTCAGCATGACGGCGGAGGAGCGCTTGGCGTCGAACCAGTGGACCTGGTAGGCTTCGCTGCCGCCCTCGTCCTTGGAGAACACGAACCCCGGCTTGGAGGGGTCCGGCCGGAACCGGCCCCAGGAGACGGGCTCGTCGTGGAAGGTGAGCTGGGTGCGCGCGGCCATGGGGAAGGCCACCTTGTGGAGCTGGGCCGTGTCGCCAAAGCGCGTGGCGATGAGCATGCCCTTGCCCCCTGGGTCCCAGTCCAGGAACCAGGCTGAGCGGGCGTTCTGATAGCGCCCTGCGCTCTCGGAGACCTCCGCCGGGATGGCGGGCACGCCGCGGAGCGCGAGGCTCTCTGGCGGCGGGGCAGGGGAGGCGGCGGTGACAGGGACGGCCCAGGCCAGGAGCAGGAGGAGGAGCGCGTTCATGGCTAGATGATATCATGACGGGCATGGGGCGGGCATGGCCGCTTTTCAGGGAGCCGTCCCAGTTGGTACCATAGAGCGAGTCCGGAGCGAGGGAGGGGACATGCCGAGCAAGACGAAGAACGAATTCGATGAGGCGCTGAAGTTCGCGATCGACAACGAGCAGAAGGCCGTGGAGTTCTACACGAAGCTTGCGGCCCGCCCGCACCAGCCCGGAGTCAAGGAGATGCTCCTCCAGCTGGCTGAGGAGGAGAAGGGCCACAAGGCCAAGCTCGAGAGGGTCCGGTCCGGGGAGAAGCTCCTGAAACCCGGCGCGGGCCTGACGCGGAAGCTCGACCTCGAAGACTATGTGACCGCCCCGGAGTCCGAGGACGACCTCGACTTCCAGGACGCGCTCTTGCTGGCCATGAAGAAGGAGAAGGCGGCCTTCAGCTTCTACATGGACGTCGCGGGCAACATGAGGGATCCCTCGTTGAAGGAGCTCTTTCTCTCGCTGGCGTCCGAAGAAGCGACCCACAAGCTCCGCTTCGAGCTGGAATACGACCGCCAGATCCAGCCGGACAACTGAGCCCTCCGGCGGGGAATGACAGCCGACTTCACGGCGCCGCAGTACGCCATCCTCGCCTGCCTGGTCTTCCTGGCAGGGGTCGTGGACTCCCTGGCGGGCGGGGGCGGGCTCATCACCCTGCCTGCCTACCTCTCCGTGGGCCTGGACCCCGGCCTGGTGCTGGGCACCAACAAGCTGGGCTCGACCGTGGGGACCGTGGCGTCCGTCGCGCGCTACAGCCGGAGCCTGAGGTTCGCGTGGAGGCCCTTCTTGCCGGTGGTCGCGGCCGCCGTGGCAGGCTCCTACGGCGGGGCCCGGCTTGCGACCGATCTCGACCCTTCCTACCTGAGGCCCCTGCTCCTCTTGGCCCTGCCCGCCGTGGCTTTCGCGGTCTTCTCGGACCCAGGCTTTGGGAAGGAGGACAGGAGCGCCCGGCTCTCGCGACGCGAGCTGTCCATCCGGGCCACCGGCATCGGGGTCGTGATCGGCGCTTATGACGGGTTCTTCGGCCCCGGGACCGGGACCTTCTTCGCCCTTGGATTGACGGGCTTGTGCGGCTACGGCCTGATGGAGGCCACTGCCAGGGCCAAGATCCTCAACCTGTCCACCAATGTCGCGGCTTTGCTGGCATTCCTTGCCGCGGGCAGGCTCGACCTCAAGCTGGGGCTGGCCATGGGCGTCGCGAGCCTGGCCGGCCATTCGGTGGGGGCGCACCTCGGGGTCCGCAAGGGCGCGGCCGTCATCCGGCCCGTGGTGCTCCTGGTCTGCGGCGCGCTCTTCGTGAAGCTAGCCTTCGACTTCTGGATGAAAAGCTGAGCCCCGTCCCGCGAGCCAGAGGAAGGCCAGGCTGGCAGGCACGGCCAGGAGGATGACGGCAAGCTCGCTCCTCGGCTGCCGGATGAGCAGGCCCGCCAGGACAGCGAATCCGGCCAGCCGCAGGACAGGCTTCTTCCATCCGAGCAGGGTGAGCCCGCCCAGGACGGTGAAGACGATGTCGAGCAATTCGCGGGACATCCCGAGCAG
>JBAZSR010000076.1:0-7442 GCA_041662295.1 Elusimicrobiota bacterium | reverse complement strand
CAGGCCGAAGGCGTAGAGCCAGCCTGCCCAGAACAGGCAGGCCAGGGCCATGGTCCTGGAGCGGAGCCCGCTCCAGAAGGGGTCCTCCAGCCGCGCCTGGGCCAGGAACACGCCGGCCGCCAGGACGCAGGCCCCGCCCAGCTTGAGCGAGCATCGGCCCACGCAGTGCAGGATGGACCAGTGTCTCACGATGCCCATGACTAAGAGGAAAGCCAGCAGGGAGAGGGCCGTTGCCCTGGCCTGCGCCGGCTCGAGCCAGCCCCAGGGCTTGCGCCTCCGGGAAAGTCCTCCGAAGGCGGCCCATTGACCGATGAAGACAGCGGCCAGGACCGGGAAGATCCAGTGATGGTGGAGGTCCTGGAAGGCCTCTGACGAGGTCACCAGGATGAAGAGGGCGAGGTTGGCGATGATGACGGCCGCGACGGTCTTGCGCAACTACTTCTCCAGTTTCTGGTAGATGCGCCGGCTGCGTCCAAGGGCGGGCTCCGTCTCCAGGACCGAGAAGCGGTTGGGTGTGCCGCTGTCGATCGCCGGGAACGTGATGGCGCAGGGCTGCTTGAGGATCCGCGTGATGTGGTGGAAGACCGCGAGCTCAGCGGCATCTTCGGCCCAGGACTGGCTGCCGTAAAGGGTCGCGAAGGGCGAATCCGCGAGCTGGAAGTAGAGCTTGACCGCGTCCTTGGGCTCGATGAGGGGCTCGCCGAACCCGTAGAACCTCAGCTTGGACCTCAGGGGAAAGTCTGCGTCCTTGCGGGGTTTGGAGTAGTCTTCCCAGACATCCCATTTGGCGCCTTCGCCCCTGCCTTCGCGGAGCATGTAGAGGACGGTGCTGTCGGTGTAGGGCGTGATGCCGCGTATGTAGTCGTAGGCGTGGGTGCCTTCATGGAGGAGCGTGTAGAGGATCCCCCTCTCCTTGTCCCCGCAGTCGAACCGGACGTTCGCGTCGCCCTTGAAGACCGATGCTTCCCGTCCGGTCAGGACCTCGGAGAGGCTGCGCTCGAACCCCGCGGGATTGAGGATGATGGTGGAGAAGACCTTCCCCTTATCGTCGACGAGCCAGTTGCCCATGCCGTTGCCCATGAACGGCTTGATGAAGAAGAAGCCCACGAGCCTTTCCTGGAAGACCTTCCGCATGCCGGCCGGCAGTCCGTTGATGTAGCCGGCCAGGAGAGCCCGCTCCCCGGGCGTCGGGTCATAGCCTTCATAGTCGGGCCGCTGATCGAACTGGCGCATCATGTCTACGATGAAGGCAGGGGCCGGCCCGATGCGGGATTCCAGGGGGGTCTCAGGGTCGAAATCGAACGACCTGAGGTTGAGCTGGGGCTGGGACATGAACTTGAGCCGCTCCAAAGCCGTGGGCTTCTTGGACTTGGCCGCAGCGGGCGGGGCTCCGGGCCCGAAGGCGGCGGAGAGGAGGAGGCCGGCGGATAAGACAAGGGCCTTGTCCATCCTGGTCATGTCCGTAGCCTATCAAATCAAGACCTCGGCTGGCGAAATGGTACGATTGGCCGCATGAGACCCTTTGGAAGGAAGCTCTTCGTCATCGCCGCAGGCCCCGCTCTCCTGGCGATCGCGGCCTGCGCCTCGGTACGGGCCGGGAGCCCGGTCCGCTTCCACGGCATGAGCGAGAAGCGCATCGCCCTGGCCTTGGCCGTTATCCATCGCGAGCATCAAGACCTGGCGGGCCGCATCGCAGCGGTCAGCGAAGCCTTTCTGGGGACACCGTACAAGCTCGGGCCGCTCGGGGAAGGTGAAGGCGCCGAGTTCGATCGGGACCCGCTCTACAGCTTCGAGCAGGCGGACTGCACGACTTTCGTGGAGCAGGTCATGGCCCTCTCGCTCGAGCCTGATCTCAGGAAGGCGCTCGACGTCACGCTCCAGAGGGTCCGCTATAAGGGAGGCGCGGTCGGCTATGGGACCCGGAACCATTTCACGTCCATCGACTGGGTCCCTGAGAACATCCGGGCCGGGTTCCTCGAGGACATCACGGAGCGGGTAGGAGGGGGGAAGGCCAAGGTCGCGGTCAAGACCATCTCCAAGAGGGACTGGTACGAGGCCAAGACCAGCAGCGACATCCAGGGCTTCCCCGGCTTAGCCCCTGCCGAACTGGAGGCCAAGGTCGCCCGGCTGCGGTCCTTGGGCCGGGACCTGCCGGACGAGGAGGCCAGGGTGCCGTTTATCCCGTTGGAGGACCTGGCCGCGGTCCTGCCCGCCATTCCCTCCGGGACCATCGCCAACATCGTCCGGGAGCCGCGGCCGGACAAGCCTGTGACCATCACCCACCAGGCTCTCATCATCGAGGTCGACGGCCGGAAGGTCCTGCGGCATGCGGCCTACGGCCGCCAGGTCGAGGACGTCCCTGTCCTCGAGTATTTCAGCCGACTCTCCACCTCCACCTGGAGGGTTGTTGGAATTGGGTGCCTGGCATTGTATTGATTTTAGTTTCTGTCAGCTTTTGTCAGCAGGCTGATGGCAGATACAATGCGCGGCGCCATTGACGATTCCCGGTTCCGGGTCTATACTTCCAGATAAGAAGTCCCTCTTTTCTTAGGGAGGCTCCCATGTTCTGGACCATGGCATTGTCCCTGCTTCTTTCGGTCGGACTGAGGACCGGTTTCTGCCAATCAGCGCCTCTCGAGCCTCCGCCAGGCGTGCATGCTGTCAAAATCGGCAACGATGTTGTGCTCCATGCTCTGGACGTCGGCTATTACCACGGCCTGGCCGCAGGGGACAGGTCTGCGGCCTTGGACAGGGCCGCGGAGTTCGCGGTCCGCCAGCGCGTGGGAGGGGCCGCGCTCTCGCCGGAGAACAAGTACCTGGCTGAAAGCATGTCCGCGCTCCTCGGGGACTTCTTCAAGCATCGGAGCGAGGCCAGGAACATCCAGGTCCTCCTCCCCCTGTCCAGGGACCCGAACGTCGTCACCATCAACGAGTATGGGCCGAACAACGTGGTTCAGACGCGCGCGGTGCTCGAGCCCACGGGCACGGGCTGGGGCGTGGGTGTGGGCGATTTTGCCAAGGGCCTCACGGTCTATGTGCGCAACAGCAGGAGCGTCTCGGATGCCAAGCCCGAGCCCATGCGCCTCTTCCAGTATCTGGGCAAGTGGGGGATGGAGCGTTTCTCCACGGTCACGGAGTCGAACACCGAGCGCTGGTACTGGTGGGTCGTGGGGCCCAAGACCTGGGAGATCCCTGTGGTCAGGAGGCTCTACCGCGGCAATGATGACGCTTGGGTGGACAAGGGCGAGGAGGTCCGGGGCCCTGAGAAGATGCTCTACCGCGCGCCTGGCATCGTGGGCCAGTACTATAACACTGTCAACGGCGCGGTGGGCCTGCCGCCTCCCTTCTACCAGTCCCCGAACTGCTCGGGAATCGACCTGGCGGACCAGTTCCCTGACCCGGCCACGCGCAACCAGTGCTCCGTGGGTTCGTGCCACGTCTTCTCGGCCATGGGCCCCGTCGAGTCTGCCATCAAGCGGGCGTACGGCCTGAAGGTGCGGCTCTCCGAGGCGGATGTCTTCATCAACATGAAGGTCAAGAAGCCGGAGCTCTATTCGAATGCCCGCACCGAGAAGGACGAGAACGGCAACGAGTCTCTCCAGCTCAGCGAGGGCGGGTTCGCGGAAGACGACCTCGAATACGTTTTCGAGAACGGCGCGGCCACGGACCGAACCCTGCCCTACGCGGACATGATGCAGCGCTACTACAAGTGGCGCGAGGGAGAGCAGAAGACCATCCAAGGCATCAACAGGAGCCTCGCCCAGGAGAACATCCTGGTTCGGCTCATCGCCCAGAACCCGCAGAAGCAGTGGGGGGAGCTCGCCACCGAGCCCCATGCGGCCAACCTCAACGAGAAGCTGCTCCAGGGCCCGGCCACCGATGTGTCCGTCATCTCAAAAGAACGGGACATCGTCAAACGGGCGCTCCAGGGCTTCAGGATGGAGAAGCACTTCTATACCCTGCTTGACGCGGGCTTGAGCCAGCGCAGGGACATCACGCGCATCCTCTGCGCCGGCATCCCGGTCGGGGTCAGCATGGAACTGGCCGGACTGACCAAGGAGTGGGGCCCTGCCGTGGACGGCGCGCACGCGCGGCACGCCTTCGTCCTGTCAGGGTTCAAGTCCGGGCCTTCCGGCCTCTTGTTCCAGGTCCGCAACTCCTGGGGCGGCCTGAACCCGGACGTCACTGAGGCCCAGCTCTCAAGGATTTACAGGATCTACGCGATCCTGGCCCCAGGGGAGCCCAGGAGCCGCAAGCTGCCCCCGGATGGTCTCAAGAAGGAGCTCCAGACTCTGGAGTAGGCCAGGGTCAGGGATAGCGCCGGCTGGGTCCCATCCAGAAGAACCGCGTGTAGTTCTCGGGCCTGCGCACTCCCTTGCCCATGGCCAGGCCGGCTTCCGCGGCCCGGCGGAGTGAGTCTGGAGCGATGACGGCTCCGGCCAGCCCAAAGCTGGCCTTGATGTGGCAGGTCTCCAGCGGCTTGGCCGCTTCAGCGGCCGCGAAGTCGGAGGCGGCTCCGCGGACATCGCCGAGGTCGAGCCGCGCCAGCACCCGCTCGAGATAAGCCCACAGGCCGTTCTGCTCCCGCGCAAGCACGTAATCGAGGTCTTTGAGCGCCAGCGCTGGCCGGCCGGCAAGCCGAAGCGCCTCGGCCCTCCACACATACGCTTCCATGTCAGCTGGGTCGATGCTGATGGCGGCGTCGAGGTCCTTGAGGGCGGCCGCGCCATCGCCGAGCTTGAGCCGCGCGGCACCCCGCCAGCCGTAGACAAAGGTCTTGGCGCCTAGGGCCTCGGCCTCGTTGAGCCTGGTGAAGGCCTCCCGGTACCTGCCGAGCCAGAGGAGGGCTTCACCGTGCCAGGTCAGGCCGGTGCTCCGGATGACAGGGTCCGGGCTCGACTCGACGCGCCGGAACTCCGCCCAGGCGGCCTTCCCCTGTCCTTGGGCGAGCAGGGCTTCGGCCAGATAGCAATGGCAGGCCCAGAGGCCAGGGGAATGGCGGAGGATGAGCCGGCAGGACCGGATGATCTCAGAGAGCTCTGCCGGCTTCTCTAGCAGGGTGAACATGGCGAGCACGAAGGGCTGGAGCATCCAGGCATAGCGCGTCGGATCGAGGCTCTTGATGAGCGGATACTCGGCCATGGCCTCCTTCTGGCGTCCCTGGGGGCAGAGGAGGACGGCGCGGTAATAGGCGAACCAGCGGGGACGCTTTCCGGAACGGCGGGCGGCGTCGAGGCGCAGGAGCTCGCCTTTGCAGAAGCGCTGGCGGGCCATGCGCGTGACTCCCCGCCGGGACCAGGGCCACATAAAGGCATCGACACGGGTTTCCGAGCCTGGCCGGTCCAGTACCTGCTCTCCGAGAAGGAACGCTTCAGCGTAGCGGCGGCGGCACATGAGCTCCGCGAACTCCTCAGGCCAGGAAAGACGCCCAGCGGCGGTTTTGCCCGCTTTCTCCTGGAAGCGCGCAAGTTCCGCTTCAATGACCCCTGTGGGCGGGCCTGAAGCAGCGGCCTTTTTGAAGGCCCGCCGCGCCGCGCTGACGCGGCCCCGGGCCTCCTCGATCCTGCCCAGCCAGAGATAGGTTTCCCAGGCAGGGGCTCCGGCCGCGGCCAGCCTCTGGAGGGTCCGGGCCGCCTCCTTGAGACTGCCCCCCTCGAAAAGGGGGCCGACGAGCGCGCTGATTCCTGGGAGCACGGCGGTCGTCTAGAGCACGCCCAGCTCGGTCAGCCGGCGGCGGAGCTCCTTGGGGCCCGGGTAGAGGATGGCGTGGATGCCCTGCTTGCGGGCTGCCTCCACGTTCTCCGGGAGGTCGTCGATGAAAACGGCCTCCGAGGCCTTGACCCCAGCGCGCCTGAGCGCTTCCTTATAGATCGCGGGCTCTGGCTTGCGCAGTCCGACCTCGTGGGATAGGACAGCACCGTGGATATGGCGCGGGAAAGCGTAATTCTTGACGATGAACTCGTAGTGGATCGCGTTGGTATTGGAGAGGAGGAAGACCTTGTGCCTCTTAGCCGCGGCCTTGAGCATGGCCGCAGTCGAGGGCTCGAGCGTGAAGTGGTCGGACCAGAGTCTTTTAAAGGTCGCGAAGCTCCCCTGATAGCCGAAGGAATCGCAGAACTTCCGGTAGAGCTTTCGGGGCCCGAGGAGCCCGCGCTCGATGGGGTCGATGAGGTCCTTGGCTTTCAGGAAGGCCATGACTTTGGATGGGTCCTTGCCGAGCACCTTCACGAAGGTCCTGAGGATGCACCCGGCCTCGAAGTGCAGCAGCACGTTGCCGATGTCGAAAAACACCGCTCGGAAACGCGAAGCGTTTCCGAGCGGAACGTTTTTCTTCTTCGCCGTCTTCTTTTTCACGGCCTCAGTCTGCCGTTTCATCAAGTGGTTTCTTGGAGAGCCCGCCCTTGCCTTCCTTCACCAGCACCTCCACCTTGTGCTTGGCCTCCTCGAGCTGGGACGTGAGCGTCCGGGCCAGGCCCACGCCCTTCTCGAAGAGTCCGAGGGAGTCCTCGAGGCCCTTCTCTCCGGTCTCGAGCTCGCGCAGGATGCCCTCCAGCGTCTCCAGCGACGCCTCGAAGGATTCCTTGGAAGCGGGTTTCTTCGTCGTCATTCAGGTCACCTCGCAATCGATCTCGCCCTCGTGCAGGCGCACGCGGACCTTGTCCCCTTTCCTGGTCTGGGAGGAGCGGCGCAGGATCTCGTCGCCCGGGAGCTTGCGCGCGATGGCGTAGCCGCGGGAGAGGACATTGAGGGGGCTCAGGGCCTGGAGCTTCTCCAGCAGGATCTTCAGGTCCTTGTCCTTGTGCGAGAGCAGCCGGGCCATGGCCTCGGGCAGGCGGCCCGCGACCTCATCGACCCTCCGGATGCGCTCCTCGTAGATCCGGTGCGGCGCTTGGAGGAAGGGGTGGGAGGCCGCGGCCTTGAGCCTCAGCTCCAGCCGGCCGATCCGGTTGGCCATGGCGGTGCCGAAAGAGCGCAGGGTCTCCTTGAGCCGGGAGACGAGGGCCTCCTTGTCCGGGGCCACGAGCTCGGCCGCGGCCGAGGGGGTCGGGGCGCGGACGTCGGCCACGAAGTCCGCGATGGTGAAGTCGGTTTCGTGCCCCACGCAGGAGACAACCGGGATGGCGGAGCTGGCGATGGCGCGCGCCACGGGCTCCTCGTTGAAGGCCCAGAGGTCCTCGATGGAGCCGCCGCCCCGGCCCACGAGGAGGACGTCCGTGTCCGGGAAGTGTTCGTTGAAGGCCGCGATGGCGCCGGCGATCTCCGCAGCCGCGCCCTCGCCCTGGACCTTGACCGGGAAGATCGCGATCTCCAGGCCTTCCCAGCGCCTTTTCAAGACCGTGAGCATGTCGCGCACGGCCGCGCCCTGGAGCGAGGTGACAAGGCCGATCCTGCGCGGGAAAGCAGGCAAGGGCTTCTTGCGGGCCGGGTCGAAGGGGCCCTCA
>JBAZSR010000075.1:0-15917 GCA_041662295.1 Elusimicrobiota bacterium | reverse complement strand
AGCGCTGGCCCGAGGACTCGGGCTCATCGGCCGCTGTCAGGACGCAGTGGAACGCGGCCAGCTGGAAGAAGGCCCAGCCAAGGCCCACGGAGGTGCGGAAGAACTCGAAGAGGACGAGCGGGCACAGGTAGAACAACGCCGAAGCCAGCAGGCCCGCGCCCGGAAGTCTCCAGCGCCGTGCCCACGAGGCGAAGAACAGACAGCAGGCCAGCCCTACGCCGGCGTTGACCAGCTTCGCCGCGATCGGCCCCTCGACCGCGAGACCCGCCGTGAAAAGCATCTGCACCGCCAGCACGTTCCCCGAGTAGATGTTCGTGGGCGTGGGGACCATGGCGCCCTCGAGAAGGTAGAGGTGGGGCAGGCCCATGTGATAGTTCATGGCGTCCCAGAAGACCTCGGGCGCCAGGACGAACGGGACCAGCGCGATGCCGGCCGCGGTCAACAAGCAGGCGAACACGGCTCTCCAGGTCCTGCCGAGGTCCTCACCGGCCGGCGAAAGGGCGGTCACGGCCGGAACAATCCCGTCAAGACCGCGCCGCAGGACTCCGACCAGGGCCAGCCCGGCCAGGGCCGCCTTGACGACCCCGGGGTGGAGGAGTCCTGCCAGGCCGAGGCCCAGGATCGCATAGACCAGGACTCCGAGGCCGAGGCCCAGCCTCAAGGCAGAGGCCTCGAACGGGTCCCGCCACGCCATCTTCAAGGGCCTGGCAGCGAGCCAGCCTGCCCCCCACGCCGCCAGCAGGACCCAGGCCGCGGCCGCAGCGCGCCAAGACAGCGCCAGAACCGCCCCGAAGGAGACAGGGAACGGACGCGGGAGCAACGAGACCGCGGTCTCCCGGAGCAATGGGCCGAGAGACAGCCCTGCGAGGTGCGCCCTCATGACCACGACCACCCAGACCGCCAGGAGAGCGGCGCCAAAGACCGCCAGCCAGGGGCTGCCCGGCCGCGGCTCCAAGCCTGCGCGCCTCTTGTCCCGTCTAGCGCTCACGGCCCATGATATCAATATTTTCCTAGAATCTCCGTGTCATGCCAGCCCTGACCACGGAATCCCGGATCTCGCGCTCCTGGCCGCACACGCTCCTCCTGGGGGTGCCGGGACTGGCTCTCATCGTCTGGTCGGTCCTCCTGCTCCGTGAGGACGCCTCGGGCTGGGGGCTCTTCGCCGGCGTCGCGGGACTCTTCTGCGCCGCGGGCGGGGCGCTCGTCGCGGGCTCGGCAGCCTGCCCAGCCTGCGGAGGGACCCTGACCTACCTCTCGCCCCTGATGACCACCCCGTACAGCAGATGCCCTGCCTGCGGAGGATACTTCCGGGGCGAGGGCGGCGTCGTGCGGCCCATCGCCCCGGACCACGTGGCCGACGCCCCTGAGTTCCGCATCGTCCTTCCGGAGAGATTCATCCTCCCCGGCCTGTGCGCGGCCTGCGGAGCCACGGCCTCCAGGGCCGAGTCCGCGACCCTCGGCATCCGCCTGGTCAACGGCCCCGCGTCTTTGACCGCGCAGGAGGCGGCCCTGAGCCTCGAGGTCCCTCACTGCGGCCAGCACCAGGGAGGAGCCAAACTCGACCGCGAGGCCCCGGAGAAGAAGCTCGACTTCGAGACCCTGTTCGTGGGAGGCAGGAACGACCCCGTGAACGTGCTCAAGGTCAAGTCGCACGCCTTCTACCGCGCATTCCTGGAAGCCAACAGGGCCTGAACAGCCGCCAGGGACGGCGTCCTCCTGCCCCGGTTCAGTGCTTGGACCAGGGCCCGAGCGGCTTTCTCAAGTCCATGCGTCCAGGCAGGGACGGCGGCTCAGCGGGCCGGGCCAGGCCGGCATTCCCCGAAGCCACGATGCCGGCCTGGTAGTAGCGCCGCTCGAGAAACTCCGCGATGGGGACGAAGGCGTAGCGCTCCTCGGTCGAGGGGTCCATGAGATAGACATAGTCCTGGTCCATGCCGTTGAGCACCACGTAATGCCCCGACTCCCACTCGTCCGCCCAGGACCGGCTCGCCTCTTCCCTCCAGGCCTGCATGGCCAGGATCACGGTCTTGCCGGACTCCAAGGCAGAGCGCAGGTCCGAAAGGGTCATGCGCTCCCGCAAATCCGCCTGCAGACCGAAATGCCTCAGCCCGGCCTCGATGTTCTCGGGAAGGGTGCCGTCCTTGGGCCTGGTGCCCAGGAGAGGATAGAGGGAGGCCTCATCTCCCCCATACACCTGCCAGTAGCGCAGGAGAGCGAGGACCGCCGCGGCGCCGCAGGAATAATCCGTCTCCTGGACCGTGACCGGGACCGGAAGATACTCCGGCGGCAGGACCGGGTCAGGCATCCCGTCCACGACCGCCCCTTCAGCGGGATTGCCCTGGAAGAGCCTGTCCAGACCCGCTTGGACCTCCGCTCCTCCTGCCTCCGGAGCGACAGCGACCGCGGAGACCGCGGCCTCCAATCCGATGGCGGAAGGCGCTGGAGCGGCCATGCCCAGACCGGACCAGCTGCCAGGGACCGAGGAACTGGGAACGGACAGGCCGGTATCGAAAGAGACCGAAGGAACCGCTCTCACGGGATAAGGCAAAAGGACCGGAGAACCGGGCAGACGCCAAGCCTGGCCCCTGCCCAGATTCTGGCCTGAAGCCAAAACAGGCACAAAAAACAACGCCAGCGCCCAAGAGCGCATCTATAAAGGATAGAGGGGCCAACAACCGCCTGACAGGGGTAAAAGGCCCACGATAAAGGGCCAATCGTCCTAGTACGGGAGGCCCCTCCTGGACCGGAGAAGCGCTATTTGAACGCGAACCTGCAGAGGGCCTTGAATCCCTTCCACACAGTCTTGGCCGTGGCCGGCTCCAAGGCGAGCTTTCTGAGGAAGTAGAGGACAATCCTGGGCCGAAAATAGAAGGCGGTGTAGAACTTCTTGAAGTAGCGGTCGAGCTCTTCCCGCGTCGCAGTCGTGGGCACGAAGTTGGGCTGGAAGGAGTTAAGCAGCCTCCAGTCGTCGTCGTAGACCCCATGCTCCCGGGCAGTGCGGCAGGCCTCGGAGCCCGGATAGGCCGTGAAAAAGGTGACGTGAAAGCTCGTCAGGGGCGCCCGCTTGATGAAGGCCAGGGTCTCCTCCATGGACTCCTTCGTCTCTCCCGGACCGCCGAGGATGAAGAAGCCCCTGTTGTCGAGGCCTGCGTCCGAAGAGGCCTTGAGCACCTTCTCCATGTGCCCCACCTTCACCTTCTTGCGATAGAGGTCGAGCATCCGCTGGCTGCCGGACTCCAGACCCCAGGAGACCTGCCAGCATCCGGCCTCTTTCATGAGCGGAAAGTCGTCCTCCTTGATGAAGTCCACTGACCCGAAGCACGACCAGGTCAGGTCCAGCCTCTCCTCCTGGAGCCTGCGGCAGAAGGCGCGGAGCTTGGGCGGGCTGCCCATCAGGTTGTCGTCGTAGAAAGCCACGTCCCGGATGCCGTACTCCTCCATGAGATGCTTGATGAGCCGCACCATGTAGTCCGCGGAGTAGGAGCGGAACTTGCGGCCGAAGGTGGAGCGGTCGCAGAAGGTGCACTCCTTGGGGCAGCCTCGGGAAGCCACCATGGAGGTCGCGGGCAGGCGCTTGAGGCAGCCCCCCGGCAGACGGTAGAATTTCGCCAGGTTCGGCAGGAGGTCGTACGCCGGAAACGGCAGGGTGTCGAGGTCCTCGATGTAGGCCCGGGGCCGGGTGCGCACGAGCTCCGCCCCGCGCCGGAACACGATGCCGTCGACCTTGTCGAGGTCACGGGCCTGCCAGCCCCTGGCTTCAAGGGCCTTCACGAGTTCGACTGCGGTGTGCTCGCCCTCGCCGAAGACCCCGACGTCGAACTGCGGCATGCGGCGCATGGTCTCCTCAGCCACGGCCGACATGTGGGGGCCGCCGGCCACGATCACCACGCCGGGCTTGCGCGCCTTGACCTTGCGGGCGATCTCCTGGGCAATGACGACCGAGGAGCTGATGAGGGAGATCCCGAACACCGAAGGATCCTCGGCAAGCACGCGCTCGACGCACTCGTCGACAAAGAGACCCTCGGCCAGGGCGTCGACGATGGAGACCTTCAGGCCCTGCTGCCTCATGTAGGCCGCGATGGAGGCGACTCCCATGGGCGGCAGGAGCGAGCCCGCGTCCTCGAACTCCCGATACGACTTCTTCTCCGCATCCGGCGGGAACAGGAGAACGGTGCCTGGCATCGTACCCTAAAGACCGCGAGCCCGGAGGTCGTGGATCTGGAGCATGCCCACGGCGATGCCGCGGTCCACCACGGGCAGGACATTGAAGGGGTTGCGCCGCTCCTTCATGACCTCGATGGCCCTCTGCACAGGAGCGGAGGAAGCGATCGTGGTGGGCTTGGGGTTCATGACCCTGCAAATGCTCATGCCCAGGACGTCGGCCCCCTTCTGGAGCGCGGTCCTGAGGTCGAAGTCGGTGACCAGTCCCTTGAACCGTCCCCTGGCATCCACCACGGAGACCGCGCCCGCCCGAAAGCGCGTCAGCTCGACGAGCAGATGCCGGACGGTGTCGTCGACGCGGACGACCGGGTTGTCCTCCCCGGAACGCATGACGTCGGCCACCTTGAGCCTGAGCCTGCGGCCCAGGCGGCCGGCCGGGTGGACGCGCGCGAAGTGCTCGGACTTGAAGCCGCGCAGCTTCATGATGCTGACCGCCAGGGCGTCGCCCAGGGCCAACGCGGCCGTGGTGCTGCAGGTCGGAGCGAGGTTGAGAGGGCAGGCCTCGTCCTCGACCGGAGTGCGCAGGACCAGGTCCGCGTGGCGGCCCAGGGTGGATCTCGGGTCCGCGGTCACGGCAATGACCTTGGCGCCGATGGAGCGGATGGAGGGCAGGAGCACATTGAGCTCGTCGGACTCGCCGGACTTGCCCAGGGCGACGACCACATCGAGCCGACTCACCACGCCGAGACTGCCGTGCGCGGCCTCGGAGCACGCCAGATAGAGCGCGGGCGTCCCGGTCGAGGAGAGGGTGGCCGCGATCTTCTGGGCCACGAGCCCGGACTTGCCCACGCCGACCAGGACGACCTTGCCGCGGCACTCGAGCATCCAGGTCACGGCCTTGACGTAAGAGGCGTCCACGGCCTTCCTGAGCCGGCTCAGCGCGGCTTCCTCCATGCCGATGACGCGCCTGACCTCCGCGCGCACGTCAACCCTCTTCTTGCCTTTCATCAGACCTTCCTTATGATTCCGCAGATCCGTTCGATATCATCCTCGGCCAGGTCGTCGTAGAGCGGCAGGCAGAGCACGCGCTCCGCGATGCTCTCCGAGACCGGCAGTCCCGGCTGGAAGTACGGCTTCGTGAGGTTCAGGGACGGGTGGAAGTAGCGGCGGGCGAAGATCTCCCTGCCCATCAGGGCCTTCTCGGCCTTCCGCATGAGCTCGTGGGTCTCGAAGACCACGGGCATGTAGCTGTAGTTGTAGGATTCCACCGGGAACTTCTGGAACCTGAGGAAGCCAGCCCCGGAGAGCCTCCGCTGGTAGAGGCCGTACTTGCGCCGCCGGTTCTCCAGGACCTGGCCGAGGTAGCGGAGGTTCACGATGCCCAGGGCCGCCGTGAGCTCGTGCATCTTGGCGTTGGTGCCCTCGTCCACGACCCTCTTCTCCTCGTCGTGCCCGAAGAAGCGGAGGCGCCGGATGCGGGCCATGACCTCCGGGTCGCGGCTGACGCAGCCGCCGCCCTCCCCGCAGTTGAGGAGCTTGGTCGCGTGCAGGCTGAAGGCGGAGACGTCGCCTTGCTCCATGAGCGAACGGCCCTTCCAGCGCACGGCGAAGGCGTGGGCCGCGTCGTAGACCACCTTGATGCCGTGGCGGTCCGCGATCTCCTGGATGCGCTCCGTGTCGCAGGGACAGCTGAAGACGTGGACGGGCACGATGGCGCAGGTCCGCTCCGTGATCTTCCCCTCGATCCTCGCCGGATCGATGTTCATGGTCTCGGGGTCGATGTCCGCGAAGACGGGCTTCAAGCCCTCCCAGGCGATGGCCGCCGGGGTGGCCGCGTAGCTGAAGGGCGTGGTGATGACCTCGCCCTTGAGCCGCAGAGCCCTCAGGGCGAGCTGGATGGCGAGCGTGCCGTTGGCGAGGCACGCCGCCTGCTTGACCTTGAGCGCGCGGGCGATCTCGACCTCGAGCCGCTGGACCATGGGGCCGTGGTGCGTCATGATGCCCGAGGCCCAGACCTCCGAAAGCAGCGCGGTGTACTCGGCCAGCGGAGGCCTAAACGGCATCGTGACCACGATGGGACCCCGCCGGGACGACCGCTTGCTCATGAGACGACTCCTTTCATCACGCTCTCCACGGCCTGGGCCTGATCGAGGATGCGCCGATACTCGTCCTCGAACCCCTTGCCGGAGGCGGCGGTCTGGGCGAAGCGCTGGAAGATCCCCTCGTACATGTTCAGCGCCGGGAAGCGGTGCTCCTCGCGCCGCCCCTGGCGCTCGAACCAGGTCACGGTCTCGGAATCCGGCGGCGGGGTGAAGGCGCGCTCGAGCACGAGCCTGCCGGCCGACCCCCAGAGCACGAGTTCGCACTGGTAGTAGTGGTCGAAGCCGAAGGCGAGTTGGGCCGCGGCGCCTGAGCGGGATTCCAGCATGACTTCGCCCGCCGTGTCCACGCCCCTGGCCGGGTCGGTCTTAAGCCGGGCAGCAAGGACCTTGAGCCCGGCGCCGAGGAAGAGCAGGCTGGCCTGGACCGCGTACACCCCGCAGTCGAGCAGGGCCCCGCCGCCGAGGCTCCGGTCGTAGCGGATGTTGCCGGGCGCCAGCGTCGGGAAGGCGAACGCGGCCCGGAGCACGCGGACCTCTCCGATGTCGCCCCGGCCCACAGCCTCGAGCGCCGCCGCGGTCCTGGGAAGGAGCCGGAAGGCGAAGTCCTCCATCAGGAGCCTCCCGCGGGCCCGGGCAGCCTCCACCATGCGCTGGCTGGCGGCCAGGGAGACCGCGAAAGGCTTCTCCACGAAGGCATGCTTGCCGGCTTCCACGGCGCGGACCGCCCACTCCTCGTGCATGGAAGGCGGCAGGGGGATGTAGACAGCGTCGATGTCGGAGCGCTCAAGGAGCCGGTCGTAGCCGACCACCGCGTCCCCGCCGAAAGACGCGGCGAACTTCTCGGCTTTCTCCCGGGAACGGCTCGCCACCGCGGCCAGCTCGAGCTCTGGGACCTTGAGAAGGGCGGGGATGGCCCGGCGCCAGGCGAAGTCCGAGCAGCCCAGCACGCCCAGCCTCAGGCGGCCCATGTCAGCCGGCCCGTGGAAGGCCCATGCACGCGATGAGGCTGCGGGCCTCCACATTGAAGTAGTTGTTGTACTTGATGAACTCGCTCATCTGGCCGAACGTCATCCACGCGAAGCCCGGCGGGACCTCGACCGGAAGGTCTTGCGCCGCCGCGACCACCATGTTGCGGTTCTGCTCGCGGAAGAAGCGGCCCCCTTCCTCGGACTGCCAGGCGGCGTAGAGGATCCGGTCCTCCGACGCCTCAAGAATCTCGGACAAGAAGAGCGGCCGGTGCTCGGGCTTGGCGGCCTTGTAGGAGCCGGTGATGCACTGCACCGTGGGCGCGAGCTCCAGGACGTCGAAGTTGCCGGGCTCGAGCTTGGCCTGGACCAGATAGTGCCGGACGCCGTTGATGCGCTTGGAGAGGAAGCCGATGACGCCCTCGTGCTGGGGCTCGACCATGGGCTGGGTCCAACGCGCGACCTCGCGGCCCCCGGCCTGGACGCTCACGCCGATGACCGAGAAGTACTTCCCGTCCCGGCGGAAGATGCGGCGGTCGTCCTTCTCCCAATCCGACACGTCCTTCAAGGGGATGCGCTCGACCTCGAGCTCGTAGCGGGTCTTGAGTTCGGTGAACCAGCTGATGAGCTCGTCGTGGGTATGAAGGGGGCCGGGGCCCTCCGTACCCGCCAGAGGGACGCAGGACAGGACCGAGCGGCTGTCCATGTTGACGACGTTGTCCCCCCTGATGAGCTCGTAGACCTGCCCGAGGGTCACCCAGTGGAACCCCTCATGGACCACGACCTCCTCCTCCGTCTCCACGACCATGTTGCGGTTGCGCTTGCGCAGGAAGCGCGCGCCCTGCTCGCTCTGAAGCTGGTCCACGAGCACCCGCGCCCGGCCGTGGTCCAGGAAGTACTCGAGGTACCTGGTCTTGAGCCCATGGTGGACCTGAGTGTAGTTGCTGCGCGTGGCCTGGACCGTGGGGGAGAGCTGGACCATGTTGATGTTGCCCGGCTCCATCTTGACCTGGACCAGGATGTGCAGGACGCCGTCGAACCTCTTGGCCAGGAAGCCCAGGATGCCGATCTCGGGCTGGACGATGATGGGCTGGGTCCAGCGGGGAACGGTGCCGAAGTTCGTGGAGACCTGGATGCCCTCGATGCTGAAGAACTTGCCGCTCCCGTGGACCAGGTTGCCTGTGCCGGCAGCGAAGGACCAGCCTTCCAGCCGGTCCCAGGACACGGGCTCGACCTTGTAGGCCGGGTCGCCTCCCCTGCTGGAGAGCTCCTTGAGAAGTTCCGCCGTCTTGATGAACCGGCCCTCGCGGCTCCGAGCGGACCGGAGGAAGGCCTCTTCCTTGGACTGCATGCTTTCGTGGATTCTATCACTTTCGGGGTCCGACACTACCTCCTATTGTGAGCGCAGGAACCCGTTGATGAGGGAACGACAAAAAGCTACGCTAGGACCGCATGAGGACCCTCTCCGTCGTCGTCCCGGTCTACAACAACGCCGACACGCTCGTCGAGCTCCACCGGCGGCTCAGCGAGCACCTCAACGGCCTGGTCCCCCAGGTCGACCATGAGATCATCTTCGTCAACGACGGCTCGACCGACGGCTCGCTCGTGGTCCTACGGGAGCTCCGGGCCAAGGACCCCCGCGCGGTGCTCGTGAACCTGTCCCGGAACTTCGGGCAGGTCCCGGCGATCCTCGCGGGCTGGGACCACGCTCGGGGCGACGCCGTGGTCAACATCGCGGCCGACCTCCAGGACCCGGTGGAGCAGGTCGGCCGGATGGCCGCGGAGTGGGACAAGGGCTCCGACATCGTGGTGAGCTACCGCGAGGAGCGTCACGACGGCTTCTTCTCGCGCCTGGGCTCGGCCCTGGCCTACTCCTTCTGGCGCTGGTCCCTGCCGAAGCTCCCGCGGGGAGGCTTCGACACCGCGCTCCTCAGCAGGCGGGCGCTCGAGGCGGTCAAGCAGATCCAGGAGCGCAACCGCTTCTTCCAGGGCGACATCCTCTGGGTGGGCTTCGACGTCGCCTTCATCCCCCAGACCCGCCTTCCCCGCCCATCAGGGGAATCCGGCTACACCTTTGCCACGAAGCTCCGGTAATTCTTCAAGTCGTATCTCAGCATCAGCTACCTGCCCATCCGGTTCATGTCCCTGGTGGGGTTCCTGACCGCGCTGGCCGGCTTCATCTACACCATCGTCGTCCTGCAGGCCTACGGCCAGGGCAAGCCGCCGTTCGGCTGGACGCCCATCATGCTGGCCATCCTCATCCTGGGCGGACTCATCATGATCATGCTGGGGATCATCGGGGAATACGTCTGGCGCATCTACGAGGAGACCAAGCGCAAGCCGATCTACATCGTCAAGGACGTCCAGCGCTGACCGTGCGCGCCTCCACCTTCCTGCCGGCGCTGTGCCTGCTCGCGGCCTCGCTGCTGCCCTGGGCCGGGTGCGCCTCCTCGCCCGAGAAGGCCCTGGCCTCCGAGTTCGAGGACCGCTTCGCCCAGGAGATCATCAACAGGGTCGGCCCGCCGGATGAGCAGGCGGAGGACGGCCACGGGGGCTCGGCCATGATGTGGAGGACGGCCTTCAGCGCGTCCGCCCCGGACTTCGACCCCGAGGAGGACTACGACTGGGGCCAGATCACGGTCTGGGCCGGACCTGACGGCAGGATCTACAAGTGGCAGTCCGTCACGAAAGGGGCTTCCGGAACAACCCGACTAGGAACGCGCTCCAGAGGGAGCCGTTCAGCCGCCCCGCCCCAGGAAGCCGACGCAGGGTCCTCAGAGCCTTGAGCACTCCCCGCCTCAGGTAGGCGGTCCGCTCAGGCCCCACCAGGTCGGGCTCGAACCCGCCGATGTAGCCGAGGAACACGGTCTCCAGGCCCGCCCGGGCCGCGAACTCCTCGAAGAAGGCCCGGTTCATGACGCTCGCATTGTGCGCCGCCAGAAAAGAAGGCTTGGTAAGCCAGGCATTCAAGCCCGTCAGGTTGGGGACCGACAGCACCAGGGTCCCTCCGGGCGCGAGCAGCCCGACCTGCCGGTCCAGGACCGGGGCAGGGTTATCGAAGTGCTCGATGAAATTGAGGGAAAGAACCACGTCGAAGGGCTTCTCCGGCCGGTAGGCGAAGAGGTCCACGCTGGCGATGTTCCCCCGGACCCCGCAGAGCCTGAGGTTCTCCTCGGTCAGGGCCAGGCCCTTTGGAGAGATGTCGCAGCCGAAAGGCGCGAGGCCGAAGCGCTTGTGGAACCAGGCGAGCCACATCCCCGGAGCGCAGCCTGCCTCGAAGACCGACCCCCCCGCGGGAGGCCGCAGGCGGCTCTCGAACAGGTCTAGGTAGCAGCGCTCGTAGCTCTTCCCGGGGTCCGGCAGGACGGGCAGGACCGTGCCTTTCCAGAAATCGTCCCAGAAATCGGCGCCTGTGAGGGCTCCGACATCGACGGCCGGCCTGCGCTCCGCGCTCCTGTCTGGCTGTCCCATGAACCAGTTCCAGGCAACATCATGCCTCCGGGCCGCCCCCGATGTCAAGCCCGCTGAATTGGTAGAATACGCTGACATCCCATGAAGCCCCGGGTCCTCATCTACTCCGACTGCCCCATCTTCGGCGGCGCCGAGAACCTGGTCGTCAACATCCTCGAGCACTCAAGCCTGCCCGAGGAGTTCGGGATCCACTTCGTCTACCGCCACAACCCCCCCTACGCGGAGGGGGTGGGCCGCAAAGTCACCAAGCCCATCCCCATGACGGCCCTGCGCTTCCCCGAGCGGCTCGAGTGGATCGACGTCATGGAGAAGCGCTTCCCCCTCAAGCCCCTGCAGTGGCTGTTCAAGGCCATGTTCCGGCTGGTCGAGCCGGTCATCTTCGTCTACGCCGTGCTGAGGCTATGGCGCGCGTTCGCGGCGGTCGGCGCCGATATCGTGCAGATCAACAACGGAGGCTATCCCGGAGCCCTGGGCTGCCGCGCGGCCGCGGTCGCTGCCAGGCTCGCGGGCAGCCGCAGGGTCATCTTCAACGTCAACAGCGCGGCCAAGCCGCTCCAGCTCCCCAAGGCGGCCTTCGAGCCTCTCATCGACTGGCTCGTCATCCGGTCCAGCGACGTGTTCGTGACAGCCTCCCAGTTCGCGGGCAAGGCCCTTGCAGCCCGGGGCTTCCCCGCGGACCGCATCATCCAGATCCCGAACAGCAGTCCCATCCCAGCGCCTGTCCGCGACCGAGGCGAGGTCCGCTCGGAGCTCGGCCTCGAGCCCCGCCATGTCGCCTTCGCCATGCTCGCGTACTTCGGCCCGTGGAAGGGCCACGCCGTGCTCGTCGACGCGGTGGCCAAGCTCAAGCTGGAGCATGGCTCCGGGATCGCGGACCTGCGGATCCTTCTGGCGGGCGAAGGGCCCGACGCAGAGAAGATCCGCCACCGCGTGGCCGCGGCCGGAGTGGGGGAGCACTTCGTCTTCGCGGGCTTTCGCTCCGACGCCATGGAGGTCCTGGCCGCGAGCGAAGGGATGGTCCTCTCGTCCATCTTCTGGAAAGGCGTCTCCGAGGACATGCCCTACTGCATCCTCGAAGCCATGGCCCTTTCCAAGCCCGTCATCGCAAGCCGGCTCTCAGGCATCGCGGAGACCGTGGTCCACGAGGAGACGGGCCTCCTCGTCCCCCCCTCGGACGCGGCCGCGCTCGCGGACGCCATCCTGAGGATGTACTCCGACCCGGGTCTGCGGGCGCGGATGGGGGAAGCGGGCCGCGGCAGGTTCTTCGAGCTCTTCGAGACGAGCCAGACCGCGCGGCGCTACCGCCAGCTCTACCTCGACATCGTCAAGCCCCGCGCCCTGGCCAAGCCCCGGGCGCTGATCTACGCCGACTGCCCGGTCTTTGGCGGCGCGGATGTCCTGACCGTGCACATGCTCCAGGACGAGCGGTTCCTGGCCGCATTCGACCTGTCGTACGTCTACCGCTACAACCGCCGCTTCCACGCGGGCTTGAGGCAGCGGCTCAAAGGCCCGGCCGCAACCAGCAGGGTGCGCTTCATCGAGCGCCATGAGCTCCTCGACGTCATGGAGCGGCATGTGACCTTCTTTCCCCTGCGCTATGCGTTCAAGGCCGTCTTTCGCATCGCGGACTACATCCTCTTCCCGGCCGAGGTGCTGACCCTGTGGCTGGTCTTCCGCCGCCATCGGCCGGACCTCGTCCACGTCAACAACGGCGGCTACCCCGGAGCGCTGGGCTGCCGCGCCGCGGCCGTGGCTGCGAAACTCGCCGGCGCACGCCGGGTGATCTTCGGGGTCAACAACATCGCCCGGCCGCTCCGCCTGCCCTGGGAGGCGGCCGAGGCCCTCATCGACCGCCTCGTGCTCGCCTCCACGGACGTCTTCGTGACCGCCTCCCTCCACGCCCGGAACGCCTTGGCGGCGCGGGGCTTCCCCAAGCGCCGCATCGAAGCCTTCCCCAACGGCGTCCGGGAGCCCCGAGCCCTGCGGCCCGCCGCCGAGGTGCGCGCCGAGCTCGGGCTCTCCGACGGGCAGGTCGCCCTGGCCATGATCGCCTATTTCGAGCCCCGCAAGGGGCATCTGGTCCTGCTCGAGGCCGCGCAGCGTCTGTCGGCCGCCAAGCCCTCCATCGCCCGAGGCACGCGCTTCATCCTGGTCGCGGACGGCCCCGAGCTCCCGGCGGTCCGGCGGGCCGTGCGACAGCAAGGCCTCGAGCGCAGGTTCACCTTCCTGGGCTACCGCTCCGACGTCCCGGACATCCTCAACGCCTGCGACGCCCTGGTCCTGCCCTCGGTCGCGGCCGAGGACATGCCGGTCTCCATCCTCGAGGCCATGGCCCTCTCCAAGCCTGTCATCGCCTCGCGCCTGGCAGGCATTTCGGAGGAGGTCGAGGACGGCGGCACGGGCCTGCTCGTCCCACCCGGAGACGCGCTGGGCTTGGCCGCGGCCATCGACAAACTGGCCTCGGACCCGGTCCTGAGGGCCTCCATGGGCAGGGCCGCCAAGGAGCGCTTCCTCACCCACTTCGAGATCGACCGCGCCGCGGAGCGCTACCTCGGGCTCTACCACAGGCTCCTCTCCCCGGTCCCGAAGCTCCCCGGTGGAGGCTTTTGATAGAATGAGGCCTCAACGACCGATGCTTTCCACGACACGCCGCCCGGGATCTCCGCTCGTCACGGTCTACATCCCCTCCCACAACTACGGCCGCTTCATCGAGCGCGCCGTGGAGAGCGTCCTGCGGCAGACCATGTCCCGCTGGGAGCTCATCATCATCAACGACGGGTCCACGGACGACACGGTGGAGCGGCTCAAGCGCTTCGAGGGCCTCTTCGGCGTGCGCATCCTCCACCAGACCAAGAAGGGGCTCAACGTCTCCAACAACGTCGCCCTGCGGCTGGCCAACGCGCCCTACGTCATGCGGCTCGACGCTGACGACTACCTCGACGAGAGCGCGCTGCTCGTCATGTCCCATATCCTCGACACCAAGAAGGACGTCGGGCTCGTCTACCCGGACTACTACATGGTCGACGAGGAGGGAGAGGTCCTCCAGATCGTGCGCCGCAAGAAGATCGGCTCCGAGGCCAAGCTGCTCGACCTGCCCGCCCACGGAGCCTGCACCATGATCCGCAAGGAATGCCTCCTGGAGCTCGGGGGCTATTCCGAACAGTGGACCTGCCAGGACGGCTACGACCTATGGCTGAGGTTCCTGCGGACCTTCAAACCCTACAACGTCAACGTGCCCCTGTTCTACTATAGGCAGCACGAGGGGAGCCTGACGAAAAACGAGCGCAAGATCCTCGACACCCGGGCGGACATCAAGCGCCGGTTCGTCCGGAGGCACCGGCGGGAGAAGGCCCCAAAGGTCCTGGCCATCATCCCCGTGGCCCGCCGCTCCCCGGACCTGCCGGACTACGCCTTCGCGTCCGTGGCGGGCAAGCCCCTCCTCTGGCACGCCTTGAAGTCCGCGGCCGCAAGCCGCATGCTCGACCGCATCGTCGTCACCTCGAACGACGACAAGGCCCTCGCCTACGCCCGGCGCTTCTCTTGCCGCAAGGTCACGCCGCTGCCGAGGCCTGACCGGCTCGCGAGCTACGACGCCCGCATGGCCCAGACCGTCTCCTTCGTGCTCAAGGAGCTCAAGCGGACCGAGGGCTACGTCCCGGACGCGGTCATGCTCCTCTACATCAGCTGTCCCCTCCGGCGGCCGGTCCACATCGATGTGGCCATCGATACCATGGCGATCTTCGACGTGGATTCGGTCGTCTCCGTCACCGAGGAGCTCGCCTTCTGCTACCACCACGGCGCAGACGGCCTGGCTCCTGTCCGGAAGTTCCGCGACATCCAGGTCGAGAAGAAGGGCATCTACAAGGAGAATGGCGCGGTCATCCTGTTCAAGACCAAGGCCCTCGACCCCCGGAACCTCATCGGCGGCCGCATCGGCCACATCCAGATGCTCCCCGAGGAGTCCGTCCGGATCAAGACCCGCTTCGACCTGTGGCTGGCCGACCAGATCGCGTCCCACTGGCTCCCCCGCGCCGCGGGCTGAACCATCCTGGCATCAGGCCCTCTGGCAGCGGCCGGCAAATGATAGAATGCCTTCCGCATGGGAAGCCCCGAGATTCCGTGCCGCCGGCCATGAAGCTCACGGTCCCGGACCAGGCGCTGGGACGCGCCCTCGACAAAATCTGCCGGGCCGTCCATGAGGCGGGCGGCCGCGCGCTCGTGGTGGGCGGCAGCGTGCGGGACGCCCTGATCGGCCTGCCGGCCAAGGACCTCGACGTGGAGGTCTACGGCGTCGAGCCCACCCGCCTCCAGGAGCTCCTCAAGGCCCACTTCAACGTCAGCCTCGTGGGCCAGGCATTCGGCGTCATCAAGATCCTCGGCGTGAGCATGGACGTCTCTATCCCCCGCCGGGAATCCAAGTCCGGGCTCGGGCACAAGGGCTTCGACGTCCTCTCCGACCCGGGCCTGAGCCTGGAGGAGGCCTCCTCCCGCCGGGATTTCACGGTCAACGCCATGGCGCTCGACCCGGCCACCGGCGAGCTCTTCGACCCCCACGGCGGCAGGAAAGACCTCGAAGCTCGCGTCCTGCGCCACGTGTCGGAGAAGTTCCGGGAGGACCCCCTGAGGGTCCTGCGCGGCATGCAGTTCGCGGCACGCTTCGAGCTCACGCCTGCCCCCGAGACCGTGGCGCTCTGCCGCTCCATCGAGCCCGAGGGGCTAGCCTCCGAGCGCGTCTTCGAGGAATGGCGCAAGCTGATCCTCCAAGGCAGCCGCCCCTCCCTGGGCCTGACCTTCCTCAAGGATACGGGCTGGCTGAGCCACTATCCCGAACTCGAAGCCCTGGTCGGCTGCGAGCAGGAGCCCGAATGGCACCCCGAGGGCGATGTCTGGGCGCACACCCTCCACGGCATGGACGCCTTCGCCCGGCGCCGGATCGGCGACGAGGCCGAGGACATCGTCGTGGGCTTCGCGGTGCTCTGCCATGACTTTGGGAAGCCCTCCACGACGCGCTTCGAGGACGGCCGCATCCGCTCCTGGGAGCACGAGGAAGCGGGGGGCGAGCCCTGCCGCCGCTTCCTCGAGCGCCTCACCAACCAGGCGGGGCTCATCGCATCGGTCCTGCCCCTGGTGACCGCCCACATGAGGCCCGACGAGCTCTTCAAGGCGCACGCCACGGACGCGGCCGTCCGCCGCCTGGCGCGGAAGGTCGGCCGCATCG
>JBAZSR010000074.1:0-15988 GCA_041662295.1 Elusimicrobiota bacterium | reverse complement strand
CTCCTGGAACTTCGCCGTGTCCACGGCCTTGCGGGTCCCGGCGCCGCGGGCGGTCTCCTCGGAGACCGTCAGCTTCTGGCGCATCATGCGGATCCGCGTGCGGATCTGCGCCTCCTCGCCGCGCAGGCTGGCGCTGCGGGAGGGGTCGTCGCCCGAGGTGACGCCTTTGAGCTTCTCGTTGACGATGGTGAGCTCGTTGGCGAGGGCCTGGAGGGAGGACGTGTCGGTCTGGAAGTCCTTGGCCTTGGAGGCCGCCAGGGCCGGCGGGTCTCCGAGCAGGGCCTCGTAGTCGGAGGCCTGCTTGATTAGGGACTCGAGGTTGGTCCGGGCCTCGTTCTTCTCGGGCCCCGTGGCCTTCTCGAAGCGGGCCAGGGTCTTGCGCAGCGCGTCGTTGAGGCGGTGCCCCGCGCCGGCTGTGACGATGGTCGCGAAGGACGCCACGCCCTCGAGGTAGGAGGCGTTCGCAGGCATGTGGCCGAGCTCCATGAGCTTCTGGAGGGTGATCCCGGGGGTGGCCATGACCGCGTCCTGTCCCTCGAGGATGCGGAGCTTGCCGAGCTCGCCGTCTTCCAGCGTGAACTCGGTGTCGGAGCCCCCGACCGGGACCTTCTTGGTCTTCCGGGTCAGGAACTGCCGCTCGATCGACATGGTGATGTCGGCCAGGTTCGCGGACTCGATGCCCATCCCGATGAGGTGCCCCAGGTAGGGCGTGTTCCGGTCTGCCTTGGACCAGTTGGCCTCGTTGGTGGCGTACTTCTTGACGCCCGCGATGATGCGCTTTTCCGCGTCGTCCGGGGTGATCGCGTTGAGGTCCACGGCTTCGACCGTCGTTTCCTTGCGCTTGAATGCCATTTCTTCCTATTACCTCCCGTCCCAGCGTTTGAACAGCAGACAACCATTCACGTCTCCGAAACCGAAGGACGCCTTGATGACATGGTCCAGCTTCTTCTCCAGCTTCGCGCGCGGGATGCTCCCGGCCACGGGCTGGATGCGGGGGTGGACTTCCTCGCAGTTGATGGAGGGGTGGACCCAGCCGCCCTGGAGCTGGTCCACGACCGCCGCGGACTCCAGGGCGCCGGCGGCTCCGAGGCCGTGACCGATCATGGATTTCGTGGATTGGATGAGGGGGAACCTATTGGGCGGGAGTTCCAGGGCCTTGAGCCAGCTGCCGACTTCTGCCGGGTCCGCGCCGGTGGAGGTCAGGTGCCCGTTGATGAGGCTCAGGTCCGAGGGCTCCACCTCGGCGTCCTTGAGCACGCGCCGGATGCAGCGCGTGACGCCGTCCGGATTGGGGAAGGTCATGGAGCCGCCGTCGCGCTGGCCGCCCGAGTTGCAGTAGGCGGCCCGGAGCTCCGCGAGGATCTTCGCCCCGCGCCCCTGCGCGGACTCCAGGGTCTCGAGACGCAGGACCGCGGCGCCCGAGCTCGGAACGAAGCCGCAGGCGAGCGCGCCCATGGGCTGGGAGCCCCGCTCGGGCATCTCGTTGAACTTGGAGCAGAGCACGTCGCGCATGGCGTCGAACCCGGCCCAGATGCCGTAGTGCGACCCCTCGGCGCCGCCGACGTACATGGCATCCGCCAGCCCGAGTTGGAGGTGGTTGTAGCCTGCGAAGACCGCCTCGGTCCCGGTGTTGCAGGCGGAGCTGTTGCTGCTCGTCAGGCCCCCCAGGCCGAGGAGGCGGCCGATGACCACGCTCGCGGAGCTCCCCATGATCTTGGGCACCACGTCCGTGCCCATGGCCGCCGGCCCACGTCCCGGCTCGGCGCATTCCGCCTCCGCCATGGCGGGCCCCATCTCCTCGAAGATCGTGTCCATGCCGCCGATCCCGCAGCCCATCACGACTCCGGTGCTCCAATCCACGGCCGAGTCTTTGAACCCGTTGCGCAGGTCCACGGGAAGGCCGGCGGAGGCCGCGCACTCGACCGCTGCCAGGGCCGCGTAGACCTGGGCCTCGCCGAGCTTGCGGTACTCCGGCTCCGGGATGACCTTGACGATGTCCTCTTCCGAGAGGTCCGGGATGCCGCCGATCTGGCAGGAGAAATTGAGCTTCTGAAGGTGCTCGTGCCTCTTGATGCCGCTGCGTCCGGCCTTGAGGGCCTCCCGGTATGCCGGCAGTCCCACGCCGTTGGCGGCCACGACGCCCATCCCGGTGACGACGACGCGCTTTCTCATCCTTCGACCTGCTCGCGCGGCACCCACATGCCGGAGGTGAAGCCTTCGAAGGCGAGTTCCCCGTCCTTGGGGCCGCCCTGGAACCGGATCTCGACGCAGGCCGCCAGCTTGTTGGCCCGGAAGTATCCGTCGTCCCCGAATCGGGCCTCGGCGGCCAGCGTGTCGCCGGGCCGGACCATCTTCTTGAAGGTCCCCTGCTCGATCTGGGTGAAAAAACCGACCATGCCCCGGACGTCGCCCGCCGCGGGGTCGCGCGACATGAGGTAGATGGCCCAGGCCACGTTGCCGACCTGCGCAGCCATCTCGATGAGCTTGACCCCGGGGACCACGGGGTTGCCGGGGAAGTGTCCCGCGCAGTCCTCCTCCTTCCAGGTGTAGGTCCCGACGATGTGCTCGTCATCGACCTCCACGATGTCGTCGATGAAGCGCATGGGCCTTTGCTGGGGGACAAGGGCCAGTATCTCGCTCTTGCTCAGGCTCACAGGACCATCCCTCCGTCCACGGGCAGGACCGCGCCGTTGATGTACTGGTTCTCGATGAGGTGCCAGACCGCCTCGGCCACGGCTTCGGGCTCGCCGAAGCGTCCCAGGGCGATGAGGGAGCGGATCTTCTCCCGGACCTCGGCCGGGATGGTCTCGGTCATGGGCGTCATGATGAACCCTGGGGCCACGGCGTTGACCCGCACGCCCCGGAGGCCGAACTCGGCCGCGAACTGCTTGGTCAGGGCCTCGAGCCCGGCCTTGCTGACCCGGTAGAGGGCCGAGCCGGTCAGGGCGTGCTTGGCCAGGACCGAGCTGATGTTGACGATGGCGCCGCCGCCTGAGGCCGCCATCTCCTTGCCGAAGGAGGCCATGAGCAGGGCGGGGGCCTTGAGGTTGAGGTCCAGGAGGGTGTCGTAGGACGATTCCTGGATGTTGAGCGCAGGCTCGTGCGGGCGGTCGACCCCGGCGTTGTTGACCAGCGCCGAGGGAGTCCCTTTCGCGAGGACGGCGTCAAGCAGGGCCTTGCGGCCCGCCTCGGCCGTGATGTCCGCGGCCACGGCGAAGGAGCCTGGGATGCGGCCGGAGAGCTCCGCCAGGGCCGTCTCGTTGATGTCGCAGAGGGCGAGCTTCAGCGCGCCCTCCGACTTCTCATGGATCATGAGGGAGACGGCCTTGCCGATGCCCCCGCCGGCGCCCGTGACGACCGCGATCTCATCCATCGCTCAGTTGACCTCCATATATCCGCCGCCCCAGGCCAGGCCCGCGCCCAGCACGGCGTAGGCGATCTTGTCGCCTTTGTGCAGGCGCTCGAGGTTCTGGCAGATGGCCGAGGGGCAGCCGGCCGCCGCGATGTTGCCTTGGAGATGGACGTTGCGCAGGTGCTTCTCCTCCGGGAGCTCGAGGTGCTGGAGGATGGAGGTCTGCATGACGTAGTTGGCCTGGTGGGCCACGGTATAGGCCTCGTCGGCGTAAAGCCCTTTGACCTCGGCGATGTGCTCGAACATCTCGCAGGTCTTGCGGACCGAGAACTCGCGCACGGTCTTGCCGTCCTGGTCGAGGTGTCCCGACATGTCCACGATGATGGTCTCGGCCGCCTCGGCCCGGGTCTCGAAGATGAGGGGCTCGGCCGTGAGCTTGCCCTCGTGCCTAGTCGAGACGACCTGGGCGCAGGCGCCGTCGCCGAAGATGTAGGCGTCGATGGATTGGGGGGAATAGTCCGTGCGCACGGTGTAGGCGTCGGTCTGGACGCAGAGCACGAACTCGGGGACCCGGTCCTGGCGCATGTCCGCGATGGCCTGAAGATGCCGGGCGAAGCTGGAGCAGGCCGAGTTCATGTCGCAGTGGGGGCCCGGGCCGGCGCCGACCCCCTTGGCCACGAGGATGGCCATGGAGGGCACGAGGTCGAAAGCGGTGTCGCTGTTGGCGATGACCATGCCGACGTCTCCGGGCCGGATGCCGGCGTCCTTGATGGCGGCGAGCGCGGCCTTGATCCCCAGGGTCTCCGGGGTCTCGCCGTGCGAGCGGGCGTGGAGCATGCCCTGGAGGGGGTTCTTGTTCCGGGTCTTGACGATGTAGTCCCTCGAAAGGACCGAGTAGCGGCAATGGATGCCCAGCCGGGATTCGACCCAATCCGAGCCCCGCTCCAGGCCGACGTCCTTCTGGAGGAAATCGTCGGTGATCTCGTTGGGCGGAAGGTGGTAGCCCATCCCGAGGATGCCCAGTTTCCCTGCTGTCATGCTATGCCGCCTCCGTTGTGCCGCCTTCCCAGGAGAGCTCGAAGCTGGCTTCCCGTCATCCCGCGACAGCCTCCCCGCCGTCCACGCGGATGACCGCGCCGTTGACCCAGTCGAACCCGGGGAGGCACATGCCGCAGAGGACCTCGGCCACGTCCTCGGGCGTGGTGAGACGGTGCGAGGGGTTCCGGATGCGGGCCTCGGCTTTCATGAGGTCGAAATTCGGGATGGCGTTGCCGGCCGGGGTGTCGGTGATGCCGGGTTGGAGCACGAAGCTCCGCACTCCGTAGGGACCGAGCTCCACGGCCATGGCCTTGGCGCATGCCTCGAGCCCGCACTTGGCGGCCGACACCGCGGCATAGCCCTTCCAGGACACCGCGTTGCCTTCCGAGGTCAGGGCCACGAGCCTCGCGGTCCGGGTTAGGAGGCCCTCCTTGGCCAACTCCCGTCCCCAGAGCATGTAGTCATAGCCCATCATCCAGACTGTGCGCTGGAGGTCGGCCTCGGCCAGGAGGTCCTCCCGGTAGGCGATCCTGCTGTCGGCCAGGGTGTGGAGGGCGTCGCAGCGCCCTTCGTGGAACGCGTGGTTGACCGCCTTGCGGAGCGTCTCCTGGGAGACCGCGACGCCTTCTTGGTGGAGCGCGGCGGCCAGGCCTTGGAGCCCTGCGGCCTTGAAATCCGGGGCGCGGTCCTCGATGATCAGCTTGCATGCGCCGGCGGCCACGGAATGCATGAAGAGGTGGACTTTCCCGGGCCCGGCGTTCTGGGCGACGCTCTCGAAGACCTCGCCCCTGCCGTCCTCTTCGAAAAGGTTGACGTTGTGGGTCCGGAGTTGAACTCCCTGGGCCCGGATCTCGTCGAAGTGGGGCTTGAGCAGGGTCTCGACGCTGCCCTCGGTGTCCTTGTGCCCGATGAGGATGTTCATGCCGGCTCTGGCCAATCTCTTGGCCGCGGCGAGCCCGAAGCCGGAAGAGCCTCCCAGGATCAGGGCCCAGTACCCTGTGCCCTGGAACGGCCGAGATGTCGTGCCGATTTCTGTCATAAGGTCTGTGGATGCTGATTATACCATTAAACTGGGACAGCATGTAATTGATTTTAATCAAACATTAGTGTCTGGCACCATTAGTTGAATATAATGCTCTGCCAGGGCTGTGTGTTATTTTCAATGCTGGAATCATGGTTCCCGTGGATTGTTAAGTCTGGCACCAAACGTTAAGGCTGTCGTGGGTGAAAAGAAAAGGGCCGGGGATCCAAAGCGGCTATCCCCGGCCCTTTGCCCGGCTATTTGATCTTGGCGGCGTTGACGAGGCCTTTGCCTTGCTGCGCAGCGGTCAGGCCAGGCAGCTTGGCCGCGGCCCTTTCCAGGGCGCCTCTGATGGCTTCCCCTTTGTAGCCCAGTCCGGCTGCCAGGGTCGCCAAGCCGGCCATGTGGGGGGAGGCCATGGAGGTCCCGTCATGGCTGTCGTAGCCGCCGCCAGGGACCGAGGACTTGATGTCCGCGCCCGGGGCGATGAAGTCGATCTCCGCGCCGCGGCTGGAGAAGCTCGTGATCTTGTCCGCCGCGTTCGAGGCCGAGACCGCCACGACCTCGGGGTAGGCGGCCGGGTAGCACACCGCGCCGCCGTTGTTGCCGGCAGCGGCCACGATGAGCATGCCCGCGTTCAGGGCGGCCTTGACCGCCTCGTGCAGGGCGTCCATGCCCTCCTCGGCGCCGAGGCTCATGTTGGCGACCTGGATCTTGTTCTTCACCGCCCACTCGATGCCGGCGATGATGGTGGAGTAGTCGCCCGAGCCGTCCGCGTCGAGCACCTTGACTCCGAAGAGCTTGGCCTTGGGGGCGACTCCGACCACGCCTTTGCCGTCCTTGAGGGCCGCGATGGTGCCGGAGACGTGGGTCCCGTGTCCCTGGTCGTCCATGTAGTCCTTCGGCTTGGAGGCGTTGACCACGTTGGCCCCGCCGTAGACGTTGCCCTTGAGGTCTGGGTGGGTATAGTCGATGCCCGTGTCGATGACGGCCACCCGGACGCCCGCGCCTTGGGTCCGCGCCCAGGCGCCGGCCGCGTTGACCCTGCCGATGCCCCAGGGCTGCTCGGGGTCGGCTTCGGCCGGGGCTGCGGGGGCGACGACAGCCTTGAAGTGCGCCACGGTCTCCTTGATGTCGGGGAGCCGGAACTCTCCGAGGCCCTTGAGCCAGTCGACCTTGCGGTCGTTCTCGATGACCCTGACCTCGTCCGCAGAGGCCAGCTCGAGGTCGGCTGACTTGTCCGAGACCGCGGGCACGTCGATGACGATGGCGTTGATGAGCTCGAGCTCGCGCACCACGTCGCAGCCGCTCTTCTCCGCCACCTTGCGGCACTCCGCGGTGGTCACGCCGGCCTTGCAGGAGACGATCTTGCGTACCGTCGGGCCGTAGGGACAGACCGCGTGCGCGGTCGAGACGAAGAATACATGTGCGGCGGCCAGCAGAAGCAATCGACCAAGAATCATGAGGGGACCTCCTCGGCGGGATTGAGTCACGCGATTAGTGTACTAGGTCTTTCGGCCCTAAAAAGGGCCTGAGGACCCATGCCCGTCCGGGTCTAAAGACCTATGCCTCAAACAGCGCGCCGCCCTCGCGGGCGGCGCGTGCCTGTGGTGCCTTCTCGGCGGCTACTTGCCTTTCTTCTGGTCCTTCTTGGCGTCCTGCTTGTCCTGCCTCTGCTCCTGCCGGTCGAGCCGGTCGTTGATCTTGTCGACTCGGTCCGCCTGCCTCTGGGTGGCCCCCGCGCCCGACTCGACGCGGCCGTTGACGCGGTCGAGGAACTTCTGCAGTCCGGGCGGGAGCGGCCTGTCGGTGAAGCGCTCGAGGATGTTGAGGATGCCGTTCGGGCACCCCTCGTCCGCGGCTCCATCGCAGTCGTTGTCCACCCCGTCGCACTTCTCCGCGGACCCCGGAAGCGGGGTGCAGACGGCAGCGGCGCCGCTGATGCAGGCGGGCACGGTGTTGGCGCATGCGCCCGAGCCGCAGCTCACGGAGCCGAGCCCCTCGTCCGCGGCTCCGTCGCAGTCGTTGTCGATCCCGTCGCAGACCTCATCCGAGGCTGCCAGCGGGACGCAGACGGCGGCCTTGCCGTCCACGCAGGCCGGGACGGAGGCTGCGCACGCGCCCACGCCGCAGAGCGCGACGCCCTGGTCTTCGTCCACGGCCCCGTCGCAGTCATTGTCGGCCCCGTCGCAGAGCTCGGGGGATGGGATGCAGGAGGGGAACGTCGCGGTCACGGCCCCGGAAACGTTGTCCGAGTTGACGGCCAGGCTCAGTTCGACCTTGGGGTTGTCGCCGGCCACGGCTGCGGAGAACGAGCTCAAGGTCCCTCCGGCCAGAGGCTGCGGCGCGGCCAGCCATGGCGCGGAGAGGACCTCGCCTTGCCCGCCGGCCAGGGTCCCGCTTGCTTGAGCGGACCTGGGCTGTTGGACCACGGTCGTGAGCATTGCATCGAAGACCACGCTCATCTGCCGGTACCCGTTGGGGCAGTAGCGCTCGAAGATCGACTCGCGCAGCAGGGCCCCTCCCACATTGCCGCCGTAGACCTGGATCTTGTGGGTGTCGTTCCCTAGATAAGTGTACCAGACGGCGTAATAGGGATACCCGAGGGGGATCGAGCTGAACGATTCTCCGCAGTTCTCGCATACCGTCGTGTCGGGGAACGCGACCGATATATCAAGGCGCGTCGTTCCTTGCGGAGGGACATAGTTCCGGACGCCTCCAGCCCCGCTTAGAGGAACGGTCACGGAGAATCCCTGCCACTCTTGGCTGGAGGATTCCTCCAGGGCCGTGACCGTGACTTGCCAGTTCACGGTTTCGGATGCCCATGCAATGGGCGCCATGCCTGCGAGGATGGTCAGGCAAATCGTTCCAATGGTTTTCATATGATGCCTCCCCCTTGGTCCGATGCGTCCTGCCGCGGGGTCCTATTACTAAGGATAGCCGTCTGACGCGTTAAATCAAGCCATTCGATGTCAGGAAGTGTCAGGCCCGCGCTCCGACGGAGGATTCAGTAAATATTTAGTAAACGACCCCGATATATTATAAAGTAAGCCATGGCACGCATCCTCATCGTGGAAGACGACGGCGCTCTCATGGAGTTGATGAGCTTGGCGTTCTTCAAGGAGGGCTATGAGGCCCACTATGCCTTCAACGGCCAGGAGGGCTACGAGAAGATCCTTTCCCTGCACCCGGACCTCGTGGTCCTGGACCTCATGCTCCCGGTGCTCAACGGGGCCGAGGTCCTTAAGAAGATGACGGCGCACCCTGTGGCGCGGCGCATCCCGGTCATCGTGGTGACCGGGTTCGGGGACAAGCCGGGGATGCTGGAAGAGACCATCAAGGCGCATGGCGCGGTCGAATACCTGCGCAAACCCTTCGAACTCAGGGAGCTCATCCGCCTGGCGGCCCGGACCCTCGCGGGGTCGCCCGCGCCTTTGACCTCCGCCGAGAGCGTGCAGAAGGGCAAGGTCCGTCTCGATGTGCGCTACCGCACGGTCTGGGTCGAGGACAAGCTCCTCGCCACCCTCACACCGCAGAAGGCCGCGGTCCTGCGCCTGCTCGTCGAATCCTCCGGTCCCGTGGCCAAGGCCAGGATCCTGCACGCGGTCTGGGGCCCCACAGGCAAGGTCAGCGCCCTGGAGAAGACCGTCCAGCGCCTGCGCGAGGACCTGGGCCCGGTCGAAGGCAAGAGGCTCGTGACAGCGGCGGACGGCTACGAGTTCGCAGGCTAACGGGATGGCGGCGCAGGCTTTCCTGCTGGCCCTCCTTGCAGGCTCTTGCTGGGCCTTGGGCGCTGCTCCGCCCTATGGGGTGCTCCTTATCGCTCCGGGGGGGGGCGGCATGCGCGCCGAGATCCGGGCGCTCATGGAGTCCCTGCCCAAGGAACTGCCGGTGGAGGCCGTGCACGCCGTCGATGATCCGGCCGGACTTCAGGACGCCCTGGACAGGCTCGAAGTCCGCAAGCCTGCCAAGATCGTCCTCGTCCCCCTGACCCTCTCCCCCGTTTCTCCCGAGGTCGAGGCGGTCAAAAGTCTCTTGGGGCTCAAGGACGCTGCCAGGCATCCGTGCAAGGCGGGCCGGTCGGCGGCGTGCCCCCCGCCGCTGAGGACTTCCGTGCCTGTGACCGCGGTCCCGGCCTTGGAGGACCATCCGTACCTCGCCGCCATCCTCGCCGAGCGGCTCCGGGAGTTGAGCAATGATTCCCGGCGCGAGACCGTGCTCCTGGTCGCGCCCGACCCCGGGGACAGCAGGGGCCGCAAGGCGCTCGAACGGGCCATGAGGTCCGCGGCCTCCTCTCTGCGCCGGGGCGCGGGCTGGAGGGCGGTGCGGACCGCGCTCTTGCGGACAGACGGCACGGCCATGGAGCGCGCCCGGAGCGTCTCCGGCCTGCGCGCCGCAGTGGGCCGAGCAGGCTCCGAGGGCAAGGCCCTCATCGTGCCTTTCGTCCTCGCCTGGGACGAAGGACCTCGGCTCGAGGCCGATCTCAAGGGCCTGGCCTTTTCGCTCCAGGCCAAGACCTTGATGCCTCATCCCCTCATCGCGGATTGGGTGAAAGAGGCGGCTTCGATGGGGGCCAGGCTCGGCGATGTGCGCCGCTTCCCTGGGACTGATCCCGCCCGGGTCGACGCCATCAAGGCTCTCCTGCGCAGGGGAACTGCGGCTCCGGCCGCAGCCTGTCCCGCCGACCCTTCCGCCGCGGCCGAGGAGCCTTGCGTCTTTCGATGAGGAGATGTCCATGAAGCGAATTGTTCTTGGAGGTCTCCTGCTCGCTGGGGGCCTGGCGGTCTGCTCCGCGGCAAGCCGCTCCGCCGCGTCCTTCCCCTCTGACCTCGGACCCCGCTCCATCGGTCTGGATGCCGGACAGGTCCCGGAGGCCGGGCGTGGGGGCTACAGCCTTGCGCTCTCGCGGTGCGGAGCCTGCCACACCCCGGCCAGGGCCCTTCACTACCGCTATGCCGAACCCGAAGGCCGGGATGTCCCTGACAAAGAGGCCGCGGTCGTTTCCCTCAAAGCGGACCACCCGGAGTTCTTCAAGGAGCCGTTCATCTGGCAGGTGGAGGCCGACGTCTGGAAGCGCTGCGTGGCCAGGATGGCGGCCAAGCCTGCCAGCGGCATCAACGAGGGCGACGCGAAAGCCATCCGGCTCTTCCTTTCCTGGGATTCGAGCCGCAGGAAGCTCGGCAAGGGGGCCGCGGCCTGGAAGGCCCTTCGGCAGGCGCTCCTCCACCGGTTCAAGGCCGCCAACCCTGGCCGCTACGCCGACCTTCTCGCGTCCGACGCTCTTTGACGGTGCCGGGGATCAATCCCCGGCACTGACGAGTGCTTCGCGGGCCATGGCGAGGTCGTCGGTCCAGAGGGCGGCGAACCCTTGGGCGATGAAATACCGGACCTCTTCAGCGGTGTTGGCCACCCCGGCGCTGAGCTCGACCCCTCTCTGCCTGGCCCGGGCCAGGCAGGGCCTGACGTCGTAGACCAGGCAGGCCGCCCGGTAGAGCCGCTGCGTGAAAGGGCCGTCCCAGCCAAGGCAGAGCGCCGAGGCTCCCAGAGCGACGGAGGCGTCGGCGTTCCATGGGGAGCCGGGCATGACCGCGATCTGGACGCCGGGCGCGGCGCGGGCGGCTAGGGTGAGGAACCGGCGGTGGGAGTAGAAATCGAGGATGCAGGTCCGGTCCCGGACCGCGGACACGGATACGGCGCCGGCCGCTGCCACGGCGAGTTCCTCGGAGCGCTGGTGGAGGTCGAGGAAGATCCTGCAGCCCTTCCAGGATTCAAGGGCTGTCAGGGCCTCTTCGAGGTGGGGGATGGGGTGGCGGCCGAAGGCCCTCAGGCCGCGGATCTCTTTCCAGGTGAGGGACGCCATGAGCGCCTTTTCGCCGGTCACGCGCTCGCCGGTCCGGTCGTGAAAGAGGAAGGGCTGTCCGTCGGCGCTGAGCTGGACGTCGAGCTCGATGCCGTCCGCGCCCTCGGCCTGGCTGCGGCGGATGGCTTCGATCGTGTTCTCCGGGGCCGTGAACTTGGCGCCCCGGTGGGCGTAGAGGTGGAACCTGCCTACAGGCATAGCTTGCCGCGGTTGAGCAGGCCGCCGGGGTCCCGGCGGGCCTTCTGGGCCTTCCAAGCGGCGAGCCACCCGGCGCTCTTCGCGTGGGACAGCCAGGGAAGCTTGGCCAAGCCTACTCCGTGGTGGTGGTTGGTCTTGCCTCCGGCTCGGATGCAGGCCTCCATGACCGCTTCCCAAGCCGCACGATGGTCTTGCGGGCCGCGGCCGGCCAGGGTCACGTAGAGGCACGCCCCGGCGCTGTCGAAATGCGAGAGGTGCGCGAAAGCGAATGCGTGGGGCCTGAGGGTCTCCATGACCCCGGCGTGCAGGGCCGGGAGCCGTTCCCAGGGCGCCCAGAGGTCCGCGGTGTCTGCGAAGCAGCCCCTCCGGAAGACCCGCTCGAGACGCTCCTTGTCGAGGTGGTAGCGGCGCTCCCACCACCTCAGGGCAGGGCCCTCCCCGAGATCCGCCCCCCGAGGCGCTTTCGCAGGCTCCCCGGCAGCGAACCCCGGCTCCTCCTCATAGACGGCGATGCAGACCCAGTGCCTGCCCACGAGGGGTGAGAGCGCGTACATCATGCCCAGGCGCCTCAGCGCCAAGCCCTGGGCCGCCTCCATCCAGGGTGAGGCGCCGGCAGGTCCCCGATCGCGGCCCAAGCCGTTGAAGAAGGCATCCACCGGGCAGTAGAGCCTCAGGACCGAGGGCGGGAGAGGGCGGGCCATGGTTTCGCGGCAGAAATCAAGGGCGTGGCCGAGCCTGCGGAAGCTGAAAGCGTGGAAGCTCCGGGAGCGAGCAGCCGGGCGGATGGCCAGGCAGACCTCGGTGATGATCCCGAGGGTCCCCTCGGCGCCGAGGTGGGGGCCCGCCTCCTCTTCGGCCGATGTCCCGTCCGGAAGGAAAGCTTTGACCCAGAGGGACTGGTCCGCGACGCCCCCGTAGCGGGTGGAGAGCTGACCGAAGGAATCGGTCGCGATCCACCCGCCCGGGGTCGAATCCTCCATGGACTGCGGGAAGTGCTTCAGGGACCAGCCTCTGGCCTGGAGCCGGGCCTCCAGGTCCGAGCCCAGCATCCCGGCGCCGCAGACCACGGCCGGGCGGCCGGGCCTGGGATCGAGCTCGAACTTCTCGTCGAGGCTTCCCCCGTCGAGCACCACGGCCCCGGGGCCTGACGGCACGGCCGCTCCCAGCACGCCCGAGCCCGCGCCTCTGGGGATGACGACCCTGCCTTCGGCGGCCGCCCACTGGAGGACCGCGGCCACGCCCTTCTCGTCGCGGGGCTTGAGCACCGCGGCCGGACGGCGCCGAAAGGATTCCTCAGGGGTCCAGCCCAGGGCCTGGGGCCAGGAGTCCCGGGAGGCGGAGAGCCTCGAAGCGTCATCGTCCAGGACCCGGGCCGGGCCAAGGACCCTCCCGATCTCGGCGAAAGGTGAGCTCATCGTGGGGGGCGCGAGACGGGATTATATCAAAGTGGCTTGCAATCGTCGCTCAAGAAGGATTGAATATGCCCCATGCCGCGGAGCCAGACGATCCTTGTGGTCGACGACGACCAAGACCTCCTTTTCATGTGCGCCAAGCTCTTGCGCGCCGAAGGCTATCCCGTGGAGGAGGCCTCTTCCGGCTCCCAGGCGCTCGAAAAGCTCGTGGCTCACTACGACATCGTCCTGACCGACCTCATGATGCCCGGGATGAGCGGCATCGAGCTCCTGCGCGGGGTCAAGGCCCGCTCGCCTTCCACGGACGTCATCCTCATGACCGGCGCGCCCTCCCTCGACACGGCCATCGAGGCCGTCAAGGAGGGGGCCTACGACTACATCCGTAAGCCTGTCACCAAGGACGAGCTTCGGACCGTGCTGCGCCGCTGCTCCGAGGCCCGGGCCACGAAGGAGGAGCTCGCCACCGAGAAGCACCTTCGCGAAGAGCTCCAGGCCGCCTACCAGGAGCTCAAGCGGATGGAACAGCTCAAGGAGGGCTTCATCTGCCGGGTCAGCCACGAACTGCGCACGCCCATGGCCCAGATACTCGGCTGCATCGAGGCCGCGGCGCGGAACCAGGGCGACGCCCAGTGCTCGGCCGAGAAGCTCAAGACGGCCCTCGACGGCGCCCAGCGCCTGCGCGAGGTCGTGGAGGACATCGTCAGCTTCGCCGAGATCCAGGACCCCGGCATGGACGTGGACAAGAGCGACGTCGAGGTCGCGCCCGTCATCCAGAAGGTCGTGGAGGAGACCTCGCCTGAGTGGAAGGCCCGCGGCATCAAGGTCTCGGCCTTCATGGCCTCGGAGCCCGTGCACGTCATGGCCGACCGCGAGCTCATCTCCAAGGCCCTGCGGCACCTCGTCTTGAACGCCATCCGCTTCAACAGGCCCAACGGCGCCGTGGACATCGTGGTCCAGTCCTCGCCCACGGGCGTGGAGTTCGCAATCAAGGACACCGGGGAGGGCGTGCCCCTCGACCAGCGCCTGACCATCTTCGACGCCTTCTACCAGATCGCGGACTTCATGACCCGCAAGGTCCGCGGCCTCGGCCTCGGCCTTGCCCTGGTCAAGAGGATCGCCGAGGCCCACGGCGGCAGCGTGAGCGTGGAGAGCACTCCCGGCGAGGGCTCGACCTTCTGGTTCCGCCTTCCACCCCCCTGATGGGGTCAGGTCTGGACATCAGGACATTGCGAGCAATCTAGTCGTTTTTTCGACCACTCGCCTGATTCCCGTATCCTTGGCTAGTTGTTTCCTCAATCTAGCCAATGCCTTCGAGAGGGCGAATGGGCCGACCCCATACCGTTCTGCGATGTCCTTGAGCTTCATCCCCCCGACCTCCTGCATCAACAGCGCCGCAATCCGCGGACTGATAGATCTTTTCGACCATTTCCCTGCTTCGTGCGCCAGTCCGATGGCCTGATCCACTGCTCCCTCCACCTGCGCTGCAGTGGGCCTCTGGCGGAGGACGGCTGATCTGGAGATCTCCTCTGTGAGTCGGCCAGCAGCAAGGCGCTTCATCCGTGATGTGAATTCCTCACCGCCCCAGAAGGATTGCCCCACCACGGCTTCAAAGGGATTCGCGGCATCCTCAGCGGCGATGTGTCGAGCAAAGGCTGCGAGGCTTTCAAGGGGGGTGTCACCGAATGCCTTCATCGTCGCCTCCACGACAAGCCAAGGAGGAACCGGCTCCAGGCCCATGAGGGCGCGGCAACTGCTCCAGGGATAATCCCAGGGACTTGAGACCAGGCCTGCCCTAACCGGATTTTGGTGGATGTAGCGGCTCAGAGTCATCCAATAGGCATTGCTGTCCACAAGGATGGATTGAAAGCGGCCTTGGAACAGGTGCCCAACCCGTTGGTGCCTCTGATTGAATCGCTGGGCGTACATGCCGTTGACCAGCCGCATCCCTGTCGAAAGCCCGCCCAACGGCGTCTGCAATAGAAGGTGGTAATGGTTCGGCATCAGCGTATAGGCGTGGACCGCGAATCCGAATCGGAGATTGGCCAATCCAAGCAGATTCAGGAATCGCAGATGGTCGGGTTCGTCGAGAAAGATCCGTTGCTGGCTGTTCCCACGGGCGTAGATGTGGTAGAACGCTCCATCGAACTCGATGCGAAGGGGTCTTGCCATACATACTATATACGACAGACCCCCAGATTTAGTTCCCTACAATCGCCGGAATGTCCCTTTGTCCAGACCTGACCCCATTATTAGTTGGCCACGCGGGCGCAGATGGCGAAGGCCGTGACCACGCCCGCGCTGCTGGTGCAGCTCCACGACTGGGCGGATGTGGCCGCGTCCGCCGGCGCGGCCCCGACGACAGCGGCGTCGTCGTTGTCCGTGGTGGGCATGCTGACAGTCACGTTGCCGCCGGCGTTGCACCCTCCGCCGATGGCCATGTAGCCGGCGCCGCAGCCCGCGCGGCCGCTCGCGCCCGCAGAGGTGTAGGTCTGGATGGTGTAGCCGAGGAGCACGCTGCCCGAGACCTTGATGTTGCCGCCGGAGACCTCGAGCTTCTCGCCGGGGTTGGTAAGGCCCACGCCCACCCTGGCGTTGGTTGCGTCGAAGGACATGATGTTCGTGCCGCTGCCGTTCCGGAAATTCGTCACCCCGGCGCCGTGGGACATCTCGACGACGTCGTTGAAGGCTCCCGCGCTGTTCTGCAGGCGGAGGGTCGCGGAGTTGGCGCCCGCATTGGTCGTCTTGACCGCGAGCGTCACCGCCGCGGCCGCTCCGTCGACCTGGAGATTGCCGAGGGAGGGATCGGTGGTCCCGATCCCGAGGCTGCCGTTGACGTTGACGACGTTCGTGTTGAAGTCTCCCCAGATGAGGGGGGAGGCGGTGTTGGAGTTGTCGATGTAGAGCTTGTCCGAGTTGAGCTCGCTGTAGCCGGCCTGGTAGCCGAGGAAGACGTTGCGGCTGCCGGTGGCGTTCGAGTAGCCGGCCTCGGTGCCCAAAGCGGTGTTCATCTCGCCGAAGGTGTCGGAACGTCCCGCGCCCATGCCCACGAAGGCATTGTAGGCGCCGGTCCTCAGGCCGTAGCCGGCCTGGTGGCCGACTGCGGTGTT
>JBAZSR010000073.1:1970-16048 GCA_041662295.1 Elusimicrobiota bacterium | reverse complement strand
CCCTGTCAGCGCACGATGGCGACTTTCTTGACCACGCGCCTGATCCCGGGGCTCGTCAGCACCGCCATGTACACGCCCGAGGACACGTCCCTGCCGCTGTCGTTCTTCGCGTCCCAGCGCACCTTGCCCGCTGTGCCGCTGGTGCTCAGCCGAGCCACCTTCGCACCGCTCACGCTGAAGATCTCGATCGTCGTGTTCGCTGCCAGGTTCTCGAACGTGATCCCCGAATCCGGGTCCCCGGCCCTGTACGGCGTACCCTCCTCGGCATTGCCCCCGTTCGGAACATAGGGGTTCGGATACACCCACACGTTGTCCAGGTTCGTTGACACAGGCACGAACACCCCGAAAAAGCTGAAATGCCGCGTCGCCACGGCCACCGTGCGGCTCGCCACGTCCACCACAACGTCGGACTCGCGCACCCACCGGCTCAGGCTTGCGTCATAGCTGTAGACCGCCTGCTTGCTCGCCAGGTACTCCGTGCCGTCCACGATGCCGTCATCGTCCGCGTCAGGGTACTCGAACGTCAGGGTCGAGGTCTTACCACCGCTCATCTGCGTCTGACCGCTGCCCAGCGTCACCTCAACCGCAGCGCCCCAGAACCCGGCGTCAGCAGGCGGAGGAGGCAGGCTCGCAGAGCCGCTCACCGCGCGCAACGTCGTCGTCGATGCCGTCAACGCACCCACAGGCACCACCACCCGCGTCACAGAATCCACACCATCCCCAGCCAGCCGCACCGTGTTCGTCCCAGCGTTGCTCACCAGCTGGACCACCGCGATCCCCCCGCCTGCCAGGCTCCGCTCGAACAGGTCCGGAGGGTCCAGGTTCACCTGCACCGCCACCGCGCTCGGCGCCCCGTCCGCCTGACCTGCCTTCGACACTGCCACGCTGCGAAGCTCATAGCTCCCGGGGACGAATCCAGTCACGTCCCAATGCAGGAAATGCGGCTCTGCCATGCTCGGGTTGAGCTCACCCGTGCCGGACGGCGTCATGTCCGTCCACCCTGCCGCGCCTGACAATCGGTACTGGAACCTCACGCTCTGGACGAGGCCCGCGTCCCCGGATACGATCTCGGCCTCCACCGTCACCCGATCACCAGCGATCTTCATGCCCGATGCCGGCGACTTGATCCCGGCCCGCACCGCGCTCAAGGTCGAAGTCGAGGCTGCTGAAGCCAGCACCCAGGTGTTCTTCTCTTCCACGCCGCAGCGGTGCGCGGCGCGGACCCCGAACCTGTACGCCCCGCTCGACGTCAGCACACCGCTCGTCCAGCTCGTCGCTGTCGAGCTCAATACCGCCAAAGCCGTGTTGTAATCCACCGCACCTGTCCCGTTGTCCGTGTACAGCCGGTACTGCGTCACACCCTCGTACGCCGAGGCTGTCCAGCCCAGGCTCACGCGGTTGCCGGCCACAGGCTCGGCTGTCAGGGACCCTGGGGCTGATGGGGTGGAGGCCAGGGTGCGGAAGAAGACAGTGCTGTCGTAGGGCGTGGGGACCCCGTAGTCGCTCACGTAGCGGACCCGGTAGTAGTAGCTCGTGCAGCCGACAAGGCTGGATTCAAGATAGCTCGAGATCGCGCCCTTGGCGAGCAGGGAAAAGGCGGCGTTGTCGAAGGAACGCTCGAGCTCGGCCACGGTGCGGCTCGGGTTGTTGTTCAAGTACCAGCTCACCGCAGCGCTGGTCGGATAGACCCAGTCAGCCACGGATGCGATGGGTGGGGCTGCCAACGTCATCGTCGACCCCAGATCAAGATATGCGCTCTGGTTGCCAGCGCTCGACGCCCGCACCATGAACCAGTAGCTCGTGTTCGGCGTCAAGGTAGGGCCTACGCCATTGGCGCCGAAGACCGCAGTATTATTAAACGTGACAGAGGAGGCGTAGGTGCTCCGGCTTGAGCTGGTCGATAAGATGGCGAAGTAGCTCGCTCCAGCCGGCGAGACCACGGCTGACCAAACCGCAGTGGCACTAGAATAGCCGATGGAAGGGAAGGTTATCCCGGCAACTCCAGGAACACTCATCATCGTGCGGGTGGAGCCCAAGGAGGTGTAGGATGTCTGTGTCCCCCCCGGACCGATGGCTTTGACCTGCAGGTAATAGGTTGTGTTGGAGCTTAGGTTCGAGAACACCGAGTACTGGTTGTAGGTCTGGGATGAGGCGGTCAATGGGACGAAGTTGGAGTTGACGGAAAGCTCAGCCAGATATTGCGTGATGGTGGTTGAGGAATTCGCGGTCGACCAGTTGGCCCGGATGCTGTTGTTGGTGACCACGGGTGCTACGGCATAGGGCGGCGCCAAGCCGGTCAAAGTAGAACCGAACAGGGTAAAACCCGAGGCTGCGCCAGTGGGGTCCACGGCTCTGACCCTGGCGTAGAAGGTGGTGTCGCCGGACAGGGCGGTGAACGTGGAAAAGAGGTTGTAGGTGGAGGATGAAGCCGCGATGGTCAGGAAAGAGGTCGAGGTCGAGAGCTGGGCCAGATAGATAGTTGAGGTCGAGTTGTAGCCAGTGGCCTGCGTCCCGGATGACCAGTTGAGAGTGAACGAGCTCAGGAACACGGCAGTGAAAGTCGAGCCGCTGACAGGCGCAGCCGGCGCCGCCAGCCTGGGTGAGCCGAGGTTGACGATGTTCTCTGCGTTAAGCGCATTGATGGCCACCACCCTGCCGTAGTAGATGTAGACCGCGGGGTCCAAGGCGAGGCCGGTGAAAGAGGCGAAGGTGTTGGCGGTGAGCGAGCTTGCGATCAGAGGCACGAAACCGGATTTGGTCGAGATCTCGGCACGATACCTGGTGCCGGAAGGGTTGTAGGCGCCTGGCGTGCCTGAGGACCAGTTGACCTTGAGGCTGTTGGCAGTGATATCGGTGAAGACGTTGCCTGAGGGCGGAAGCCCGGCAGTTGCCAGGGTGTAAGTAGAGACAACAGGAGATTCAGCGGTCTCGACCCCGTTGCGGTCCCGGGCCTTGGCTTTGAAAGAGTACTGGCGGTTGGGGAGGAGGCCAGTGTAGACGCGGCTAATTCCAGGGTCATAGACTTGAGTCGTGCCCACAAAGACATCCCCAACCTTCCCGCCAAAGATGTAGACTCGCCCCCCGATCGTCGTTGCAGAAAGTCCTGCTGTATAGTGGAGCAGTCCCGCTCTTCTCGTCCAACTATCATTTGAGGGATCGAATTCCGACACAGTCTCTCCCTCGCCTGCAGAGTTCCCTCCCATGACCAGGATCTTGTCCCCAAAGGATGCAATCGCATGCTGGCCGCGACTCTGCTGGATCGGTGATTTTTCAGCCCAAGAATCGCTCTGAGGATCGTATTCATCATTGGTATGGCTGGCGCCGGCTAATCCGCCGATTAAATATATCCTTCCCTTGACTGAAGCGCAGGCGGCGACGCGTGCGGTCGGCAGGTCGGCTTTTAAAGTCCATGAGTCTGTCCGCGGGTCGTACATCTCGTTCTTGGTTTCCCCGTTGACGCCGCCGATTGCATAGATCTTCCCATCGATGGCTGCGCACCCATGAGCCCATCTGCCCGTGGGCATAAAGGTCTTCGTGGTCCAAGAATTGCCGACCGGGTCAAATTCGAAGTTGGTGTTCTGGGCGCCTGGGGTGCCTCCTATGAGATAGACCTTCCCAGCCGAGGCAACTGCGCATGAATTGTTCTTTGTCATGGGGAGAGGAGCCCGCGTGGCCCACGCATCGGTCACGGGATCGTATTCTTCGTTGTTGGCGAATTCGAAAAACACGCCATTGATCCGGGCATAGCCGCCGATAGCGTAGGCCTTCCCGTCAAGAGCGACTACAGCCGGTCCGTTCCTCGCCGTGGGCATCTGCGCCATGGCGGTCCACGGGAAGCCCGAATGCCAATCAGACCATGTCCCGTCTTTAGCAAAGGCTGTTCCCGACTGGCCGTCGCCCATGTTGGAGAATCCGGGCGTCGGGGCATAGGCCCAGGCTGTTATGGAATTCGTCGAGATTTCGGTGAACAAGATATCCGAAGGAGCGGCGATCGGGGACGTGAATGATCCCAAAGACGCCCAAGGAGTCACCGCCGCGCTCGCCAAGTAGACGATCGCCCGGGCATGATAAACGCTGTTATCCTGCACCAGGAATGAGGCACGCGAGTTCTTCGTGACAGACGATGCCCACACAACACTGAAATCAGAGGCAGTGGACAGATCGACCTTATAATCGGCCCCGGCAGGGTTGTAGCCCACTCCGATCGTTCCAGAGGTCCAGTTCACTGTCACGGTCACGGAGCTCACATCGCTGAAGACCCCGGCGGCAGGGATTCCTGGGAGGAATATGGTCGGATAATTGACCCCCAAGCTCCGCGTATGGGGTGCCCCGACGGCATTGTAGGCCGTCACCCGAGCGTAATAGACCATCACGGATGTGTCCAAACCGCTGAAACCGGCCCAATTGTTGAAGGTCGTCGATGAAGCCAGAACAGGGGAGAACCCGGCCATGGTGGAAAGCTCGGCTTTGTACTGCGTCCCGACCGGGTTGCAGCCATAGGCGTTCCCCGATGACCAGTTCACGGTGAGGCCTGTCAGGGTGACATTGGTGAAGGTGGCCACGCCGACTGGTGCTGAGACCGCCGCCAAAGTGTAGGTCGAGACCGCAGGTGACTCGACGCTCAAGATCCCGACCTGACTGCGGCTTCTTGCTTTGAAAGAATAGGGGCGATTAGGGAGAAGCCCTGCAAAGCGTCTTCCCAATCCGGACTCGAACTCCATGGTGTCGCCGACGATAGACCACACCCCTGCTATGTAGTCTTCTCCGCCAATCACATATATCCGCCCCCCCACAGGGGTCGCGACTATCCCATCGCGCGGCGCGGGCAGGGGCTTCCGGAACGTCCATTTATCCTCCGCAGGATCATATTGATGATTGCCTGCCTGCAGACGCGTATTGTCCCAGCCGCCAATGGCATGGATCTTGCCCCCGATCGCCACCGCGGCAAGATAGTTCAGGGCTTTCGGCATTTTGGATTTCGTTGACCAGGAATCCGTTTTCGGGTCGTATTCCTCGTTCGTATCCACAGGGCTGGATTTCCCGCCGAAGACATAGACCTTTCCTCCGACTGCGGCCGCTGCCGGCATGTTATCCCGGCCAGTCGGCATCGAAGCTTTAGTCGTCCAAGAGTCCGCCCTGACGTCATATTCCTCATTGAACTTGTTATTAGAAACGGAATTTCCGCCGATGATGTATATCTTCTGGCCGACCACAGCGGAAGCCATGTACCCTCTGGCCGTGGGCATGCCAGATTTTCTTGACCAGGAATTCGTCATGGGATCGAATTCCTCGTTGTCAACGAGCCTATCCATGGAATCGTTTGATCCTCCGATGGCATAAACCCTTTGGGCCGCGGCAACGATTGCCATGCCAGCTCTGGGATTTCCCATGGGGGCTTTGATCGACCATGAGTCGCTGACAGGGTCATATTCTTCGTTGGCGGCTACGGAGTTCCAGTCGCTGTCGCATCCGCCGACAAGGTAGATTTTACCGCCCACGGACGCAGCACCGGCATAGACTCGAGGTCCAATCGCAGGAGTCTTCGCACTCCAACTGTTCCCTGACCTCCAGCCTGCGTAGGCGTCATTGATGGCAACATTTACGCCGGACTGCCCGACTTCAAGATTGGCGAAGGCGGGGTTGGGAGCGTAGGCCGAGGCCGTGATGGCGTCAGGCTCGACCTCGTCGATGTAGATGGCGGTCGGCGCGGCAGAGGCGTTCAAAGTCGAGATTGCCGCGCTGTAGGCGGCATCGCCCTCAGCCGCGACCTTCACCTTGAAGTAGTAGACCGTGTTGTCCGCCACGGCGTAGGAGGTGGTCTGAAGGCCCACGGTGCCCGTGACCGAGGCCAGGTTCACGCTGAAGTCCGACATAGTGGACAGGACCACCAGGGGAGCCTCGGAACCCGGGATGCCCAGGTCCCACGCCATGCTCAAGCTGACGCTGGAAACCGCGGTGAAGCGGACGTTGCCGGGGACGGCAGCGGAAGCGTGGAAGGCGGATAAGAGGAGGCTCAGCGCCAGCCAAGCAGAAGCCCTGGATCCTGGGGTCATGGGGAATCTCAGGGGCCGAGCGCCCCGATCGGGATGACTGCCACGCCATCCCGGCGCACATGCCCGTAGCCTGCGCCGACGATCACGCCAAGCACTGCCGGGCCGCCGCATTTCCGAGTGTCGATACGCTCCACGAACCTGAGGAGTTGCGCGGCGCCTTCGTCCGCTCCGCCGAACCCCAGCTTGACCTCGAAGGCCGCCCAACGGCCGTCGGCTGACTCCACGACGGCGTCGATCTCGAGGCCCGTATTGTCCCGATACTGGAGGACCTGCGCATCCGCATCCTGGGCATAGATCCTCAACTCCCGGACCACGAGCGATTCGAAAAGGAAGCCAAGAAGGTTGAGGTCCTTCATGAGACGGTCAGGAGTGACCCGCAGAGCCGCGACCGCGAGAGACGGATCGACGAAGTGGCGTTTGGGCGCGCTCCTCAGGCGCGAGCGCGAACGCAGATGGGGGGCCCATGCAGGCTGGTCTTCCACGATCATGAGACGCTGCAGCGCCGTCAGGTATTCATGCGCGGTCTCTTCCTTGATGGGCCCGCCAGGCTCGCCGATGTCTGCGGACAACGTCGCGACCGCGGCATAGGTCGCCGTATTGCGGGCTAACGAGCGCAGGAAGCGTTGGACCTTGCCGGGATCGCGACGGCGTCGGCCGAGCCTGCCGATATCGACGCGGCATATCTCGGTCAGGTAGTCCCGATTAGCCTGCAGGGACGCTTCCAGACCTCTGTTAAGGAGGCCGGGCCAGCCTCCGATGGCGATCCGCTCCGCCAGGCCTGCCAGCTTCAGGCCCGGGTCGGGGCTGCGCGTCGCTGCTCCGCGGAGAAGCGCTTTCAGCGAGACCTCTCCAGTCGAATGGCCGCTCTCGAACAGCGACATGGGGCGCATCTGCAGCCTGGCGATGCGTCCCGCGCCCGCGTGCCGGGTCAGGTCATCGGCCGGGACCGATGAGCCGGTGAGGACGAACTGCCCGGGTTTGGCGCGAGCATCCACGGCGCGCCGGACGTGATTCCAGAGTTCTGGCTCCACCTGCCATTCATCGATAAGGCGGGGCGTCTTCCCGTCGAGCACGAGAGAGGGATCGATGCCGATGACCTGTCGGGCCGCTGGGTCCACGTCCAGCAGGACTTCGCTCTTGGCGATGCGCCTGGCCGTGATGGTCTTGCCGCAGGCTTTGGGGCCTTCGATCACGACGGCGCCTGCCGCAGACAGCCGGCGGGAGAGCTCAGCATCCACGACGCGTCTGCAATAGTTCACTCGGGTCTCAAGCCTTCGCGACACCAGCACAATAGCATTAAAGGGGGTGAGAAGCAAATATTATAAAGGGAGAATAGCAACAAATTAAACGGCAGAATAGCAACATCTACGCCTGTGCGCAGCGGCAGCGGGCTACTTCAGGTCGCGCAGGATGAGCTTGCCGGCCCCGCTGTCCACGCGGACGTCGAAGCGCTTCAGGAAGGACATGCCGAGCAGGCCGTCGATGCCTTCCTCGAAGTCGGGCAGGATCGCGGCCTCCACCCCCTGGGCGATCTTCCCGCCGATCGCCAAGGAGTCGAGGACCACGGCATCGGCCTGGACGACGCGGCCGTCCGCGACCTTGACCGAGACCTGCGCCCCCCCAGCCGCAGGCCGGATGCCGGCGAGGTCCGCGGCCTTGCGCGTGAGCATGACCGTGCTGGCGCCGGTGTCCACGATGAGCCGGACCCTGGCCTTGCCGTTGATGAGACTGCTGACCACCACATGGCCGCCCTGGGAGGGGGTCCCGGCGCTCTCATCCGAGGCGTCGGCCTCCATGCTTGCGATGGACCGCTTGACCCAATCGTAGAACGGGACTTCATCCGAGGCCAGGGCCGCCTTGCCCCCGAGCGCGGGGTGCCGGGCCGCCAGGTCCTTGAACTCGTCGAGGGCCGAAAGATAGGCATTGATGTCCGTCTGCGCGTTGGGAAGGCCGCGCTTGAGCTCCGCGAGCTCGGCCTTGTCCGCCTGGATGCTCCAATGGGACCTTTCGAGCTTCCTGAGATCGGCCCGCGTGGGGCCGCCGGGGAGCTTCTCGATGTCCTGCATCCTCTCGGCCTGGGAGGAGGCGATCCGGCCCTCGAGCACGGATCCCTTCGTCGAGACCTTCTCCCGGACGGCCTTGGCGTCCTGGGCTTTCTCCCTCAGCAGCCTCAAGGATTGGAGCTTCTGGAATATCTCGCTGCCCGAATCAGGCACGCCCCGGCCCGAGGCGAACTCCGCGTCCCTCTGCCGGGCCTTGAGCTCCTCCTTGGCCTTGCCCGTGGAGCGCGCGACGGACGCGATGTCGGACCTGGCGAGGATCACCGACCCGTACCCGATGTCGAGCTCGACCTCGGAGGCATCCTCCCGGACGATGAGGCCCTCCATGACACTGCCGTTGGAAAGCGTCACCGTGTCGGCCCTGGCCGGACCAGCGGCCAAGGCCGATAGTAGGAGGAAAAAGAGGAGTCTCGTCACACCGGACCCTATTCAGCCGACGGAGCCGACCGCTCGCTCAGGATGAGTTCGCCGCCATGCACCCGGAAGTCGAAGCGCTTGAGGAAGGACCTGCCGACCACGCCGTCGAAACCCGCCTCGTAGCTGGGCAGGAGCGCGGCCGGGACCTGCTCCACGGCCTTGCCGCCCACCTCCACGGAAGCGAGGATCACGGGATCGCCGGTCCATGGACGGCCGTCCGAGCCCTTCACGGAGACCGGAGCCCTGCCCGCCGAGGGCTGAACGCCGGCCAGAGCAGCGGCCCCTCGGGTCAGCATGACCAAACTGGCGCCGACATCCACCACGAGCTGGACCTTGGCCTTCCCGTTGACAAGCGCCTCGACCACGACCGGGCCGTCCTTGGCCTTGGAGGAGGCCCCGGCCGCGGACGCGTCCGACTGCATCTTCGCCAGAGAACGGGAGACCCAATCGAAGAAAGGGGCCTCCTCGGAGGTCGGGGGCCTCTTGCGGCTGAGGACCGGGTCCGATGCGGCGAAGAGCTTGAACTCGGAGAGACCCTCCTGATAGGCCTTGGCGGCGAGCAGCGCGTCGGGAGCCTTGGCCCTGAGCTGTGCGAGCTCCTCCTCCTCGGCCTCGATCTCCCTGCCGAGCTCGGAGACCTTGTTCGACGTATTGACAAAGCCCGGGCCCCTGTTCGCCACCGGCACGCTGACGAGCCAGTCGATATCCTCCTGACGGGACTTCTTGGATTCCGGGATCTTCTTCTCGAGCTCGGCGATCCTTGCCGCGGCGGTCTCCTGACCGGCCCGGGCCTCGGAGTCCTTCTCCCCCAGCTTCCTCAGCTCCTGGAACCTCGCGAAGACCTCCGACGCCGAGTCCGGGACGCCGCGGCCCGAGGCGAACGCGGCCTCTCTGCGCTGGTTCTCGAGCTCCTCCTTGGCCTTGCCCGTGGAGCGCGCGACGGACGCGATGTCGGACTTGAACAGGACCACCGACCCGGCGCCGAGGTCGAGCTCGAGCTCGGATGCGTCCTCGCGCACGATGAGGCCCTCCATGACGCTGCCGTTGGAGAGCGTCACCGTGTCGGCCCTGGCCGGGACAGCGGCCAGGGCCGGCAGGATGGCGAGACAGAGGAGCGCGCCTGCCCCCCGGTGAGCGAGAGCCATCTCCTAGACCTTGCCGAGCAGAGGCGACGGCAGGGCGAAGACGCGGATAGCGGCGTCCTTGTCCAGAAGATAGAGGGCCTTGTCGTCCTGGAGCCTCTTGGCCTGACGGAGCATGGTCTCGACGGAGTTCTCCTCCTCCACCTGCTCCTTCACGAACCACTCCAGGAACTGCTTGGTGGCGTGGTCCTTGGTGGAGACCGCCAGGTCCACGATCGCGTGGATGGAGGCCGTGACCAGGCGCTCGTGCTCCACGGTCCTCTGGAACACGTCGGCCACGGACTTAAAGTCCTTGGGAGGGGCCGCGATGGCCCCGAGGTCCGCTTTGCAGCCCTGCTCGCAGATGTAGTTGAAGATGATGAGGGCGTGGCAGGACTCCTCCTGCGCCTGGATCCGCATCCACTTGGCCAGCCCGGGCAGGACCTGGTCCTCGAGATACGAGGACATCGACATATAGAGATAGGCCGAATAGAACTCCTTGGTGACCTGTTCGCTGAGCGCCGCCTGAATCTTCTTGTCCAACATCTGTCCCTCCCGTTTCCCTTTAGCGGCTGGTCCGAGCCCTGATGATGCCTCGGTGGCCCCCCCTTTGTCAAGCCCGGTCCAGAAGTTCTATAAAGGCCTGGGCCCAATTTCGTCTTCCCGGTGTTCCGATGGACCCAGGCAGTTTCCTCCAGGCCTGCTATCATTTGGATGCGTATGAAGCCATACCGATTCACGGCCGCAGCCCTTGCCTGTATCCTGGCTCTGCTTTCGCCGGGCTCCACCGCCTGGGCTGTCCTGGCCAAGACCGGGACGGCGTCGACGGGCGGGCAAGCCCTCCCCTCGGGAGTCGTCGCGCCGGTCCGGGCTCCCATCTCCGGCGGGGCCGGCCTTTCCCCCATCTCCTTAAGTCTCACGCCGAGCGTGGTCACGCCGGTCGCGGGAGTCCTCAGCCAGGAAACTCCCGTCCTCTCCGCGCCAGCGCCCGTCTTCTCCGTCCCCGCGGCTCAGCCTCGGACCGCCGCCCTCCCGACCGCGGCCCCCCTTCCGGCCGCGGCGAGCCCTGCCGAGGCCTCCGGCCGGATGGCCGCGGACATCGGAGCCGCCGTCTCCGAAGCCGCCCCCCTTCTTGAGACCGCCCGCTCCGAAGACTCCTCCCCCGCCGGCCTCAAGGAGAGCGGCTCCGGACTCCAGGCCATCCTCGAAGGAGCGGTCCGCCGCCGGACATCGGATCTCGGCGTCATTCCAGCCGCCCCGAGCCAGGAGGTCTCCCCTTCCGGCCTGACCCCGAGCGCCGAGACCGCGGCAGGCCCGGAGACCGCGGACAAGGCGCCCGTCCCCCAGCCGGAGGACGGCCTTCCCCCGCAAGCCAAGTCGAATTTCCGCTCCTACGCTTTCGGGGTTTCCGCGGTCAAGACCGGCCTCGACGCCCTCAACCTCGCGGTCCCGCTCATCCTGCTCGACACCTTCCACGCCGCCATGGCGGTCAGCGCGCTCTATCTCGCGGCGGAGTTGGCGCGCCTCGTGTCCGGGACGCTCGGAGGCGCGGTCATCGACCACATCGGGGCCGGCCGCGCGCTCACGCTCACGATCGCGGTGCAGATCGCCGCGACCGCCTCGCTGCCGTTCATCCTCATCTACGGCGGGGCCTGGGCCATGCCCATGGTCTTTGCCGCCTTCATCGTCAACGGGGTCGGCTACGAGCTCTTCGACGTCGCGCGCCGGGCCGCCCTGCCCCAGATCGTGGGCAGGGACGAGGGCGTCCTTCGGGCGCAGAACGGCAGGCTCTACGTCTGGCGCGAGATCGCCGCGACCGCGGGGGTCTTCGGCGCGGGCTGGGTGGTCAAGACCTTCGGGACGCTGAACACCATCTGGATCCATCCGGCCTTCTGCTTCTTGGCGGCCCTGGCCGTGCTCCGGCTCTGGCACCTCAAGCCCCAGGCCGGCCCAGGCAAGCCAGTGGTCCGACAGCGCATCACTTTCGCCGCGTGGTGGGCGGACCTGCGCGACGGGATGCGCCGCGTCTTCCAGGACCCCAAGCTCCGCTCCCTGGTGCTCATCAACATCCCGCTCACCGCGGTGCACAAGCTCTTCCACACGGTCGTCTCGGTGGTCTTCGCCGCGCAGGTCCTCCACGACCCGACCTTCGCGGCCATCATGGTCGGCGCCTGGAACCTCGGAGAGCTCGCCGGCTCCTTCTACCTGGACCGCAGGGGCAAGGACAGCCATTTCTCGAATTGGCTGCGCCTGGCCGCCGCGGCCTCCCTGTCCATGTGGACGTTCTACCTCCTCCCGGTCGCGTGGGCCGCCATGGCCGCCTCCTTCCTCATCGCGGCCGCGATGATCGGCAATGAGCTGGGGACCGCTTCCTACATGCAGTCGACCGTGCCCGAAGAGCACCTGGGCTCGGTGACAGGCTTCGTGTACGGTCTATCGCGCTCGGTCGGCATGCTGGCCCTCCTTGGCGCGGGCTGGGCCTTCGACGCGCTCACGCCGGCGGGCGGGTTCCTGGTCCTCGCCCTGATCTTCACCGTGATGGCGCCGATCTACCTCGTGGCCGCCCAGCGGTTCAAGTCCGACCGCGTCGCGCCTCCGGCCGATATGCCGGAGGACTGATCGTCGGCAGGGAAACCGCGGCCCGTATTTTCTATCATATCGGCCCGGCATGAACCTCTTCGAGAAAAGGCGCGGCCCGTTCTATGACCTGTGGGAAACGGCCTCAGGACGTCTCCGCTCCAGAGTGCGGCGCCAGCGCCTCGCCGATTACCTCAGGCTGGCGCGGCAGGTGCCGTTCTACAAGGGAAGGCTCGGGAACGCGGACCTGAAAGCGGAACACCCGCTGGCAGGAGTGCCGGTCCTCTCCTCCGACGACCTGCGCGCCCTGGTCCCGCCCAAGTCCCGCCGCCTGCTGACCCGGCCCGGCGAAGCCTTCACCGTGTTCCAGAGCGGCGGGACCACGGGCTTCCCCAAGAGCGCGCTTTTCGCGTCCGAGGAGATCGACGGCTTGGACCTGCCCAATGCCCGGGGCTTCTACGCCGTGGGCCTGAAGCCCTCGGACCGGGTGGCCAACCTCTGGGCCGCGGGCAGCCTGTACATGACCTTCATCCACATCAACCGCATGCTGCAGGGCTACGGCTGCGCGAGCTTCCCGCTCTCCAACCACGCGGCGCCCGAGTTCACGGCCATGGTCGCCAGGCTCTTCAAGACCAACTGCGTGACCGGCATCTCGAGCGTGGTCTTGAATGCATTGCGCGCCCTGTCGGGACCGGGCGCCAGAAGCCTCAGGATCGAGAAGGTCTACTACGGAGGGGAGCACCTCTACGAGGCGGACAAGGAGTGGCTCCGCCATACCTTCGGGACGAAAGTCATCGCGGCCCCGGGCTACGGCACCATCGACTCGTGGTACATCGGCTACCAGTGCCTCCGCTGCCCCACCGGCGTCTTCCACTGCCACGACGACCAGTGCCTCCTCGAGATCGTCGATGAGGAGACCGGCCGCGCTACCGGGCCCGGAGAGACCGGCATGGCCTACGCCACGGCCTTCCCCAGGAGGCTCACCCCCATCGTGCGCTACCGGGTGGGCGACCTGGCCCAGTGGGTCGCCAGCCCCTGTCCCTGCGGCCGCACGACCCCCCTCTTCAAGCTCCTCGGCCGAGGCGACGACGTCCTGCGCATAGGCTTTGACTCCATCGCCTACGGCCAGGTGGTCGAGTGCGTGGCCGAAGTCCGCGGCCTCTCCGGCTCGGTCCTCATGCGCAAGGAGCGCCGCAACGGCCGCGACCGCCTGGCTGTCGAGGTGGAGACCGAGGCCCCGGTCAGCGCCCAGGGGCGCCTGGCCGCGGAAGTCCTCCGGAGGCTCCTTGTCCAGCGGCCCACCCTGGCCAAGGCCGTGGCAGCTGGCGAAGTCCAGCCTCCGCTGGTGCGCTGCGCGCGGCCCGGGAGCCTGCCCCGCAACCCCCGCACCGGCAAGCTCGTGCGCGTCCAGGACTCGGTGTGACAAAAAAAGCCAGGCTCGAGCTCCCGCCGGACGAGGCCTTCATCGAGCCCGCGGTCTACTTCGTGGTCTCCTTCGCCAAGCGCTTCGGCATGGCCGAGGCCCGCCAGGCAGCGCTGGCAGCCGCGCTGCGGGCCGCCGTGGCCCTGGTGGTGGAGGCCAACCGAGGAGGGAAGTCCGACTCCCCTGTCATCCTCGAGGTCGGAGAAAGCGGGGAAGCCCTTGTCGTGCACCTGCACAACCGCGGGGTCCCCATCATCCTCGGCGCTCCGGGCGGCTTCCAACTGCCGTACGCGGCCAAGTTCCGCGAGGCCTCCCTGCACGCGGACCGCCTCTCCCTTGAGAACCGCGGCCGCAAGGGCCAGGCCGTGGTGCTGGAGTTCAAGATCGGGGTCAGCCCCGAGGCGCGCTCCGCCTCGGCGAGCCCTGC
>JBAZSR010000073.1:0-1960 GCA_041662295.1 Elusimicrobiota bacterium | reverse complement strand
CGAGGCCATCACCATCCGCGACCTCGGCCCGGACGAGGAGCAGTCCTTAAGCCGCCTCTTCTACCTCGTCTACGGCTACGACTACATCCACGAGGCCGTCTACTATCCCGACAAGCTCAAGGCCATGCGCCAGGCCGGGGAGCTCCTCTCCGTGGTGGCCGCCCGCTCCAACGGCAGGCTCGTGGGCCACATCGGGCTCGTGCGCAAGTCCGCCAAGCCCGCTGTCTACGAGGCGGCGATGGGCGTCACGGACCCGGCCATCACGTCGCGGGGCCTCTTCGGCCGCATCTTCGCCAAGACCATGGAGAAGGTCCGCGCCACGCCCATGCAGTACTGCCTCTTCGACTTCGTCACCAACCACGACCTCAGCCAGAAGCACATCGCCAAGTACGGAACCCGGGAGCTGGCACTCTTCGTGGGCTGCCAGTCCTCCAAGACCCAGGCCCGCCTGCCGAAGCTCGGCCTGGGCCCCGACCCCGAGGGCATGGACCGCTACAGCATCCTGCTCTCCGTCATCCCGCAGGTCGAGCACCCCTTCGGCCGGAAAGTGACCCTGCCGGAGAACATCGGCGAGCCCTTCGGCTTTCTGCTCGCGCCCCTGGGCGTGGAGTGGACCCCGGCCTCGCGCTTCCAGACCCTGCCCCCCGGCGGCCGGTTCGACGCGCGCCTGGAGCCCAGCCAGGGAGCGGTCCACTTCGACCTCCGAGAGCCCGGGACGAAGGCCATCGAGGGCATCGCGGCCGAGTGGGCGGACCTGGTGACGGACGGCTACGCGTACGCGGCCGTCGAGACCTCGGTCGAGGTCCCGGCCTCGGGCGCGGTCTACGACTGCCTCGCCTCCCACGGCTTCTTCGCGGCCGGATTCATCCCCTACGGCGCCCCGGACCGCCTGGGGTTCCGCTTCCAGGCCGTGGGCCCGGCCGGGGTGGCGGTCGACAAGATCAAGGTCGCGACCGAGCCGGCGGAGAGGCTCCTGAAGATCGTGGCCGAAGACTACGAGGCTTCAAGGCGGGTCTAGCTATGAGCGGGAACTGGCGCTATCGGGTGCTGGCGGCGTGCCTCATGCTGCTCTCCATGTTCGGCCTGGTCATGTGGGAGCTGACCGAGCGTCAGGAGGCGATGCTCAACCAGCAGGAATACGACCAGGCCTCCGCGGTCTACGAACTCCTGGTCATCGCGCGCGAGTGGAACGCGAGGTACGCCGGGGTCTTTGTGGAGAAAAAGCCCGGCGTGAAGTCGAACCCCTTCCTCGCGCACCCGGACATCCGGACCGCGTCCGGGAAGACCTACACCCTTAAGAACCCCGCGACCATGACCCGGGAGATGTCCGAGCTCTCCAGGGCCCGCGAAGGCGTCTCCTTCCGCATCACGAGCCGCAAACCCTTCAACCCGGACAACGGTCCCGACCCCTGGGAGGCCGAGGCCCTCCACGCCTTCGACCGCGGCGCCAAGGAGCGCACCACCGTGGAGCTCAGGGAGGGCAGGCGCATCTTCCGCCTCATGAAGCCGCTCCACGTGGACGCGTCGTGCCTGCCCTGCCACGCGGTCCAGGGCTACAAGGCCGGCCAGGTGCGCGGGGGCATCAGCGTGGACCTGCCCTACGACGACCACTGGCTCCTGCTCCGCAAGAACGCCCTCTACATGGCCCTGCTGGCGATCCTGCTCACGATCCTCTTCGTCACCACGCTCTACTCCTTCATCTGGAAGCTGCTCGAGAGGCTCTCGCGGCAGAACGCGGAACTCCAGGACCTCAACAACACCAAGGACCGGTTCCTCGGCATGGCCGCGCACGACCTGAGGAACCCCCTCTCCGTCATCTACTCCGTGGCCAAGATCCTCCAGCCCGAGGTCGCGGGCAAGCCCCACGCGGGGCTCGTGGATTCCGTGGCGGGCTCGGCTCAGAGGATGCTCTCCCTCATCAATGACCTCCTCGACGCGGCCAAGATCAACGCAGGCAAGC
>JBAZSR010000072.1:0-16054 GCA_041662295.1 Elusimicrobiota bacterium | reverse complement strand
TGTGCTGAAGGACTACCTGGCTGAGTTCTTCGAGGTCGCCACCCGCAAGGTGAACATCCTGCGCGGCGCGAACGGCCGAGAGAAGACGGTTGAGATCATCGGCCGCACGGAAGAGCAGCTGAAACGGGTGATGGAGTCCATCCCGTAAGGCCATCGCCAAGCCTGCGCCCGCGCCAGCACCTGGGGGCACCCCGGGAGTCTGGCGCGGGCGCAACGTTTTTCATACCATCCCTGGACATGATCAAGCACATCATCTGGAAGAAGAAAAGCCTCAGGGTGCTCGACCAGCGCCTCCTGCCGCGCCGCATCGCCTACGTGGACTGCCGGACGGCTGAACAGGTCGCCCGCGCCATCAAGGATATGGTCCTGCGCGGCGCGCCCCTCATCGGTTGCTCCGCGGCCTTCGGCATGGCCCTGGCGGCCCGCCGGCGCTCCCGCCAGGCCCTCGAGTCCGCTGGCCGCGTCCTGGTGAAGAGCCGGCCCACGGCCGTCAACCTGGCCCACGCCGTGGAGGCCATGCTCTCGGCCGCGGCAGGAGCGTCGCCGGAACGCCTGCCCGGGGTCGTGGCCCGGGCCGCGGAGGACTACTTCCAAGCCGACCTCGACTACAACCGGCGCATGGGCGTCCACGGCGCCCGGCTCCTCAAGAAAGGCTCGGTCGTCATCACCCACTGCAACGCCGGGGCCCTGGCGACCTCGGGGATAGGCACGGCGCTGGGCGTCATCCGGGAGGCCTTCCGCCAGGGAAGGATCTCCCATGTCTACGCGGACGAGACGCGCCCCTACCTCCAGGGAAGCCGCCTCACCCTCTGGGAGCTCATGGAGGAGGGCATCCCCTGCACCCTGATCACCGACAGCATGGCCGCCCACCTCATGAAGACGACGCGCGTCGACGCCGTGATCGTGGGCTCCGACCGCATCGCGGCCAACGGCGACGTCTGCAACAAGATCGGCACCTACGGCCTTGCCATCGTGGCGCGCCACCACAAGGTCCCCTTTTACGCCGCGGCTCCGACCTCGACCATCGACCCGGCCATGAAAGACGGCGCCGGCATCCCCATCGAGGAGCGCAGCGCGGCCGAGGTCCTCGAGGTCTTCGGCGTGGCCATCGCTCCCAAGGGGGCCCGCGCCCGCCACCCCGGGTTCGACGTGACCCCGGCGCGCCTCGTCACCGCCATCATCACGGAAAACGGCGTCGTGCGCCATCCGGGCCGGCCGGGCATCGCGAAAATCCTCCGCTGATGCTGGTGCCGGGTGTTTACCAAATTTACCAAAGCTTGCTTTGGTAAATTTGGTAAACACCCGGCACCAGTGTATGGTAAGATGCCGCATGCCCATCGAGAAGACCCTTTTCTGCGTCGTCCTGACGACCTTCCCCGAGGCCGAGCAGGCCAAGAAGCTGGCCAAGAGCCTCGTAGAGACCAAGCTCGCGGCCTGCGTCACCGTGGTCCCCGGCTCCACCTCCTTCTACGTCTGGGAAGGCAAGCTGGAGGAGACCCCGGAGTGCGTCCTCATCATCAAGACCCGGTCCCGCGGCCTTCCGATCCTCATGCGCCACATCAAGGAGAAGCACTCCTACAGCACCCCGGAGATCATCGTCCTGCCGATCGTCGACGGGGACAAGTCGTACCTGGACTGGGTCGGCGCGAACACCATCTTCTCCCAGCGCTGAGCCGATGAGCCGGCTCCCGCTGATCCTCGCTTCCGCGTCGCCCCAGAGGCGCGTCCTCCTCAAGAGGCTGGGGGTGCCCTTCCGCGTCATCCCGAGCCGGGCCTCGGAGCGCACCAGCGAAAAGGACCCCCGCCGCCTCGTCGTGGAGCTCGCGGCGCGCAAGGCCGTCCAGGTCGCCCGGGAGCACCCGCGGTCCGCGGTCCTCGGCGCGGACACCATCGTCTACAGCCGCGGCCGCGTCATCGTCAAGCCCCGCGGCCGGGCCGACTCGGAGCGCATCCTGCGCTCCATCAACGGCGCCTGGCACCGGGTCTACACCGGGGTGGCCCTGGCGCTCGATGGAGGGCGCAGGGTCCTCACGGAATGCGCCCTGAGCCGCGTGCGCGCCCGGAGGCTTTCCGAGGCCGAGCTCCTGGCCCTGGTGGGAAGGCACCTCGACAAGGCGGGCGGCTACGCCGTGCAGGACCGAAAGGACCCGTTCATCAATCGCGTGTCCGGAGACCACGACAACGTGGTGGGTCTGCCGATGCGGTCGGTCCGGCGTCTGTGGCGGCGGGCGCTGACGGACGCTGGGAAGCCCTCCCGACGCTAGATAGGGCATAATATCCCCTATGGATCCCATGGCCCTCCCCTCTCCCCAACCCCTCTCTTCGCCCAAGCAGGCCGGCACAGGCAAGAAGGTCGCCATCGGCTGCCTGATCGCGTTCCTCATCGCCGCGGCCGCTGCCGCGGCCCTGGGCGCGGCCGGCTGGCGCATGGTCCGCCGCATCGTCATGGACTACACGGACACCGCGGCCGCGCCCCTGGCCGCCACGGAGTTCGACGAGGAGGCATCCATGGAGATCGCGGCGCGCGTGGACCGCTTCAGGGAGGCCCTCCGGGCCGGCGCTCCGGGGCAGCCCCTGACGCTCACCGGCCTCGAGCTCAACGCCCTGGCCGCCTTCCATCCGAAGCTCAAGCACCTCAGCGGCAAGGTCCTCCTCTCCCTGTCCGGGAGCACGGCCGGCGCGGAGTTCAGCGTCCCCCTGGACAAGGCAGGCGGCATCTTCCGGGGCCGCCACCTCAACGGCAAGACGAGCTTCAGCATCCGACTGACGGATGGCCGGCTGACGCTCTTCCTGGACTCGCTGGAGCTCAGAGGCAAGCCCATGCCCGAATGGCTCATGCGGGATCTCAGGTCCAAGAACCTCGCGGAGAAGTACAACGCCAAGCCCGAGAACGCCGCCCTGCTCTCCAGGCTCGATACCCTCGAGATCCGGGACAGCGTGCTCTACGTCGGGCTCAAGAACGCGCCCCAGCAGACGCCGCCTTGAGGGTCTGGGGCAGGAGCTGGGATCACTCCGGCCGCTGGGGCTTGTCCTCGGAGAGGGCCTTCTCGCCGGAGGCCAGCGGCAGGGTGAAGGGTCCTCGAACCCGCGACAGGCTGGATCCGTCGGCCCTGGAGGGCGGCATGCCGCCTACGTGCCACATGCCGATAGGCCATCAGGCCATAGTCCAGCCAGGTCTTTCGCCTCTGTCGAACGTTCTGCTCAAGGGCTAGACTATCCCCATCGCCCTTGTAGCCCGGGGAATTGGCCCCGGGGTATCCACGACCCCACCTAAATGGGGTGAGACCAGGGGAAGCGACGGACCGTTGGAAGGTCCTGCGCTTCCCCCGATTTTTTTGGAGAGGAGATGACAAGATGTCGCATGGAGATGCCGCAGCGATGAGGCAATCTTGTGCGCTTGCATTGCTTTGCTGTTTCGCCATCCTGGCATCGGCCGGATGTGGCTCCATCCCTGAAGAGAAACACCTGGAGTTGCGCCTCACACTGGCCAAGCGCCGTGTCGTGCTGGGCGAGTCCCTGTGGTACATGATCCAGATCACGAACAAGGGACGAGAACCGGTGGACCTGTACGACTATTATTGGCTTGACCAGAACTGGATTTTCGGAAGGGAAACCTTGGATGCCGGCACCTATCTTGAGATCAAGGACCCTGACGGCAAGATCGTGGAAGGGACCAGGATGATCGCCAAGGGCGGAAACCACATGCACTACGACCTTTGGACGAACGATCGGACTGGCTATCGCCTGCCCGACAAGGGCGGGAGGATCGCAGCGTTCTTCTCGAGGCTGCACCGGCGGCGCGATCTGGACTGGGTCGACCGATGGAGTCCCATTGTCACTCCGTTTTACGAATTGAGCGAGTTCTTCGACGACGGCACCGGCTACGGCGCCTACCAACTGCTTTCCGGGGAGACCCTGACCGCGACCCCGTCCATGCCCAAGCCCGTGGACTACGCGAGCGCCTTGAAATCCCTCGACGACATGGGAGACATCCGTGCCCTGCCGTACCGGATGTACAAGTTCGGGGCCATCTCCAAGGAAAAATACCTCTCAATCAAGAAGGTTTGGAAAACGGATGTCGAAGGAGTGGCCTTGATGGGAGACTGGCGCTATAAGACCGATTCCGAGAAGGCCCTGGCGAGCTATCCTAGGGGTTATCGCATCCTGGAAGGCTACCCTTTCGAAAAGCCAGGCAAATACCGGGTCAAGGCGGTTTTCAACGAGCGGCGCATGACAGGCACGATGCTTCCCCATGCTATTTCCGACAATCCGAAACGCGTGGCCAGATTCGACAAAAGCAGGGTGCGGATCGAGTCGGAGGTCATTGAGTTTGAGGTCCTTCCGTCTTCATGGAGCCACCTACCCATCAAAGGGTTCGGCAAGAAAGACTTCGACGATTTCAAGGAGCACCTGCGCACGAGCCGTCGCAAGTCCGACCGAGAATTGCTCAAAATCGACAGAAAGTCGATCCTGCGGCTGACACCCGTGGAGGAAGAAGAGGAGAAGAGGAAATGAGACCGTCCATTCTCTTGCTGTCCGGTTTGGCCATCGTCTTGGCCTGGAACCCAACCCAGGCAATGTCAACGAGGCGGAAAGCTGAGATCATGATGCGCATCGACGCTGCCGAGCGGTCTCTGGACAACGAGGAATTCAGACAGGCTAGGGCCCGAAGGCTTGCGCTTGAGAAGCGCATGAACATCCCCCGCGATCACCGCGGTCTTCCAGCGCGTCAGCCCACGAAAGAGGAACTGGCGAAGCTGCGTCAAAAATGGCCCTGGTCAAAGGACCTACGTCATGAGTACCTTCAAACGGTTCTTGTTTATGACCGTCATGTCCAGGCTGCTCGCGACAACTACAATCAAGCCATCAAGTCGGTCGTGGATGCCCATAAAGGGTGGCCCCGCAGCGGCTTGGCTGCCAACCAGCATCCCGCGTATAAGGGAAAATACCTTGCATGGCCCCCGAATTTCACGGCCGAACCTCTGCCAGATGAGATTGACCCTTCCGAGTTCCCGGCGCAGCACAAGCAGCTTGTCGACGACTATAATTCTCAAGTTTCTTTCGTCGACCACACAGGTCTTGTCGTTGTCAGGCCGACCGCTTTCTTCAGGTCCGTCTGCGTGGAGGAAGTGGAGACCGAATGCTGGAAAGACCCGCTTCGGAACCCTGACCCCGACCTTCTGTTTTCATATCTCTGGCATGAAGCTCGACACGTCATGGAATTGAAGGACCCCAAAACCGATCTGCGCAACATGCCTTACCGCGAGGTCCAGCATCGATTGACGGTGCTCACGGAACCCGATAAGTTCCAACTCAGGCCGAAGAGTTGGGAGGAACAATGGGTGAACGCAGGCATGCAGTATTGGCTCCATGACCAGTGGAAGGCACGCATGATGCTCGGCAGCGATCCATACGTTCAGAGGGAGGCGTTCGACATCGCGATTCCCGAACCGGTGAAGAAGAGGGTCATGGAGGAGATGACGCACGACCTATCACTTCTGGAATCCCTGAACTCGAGGCTTGCTGGCGGGCCAGGACCGGAGGACCTGGAGGGCCTCAGAGCCGAGGCAGCCAGTGATTTCGTCAAGGCCCTGGACAACGATGCCCTATCGGCGGTAGTCACGGCATGGAAGAAGACCAGGGACAGCAACGCCCGCAGGGAGCAGGAGGACAACCACGTGTTCCTGGATCGCCTCGATTTGGAGGCCAGACGCTGCGGGTTCAGGGCCTTGGACGAGCGGAATTGGAATCCTTCTTTTCCCGGTTTTTACGAGCTTCGTCCCGGCATGTCCGCCGATTGCGCAGAGAAACCCACCTGCGGGGGAAACGAACATTACTTTTACAAGCACCCAAGGGACCTCGAGCAGACAAAAACAATCCTGCTGTTCGCTCGCGTCTGCTCGGACCGAGGGGCTTATGGGGGGCAGCATTCGGAGATTACGGAGGTCTGCAACGACGGCCTGGAGATCATCCGGCGGAAGTGGTCTGCGCCCGGATTTCGAGAAGCAATCGAGCTTCAGGCCGGGGGAGCGGTCGGATACTGCGTGAGCTATTTTCGCGACCACATGACAGCACAGCCTGATATCAGTGTCGTCAACGAGATGGCCAAGCAGGCGATGGCGAGCTATCGGGAAACTCAGCGGAGAGGCTCGACAAGACCGCAAGGGCCGTCGAGGGGAAATCCCGGCGACGGATCCGGGAGAGACGGGGCCGGGGGCGGGATCGAACCCAATCCCACGCTGCCCCGCAATCCTGATTGGGACCGCACTAGACCGCATTGACGACCCCAGTGCAGAGGGACGTTCGTCCCTGTCGCTGCCATTGACTCCCTTCCCGCCGACTGCCTACCCGGCCGCGTAGCCGGCCTCGAAAAACCCGCCTCTCCCGCCCCGATCCACGCGTCCCAAGGGGATGGGACTCATGGAATCACTCCGGCCGCTGGGGCTTGTCCTCGGAGAGGGCCTTCTCGCCGGAGGCCAGCGGCAGGGTGAAGTAGAAGCACGCGCCCTTGGGCTTGGCGTCCTCGACGCCGATCTTCCCGCCGTGGCGCTGGACGGCCTTCTGGCACAGGGCCAGGCCCAAGCCCACGTTGCCGACGTGCCTCTTGAGGTCCTTCTGGAAGAACTTCCGGAAGATGTCCGCCCGGGCTTCGGCCGGGATCCCCGGACCCGCGTCCGAGACCTCGACCCGTGCGGTCGCGCTGGACACCTCCACCTTCACCCGGATCGCTCCGCCCGGCTGGGTGTGCTCGACCGCGTTGTGGACCAGGTTGTCGAGGACGCGGCGCAGGAGGGGCCCGTCGCCCTGGACGCGGATGGGGAGAGCGTCGGGGGGGACGGCGAGGTGGAGCTTCTGGCCCCTCTCGGCCACGACGAGCTGGAAGTCCTTGGCGCACGCCCTGGCGAGCTCGGCGAGGTCGACGGAAGAGACCTCGCGGAGCTCCCCGACCTCCTCGAGCCTGGAGAGCTGCAGGACGTCCTCCACCATCCGGTGCAGGCGGTCGGCCGACATCTTGAGGAGCTCGAAGGTCCGGCGGTTGGGCTGGTCGGATTTGCGGCGCAGGGGCAGTCCGGGCTTGGCCTGGGCCGGAGGCCGGGACCGCCGCTCCACGGCCACCACGTCCTGCGAGAGCTGGTCCTGGAGCAGGCTGATGCCGGAATGGATCACGGTCAGCGGGGTCTTGAGGTCGTGGACCAGCATCGCGGAGAGCTCGGCCTTCTCGCGCTCCGCGATATGGCGGCGCTGGGTCTCGGCCTTGAGGAACTCACCCATCCGGTTGAAGGCCGTCACGAGCCGCGCGATCTCATCGCCCGTGGAGGGGGTCTTGAGGGAACGGAAGCGCTCCGGGTCCCGGGAGAGGGCCTCGAGCTTGGGCACGAGCCTCTCGATCTTGGTCCCGAACCAGGTGCCGATGAGCCAGGCGGCGAGCGTGGTCGCGAGGAAGGCCAGGAGTCCCGACCCGAACGCGTCGGTCTCGAGGTCCCGGAGCCGGCCCTCCAGTCCGGAGATATCGAAGGAGGCCTGGACGAGACCCTGGCCCCTGCGGCCGAGCTTGACCGGAGCCTCCACGTCGTAGTAGCCGTCCGTGACGAGGTGGAGCGGCATCCCGGAATGGGTCTGGCGCTGGGCGGTGAGGGTGCCGGAGCGCCAGACGACCCAGCGGCCGCGGGCGTCCTTGACGAGCACGGAGGCGATTCCCGAGCCCTGGAGCTCCCGGAGCCCCTTGCTGACCTCGCTGTAGTCGCCGCCCTGCGCGCGGGAAGTCTCGAGCAGGGCCTTGACCGCGCTCAGGGAGACCTCGGCCAGCCGGGCCTGCCCGGCGTACATCTCGCCGCGGGTGCTCTTGACCCTGCTGTACTGGAACCCGCCGGCGATCGCCGCGCCGAACAGGGCGAACACGACGGCGAGCTTGAGGCTGATGCGCATCCAATCCAAGTGTACTTAATTTAAGATATACTTTGCGCCGGAGCATGACCCCTTCCTGGGGACGCCCATGAACGGACCCATCCACGAGGACCTCGCGGCCGCCGGACCCGCTGACAAGCGTCCCACGGCCGCCGCGCTGCTGCCGGCGCCCGGGTTCTCCTCGCTCCTGGGGCGCAGCCTGATGGCGCTCCTTCGCGGGCCCGAGGTCTTCCGCAGGGCCGCAGCCAGGGAGACCCCGGCCCTCTGGGCCATGGCGCTCAATGTCCTCGTCTTCGCCGCGGCCGGCTTGGCCGCGGTCCTGGTCCTGAAAGCCGTCGCCGGAGCCGGGGCCGCGGGGCTCCAACGGCTGGCCCTTCTCCACGCGGCCGGCGTCGCGGCCGCCGTGGCCGCCAGCTTCGTCCTGGCGCTGGCCGTGGACGTCATCGCCCGCCTGGGGGACAGCGACGCCGACTACCTCCGGAGCTATCAGATCGTCTCGCTCTCCTCCGGCGTCGCGGTCCTGGGGGTCGCGGCCTGGGGCCTGCCCGGCCTGTGGTTCCTCCCGACCGCGTGGCTGGCATTCCTCATCGGCTCAGGCATCCAGAAGCTGCACGGGAGCAGGCCGGAACGCGTCTGGCCGATCCTAGGAGCCCTAGCCGCCGCGGCCCTGGCTGGGCAGTGGTACGGCATGAGGCAATACCGGGCCATCTCCCGGCAGGCCGCCTCCGCCGCCGCCATCATGGGCGAGGTCCAAAGGTTCCAAGCCGACCTCCAGAGATCCCTGCCGCCTCTGTTGGAAGTCTCCGCTTCCGGCGGCCAGACCCCAGCGCCTCAGGACCGGCTCGGATACTCCGCCACGCAGCAGGGAGGAGGGCTGGACAGCATCCCCGGGAGCAATCCCTTCCGGAACCCCGAATCCTTGGTCCTGCCGCCCCAAGGCGCCGGCCCTCAAGATCCTCAAGCGCCTCCCTACGACCCTGCCCAGTCCCAGGCCCAGGCAGCAGTCAAGTCCTCAGCAATGATGCTGCGCTCGATCATGGCCATGCTCAAGAATCCGGAGATCACGAAGGGCTCGTCTCCGGAGCAGGCCCGGCAGTTCAACGAACTGGTGCGCTCCCTCGAGAGCCTCGAGCGCGGCGCATCGCAAGGCAAACCGCCCTCCGACGCGGAGATGGCGAAGATCCTGCAGATCTTCATGGCGGCCGCCAGCGGGGCGGCGCTGCCGGGGGCCGGCCCGCCCCAGCCCCGCAAAGCGCCGGCCCGCTCGCCCAAGGCCAAAGCGCCCGCCGGGGATCGGGACGCGGGCACGCCGTGAGGCTCGAGGGCAAGGTCGTGCTCGTCACGGGCGCGGCCCGAAGGGTCGGGCGGCGCATCGCCGAGACCCTCGCCGGCCGCGGCGCGAAGCTCGCCCTCCACTACCACGCGTCCCAGCGTGAAGCCTTTGCCCTCGCGGCGTCGCTCGCGGGGGGCTCGGGCCGCGGGGCAGCAGCCTTCCGGGCGGACCTGGCGGACCCGCGGGCCGCGGCGAGGCTCATCGAAGCCGTGGGCCGGCGCTTCGGCGGCCTCCATGTCCTGGTCAACAGCGCCTCGGTCTACGAGGTCGACCGGTTCGGCCGCACGACCCCCGCGGACTGGGACCGGAACATGGACGTCAACCTGCGGGCCCCTTTCCTCCTGAGCCAGGCGGCGGCGCCCTGGATGCGGCGGTCCGGCGGGGGGAAGATCGTCAACATCTCGGATTGGGCGGGCCTGCGGCCCTACGTGGAGCGCATCCCCTACTGCGTGTCCAAGGCCGGGCTCATCGCCCTGAACACGGCCTTGGCCAAGGCGCTCGCGCCGGACATCCAGGTCAATGCCATCCTTCCGGGCGCCGTGCTCCTGCCTGACGATTGCCCTCCGCGAAGGAAGGCCGCGATCGAAGCCGCCGCCCCCTTGAAGAGGCTGGGCACGCCCAGCGACGTGGCCGAGGCCGCGGCCTTCCTCATCGAGCACGGCGATTTCATCACCGGCGCGGCCCTTTCGGTCGACGGAGGGAGGCTCATCGCATGACGTTCACGGTCACCAGACGCGTCCACTTCTGCTACGGCCACCGCCTCCTCGACTACCGGGGGAAATGCCGGCACCTGCACGGCCACAACGCCGTGGCGGAAGTGTCCTTCCGCCGGCGGACCCTGGACCGGCGCGGCATGGCCCTCGACTTCGACGACATCAAGAAGTCCGTCCAGGTCTGGGTCGACGAAGAGCTTGACCACAGGCTCCTCCTCAACCGGAGGGACCCCCTCGTGAAGCTCCTGCAAGACCTCGGCGAGCCGGTGGTGGCGATGCCCGGCAACCCCACGGCAGAGAACATCGCGAAGCTCCTGTTCGAATTCGCGGCCGGCAAGGGCCTACCTGTCTCCGGGGTCAGGCTCTGGGAGAACCCGAACTCCTGCGCCGAGTACGGACCCTGACCCGGACCCTATCCCGGACCGGCTACCGGCCGAAGACTGCCGGGGCCAGGCGCACCGACGACAGTATCTCCTCGGCCGCATGGCACGCGGGCGCCATCGCCCCTGCGCCGCACCGGGCCAGCGTGGTGGAGAGGATGAAGAGGTCGCGCCGCGCCCCGGGGCAATGGATCCCGGCGTCGGGACGGAAGGGGGACCGCCGCCCCTGCCCCCGGTAGCCCGACAACCTCCGGCAGGGGAACCCGTCGACCTTGAAGTCCCGGTCCTCGGCCCACTCCGCCCGGACCCTGTCGTAGGACAGCCAGGCGCCCTTGGGAGCGCTGAGGAACTCGACGGCGAAGCTGGAATCGTCGAGCGCCAGGGACCGCTGGCCTTCGTCGAACCGGAAGTTCTGGAGGCGCAGGAACCAATCCGCGGAGCCGGGCGAGGCCTCGCGGACGAAAACCGGGCTCGAGAAGGAGACCGAGAATCCCAGCCCCGCGTCCGCGTAGGAGGCTGCCCCGGACAGGGGGCCTTCGGTCTCCGGCTCCTCTCCCGGCGACGGCCTGCGGGTCACGAGGAGGTGGAGGTGGCGGCCGCGGTCAGGGTAGCCGAAGCTGAAGGGGAGTCTCCGCAGGGGCTGGGACCTCCAGAGCTCCGCGAAGTCCGAACCCTCCCGCGCCGAAACCCCGGCCAGGAACGGGCCCGCGAACCGGCCGTAGACGTCCTGCACGAAGCCCGCCCTGCGGGCGTGGCGGACAGGGATGCCGGTGCTGTCCGAGATCATCCAGACCATGTTCCGGAGGAGGTAGCCCCGGATCAGGGAGAAGGAGTCGTCCCAGAGCAGGTAGCTCGCTGCCTTGGTCATGGCCGCCACCGGGCCCTTGGCCTCGAGGTGCCTGAGGAGACCCGGATCCCTCCTCAGGCTCGCGTCGCCCAAGTCCACGGCGAAGTGGCGCAGGACGCGGACGCGGCCGGCCGGCCCAGAGCCAGCGGGCCGGAACGCGAGCTCCATGTTCCGGAAGCAGGAAGAGGTCTCCTTGCGAGCGACCGGACCGCAGGCCGAGAGCCCCCTGTCCGCGAGGTAGGAGAGGCCGCCCGTGGGGAGCAGGTCGAAGTACCTCAGCGAGACCGGCTCCAAGCCGTGCGCGGCCAGGGCGACCAGGGCGAAGAGGAGCTGGGAAGGGAGCTGATCCGCGGCGGCCGCGGCCATGTCCGCGGTCCTGTTGTGCCCCACCTTGAACTGGCGAGCGACGTTGCGCTCGAGGCCCCTGAAGGAGGCCCCGAGGACGGCGTCATCCGCCGAGTCGATGCCCCTGGGGTCGCCCGCGGGCTCGAGCGAGATCAGAGTGAACTCGTCGGCGTCCGGGAACACGGCCAGGGCCGAGACCAGGTCCCCGCCGCCGAACGGGTACACCACCCTCGCCGGGAGATCCTTGGGCCGCAGAGGAGAGACATAGGCCGAGATCCCGGCAATCCACCCCTGCCGGAAGCCTGAGACCAGGTCGTCCATCGCGCGGCAATGCGCCGCCACCGCCGCCCCATCGAACCGGGGAGGGATCTCCCCGCCAGGGGAGCAGGCCGCGAGGTGATGGAGGACGCGGGCCTGCCCAATGAACTCCGCGGCCCCGGAGGGGCCTGCGGCGGGAGCGGGGCGGGGCTCGAGCTTGGCGCCGGAGACCTGAGGGGGGACTCCGAGAGTCACGGCCGCGGCAAGAACGGCCGCAAGGACTCTCCTCACCCCCGCCTCCGCCAACGCCCTTCCCGACGGCTCCGGGGGCGCTCGGCCTCCGGCCTCGACCGCGGCCGCGTCCGCCGACGCAGTTCCACCACGACCTCCCGGACCCGCGGCATGGCCCTGGGCCGCTTGGAGGCGCGGACCGTGACAGCCCGGATCCTGCGGTCGCAAGCGAGGACCGCGCCAGCGGCGTCAACAGCCAGGCGCTCCAGCAGGCGCCTCTCCCCAGCCTCCAGAGCCCGCCGGACGGCGGCCTCGACCTCCTGATAGTCCACCGCGTCCGCGAAGTCGTCCGAGCGTCCCGCTCTCGCGCAGTCCGCCTCCAGGCCCAGGTCCAGGCTCAAGGCCTGGGGCCGCCGCCGCTCGCCGGCGGAGACGCCGACCCGGCAGCGGACCGCGACGCCGAGGATCCAGATCCTATCCATGGGACTCCAGCTCCCCGGTCCGGGCCACGCGGCCGTAGAACCCGGCGCCCGGCGAAGGCTTCCTCTCCCGGGAATGGAGGCCGAACCGCGGCCGGTAGCTGCCCCACTCGTAGTTGTCCATCAGGCTCCAGTGGAAATAGCCCTGGACCTCGGCCCCCTGCTTCATTGCCGCGGCCAGGGCAGCAAGGTGGTCCCTGATGAAGGCCTCCCGCCGAGCCCCGTTCGCGTCCGCGATGCCGTTCTCCAGAATGACGATCGGCTTGGCGTACTCCTTCCAGAGAGCCGACACCACCCGGGCCAGGCCCTCGGGATGGACCTCCCAGCCCATGTCGGTCGGCTGACCCTCCCCGGCGCGGCCGCCGAGAAGACGGAAGGCGAGCCTTCCCACCCCGGCCTCAAGCTCAGCGTAGCCCGGCACGACGCGGCCGGGCAGGGGAGAGAGGAGAGAGCGGTGCGCGAAGATCCGGGTGTAGTAATTGACGCCGAGGAAATCCATCCTGTCACGGGTCTGGTCGATGAAGTCCCGGTGCATGAACCGGTCCCACCACGCCGCGGCCTCCTCGTCGCCGGGCCGGCTTGGGTCTATAGCCGCCACGTTCTGGGCGAAGCCCGCCCGGCAATCCGACTGGAGGCGGTGGAGGAGGCGGTAGGCCTCGTTGTGGGCCCGCGCCATGGAGGCGACCGCCCTGGAGAAGACCCGCGGACGCAGAAGGAGCCAGCGGCCGGGGGGAAAATGTCCCATGCCGTAGGCGCCGACCAGGAAGACCATGGGCTCGTTGAAGGTCACCCAATCCGAGACCACCTCCCGGAGGACGCCCGCGCAGCGCTCCGCGAACCTGAGGAAGCGCGCAGGGACAGCGTCTCCAAGCCAGCCCTCGGGATGCCTCTGCAGGAGCCACGCAGGCTCGGAGAAATGGTGAAGGCAGACGAAAGGCCTGATCCCCTCTGAACGGAGCCTGCGGGCCCACCCCAGGTAGCGCTCGAGCGCGGCCTCGTCGAATCGGTCCGAGTCCGGCTGGACGCGCGACCACTCCACGGAGAACCGGTAGGCGTTCAAGCCCAGAGCCTTGATGCAGGCCAGGTCCTCCTCGAAGCGCTCCCAAGAGCCTGCCGCGGGGCCCGAGGGCTCCCAGCCCTTCCGCTGCTCCCAATCCCAGAACGCGGACCCGGAGTTGCCTCCCTCGACCTGATAGGCCGAGGTGGAGGCTCCCCATAGGAAGCCTTTTGGAAATGTTATAATGCTCATGCCGCGACGGCGATTTCCGTCGAGTAATCATGTCAAATTCGAGGAAGGTTGTCATCATCGGAGCAGGCCCCGCGGCCTATACCGCGGCGATCTACGCGGCCCGGGCAGGGCTGGATCCGCTCGTGTTCGGCGGCATGATGCTGGGCGGCCAGCTCATGATCACGACTGACGTCGAGAACTTCCCCGGCTTCCCCGACCCCGTGGCCGGCCCAGACCTGATGGACCGCATGCAGCGGCAGTGCGAGCGCCTCGGCGTGAAGGTCGTGCCCGAGTCCGCGGCCAAGGCGGACCTTTCGAAGAGGCCGTTCCTCGTTGAGACCACGGAGGGCAAATCCGCCCTTGCCGACGCCATCATCGTGGCCACCGGAGCCGACGCCCGCTACCTTGGTCTGCCCTCTGAAAAACGGCTGGCCGGCAAGGGCGTCTCAGCCTGCGCGACCTGCGACGGGTTCTTCTTCAAGGGCAAGGAGGTCTGCGTGGTCGGAGGCGGCGACACCGCCTTGGAAGAAGCCCTCTTCCTGACGCGGATGGCCTCCAAGGTGACGGTCATCCACCGCAGGGACAAGCTCCGCGCCTCCAACGCCATGCAGGAGAAGGCCAGGAAAAACCCCAAGATCTCCTGGGCCTGGAATAGCCTCGTCTCCGAGATCCTGGGCACCGACTCCGTGACCGGGGTGCGGCTCAAGGACGTTGCGACCGGAGCGTCGCGGGAGCTCCCCTGCCAGGGCGTCTTCCTCGCCGTCGGGCACACGCCCAACACCGCTTTCCTCGCGGGACAGCTCAAGCTCGACGCCAACGGCTACATCGAGACCGACGGCCGCTGCAGGACCTCGGTCCCCGGGGTCTTCGCCGCCGGCGACGTCATGGACCCGCACTACCGCCAGGCCGTCACCTCAGCCGGCAACGGCTGCGTGGCCGCGCTCGAGGCGGAGAGGTTCCTCGCCTCCGAGGCCTGATGGACCCTGCCCAATCCCGCCTGCCCCCTTGGCTCAAGACGCGGCTCGGCACCGGCCCGGAATTCTCGCGGCTGAGGGAAGCGTCACGGAGCCGGGGGCTCCACACGGTCTGCGACGGCGCGCGCTGTCCCAACATCGGCGAATGCTGGAGCCGGGGGACAGCCACGTTCATGGTCCTGGGCTCGCGCTGCACCCGGGGGTGCCGATTCTGCGGCGTTCCCGCGGGCAAGTCCGGGCCGGTGGACCCGGCAGAGCCCGAGCGCCTCGCCGCGACCCTCTCCGAGATGCGCCTGAAGTACGCGGTGATCACCATGGTCTGCCGGGACGACCTTCCCGACGGCGGAGCCGGCCATCTCAGCCGATGTCTGCGCCTGGTCCGGTCCGCCTGTCCGGACATGACCCTGGAGGCTCTCGTCGGCGACTTCGGGGGAGATCAGGAGGCGCTCAAGACCGTGCTCGACGCTGGCCCTGAGGTCCTGTCCCACAACATCGAGACCGTGGAGCGCCTGAGCCCCCTTGCCCGGGACCACCGCTCGAGCTATCGCGCGTCGGTCGAACTCCTGCGAGCTGCCAAGGCCCTGGCCCCGGCTTGCGCGACGAAGTCCTCGCTCATGCTCGGGCTCGGGGAGACGGAGGCAGAGGTCCTGGCCGCGCTCTCGGACCTCCGTGAGGCTGGAGTCTCCCTCCTCACGATCGGCCAGTACCTCCGTCCCTCTAGGTCGGCCCGCTACCTGCCGGTCCGCGAATACGTCCCTCCCGAGCGCTTCGAAGCCCTCAAGTCCGCGGCCCTCGGGATGGGCTTCCTCCATGTCGCCTCCGGACCCTTCGTGCGCAGCTCCTATCGGGCGGACGAGGCCGTTCTCCTTTCGCCCGTCCCCGGAGGCGGCGGGAAGCCGGAGGGGGCGGACGAGGGAGGAAGGATCACCAAAGGCCGGCAGACGGCCCAGCGCTGAGGATACCATGCTCTACGAATTCAGACTGCCGGACACGGGCGCGCATGAGGCCGAGCTCCTCGGCTGGGAGGTCCGCGAGGGGGAGAAGGTCGCGCCGGACCAGATCCTCTGCCGGGTCCTGGCCGGCAAGGCCGAGCACGAGATCCGCTGCCCCCAGAGCGGCGTGCTCATCAAGCAGGTGGCCCGCATCGGAGACCTCATCCGGGTCGCCCAGCTCGTGGCCATCCTCAGGCCCGAGGGCGCAGCGACTCCTGCCGAGCCCGCGCCCCTGCCTCCGGCCGCGGATTTCGACCCTGACAAGACGCTCTCACCCCAGCCTCCTGCCGCGGACAAGACCGTCATCCTCAAGCCCTTGTCCCTGCCGCCTGCGCCGCCGCCTGAGCCGCCGCCCGCGCCCCTGCCGCC
>JBAZSR010000071.1:13934-17108 GCA_041662295.1 Elusimicrobiota bacterium | reverse complement strand
GGCTCCCTCCCCGCTCCGGGCCCCTTCCTTCCGTTATATTTATATAACATCGTCCGGCTACACTCTGGCAGGTGAGAGCGAAGCCCATCCTCCTCGCGTCCCTTGCGGCGCTATGGCTGCCCCTCCCCGCCCTGGCGGGCGGGCTCTCGGTGGGCATCGAGGCCAACACGGTCTTCAACCAGGACATGAAGCTCAACGCCTCGCCCGTCCTCACCCGGATCGAGACCAACAACATGACCCAGGTGACGACCTTCCGCAGCATGAACTACTTCACCATGGTGGACTACTACCCCTCCACGACCACGGTCAGCTACGACTACCGCAACCGCAACATCGCCGACACCTTCCCCAGCGGGACCACCGCCACGTACAGCCGCGGCTGGGACAACATCGACGTCACCGGCAACTACATCTACCTCAAGATCGGGTATTCGACCGAGTACTTCGAGGGCTCGGCCAAGATCGGGTCCGCGAGCAAGGTCATCAACTGGAAGGAGGTCGAGAGCTTCGTCTCGACCAACACCTATAACCCCGCCTACGTCGGCCGGCAGTCGAACGCCGTGTTCGACGGCATCCAGGTGACCTTCGACAAGGGCTTCGCCTACGGCTTCGAGATCAAGGGCCAGCCCTACGAGAACGAGAACTTCGGCGTGATGGCCTCCATCCGCTTCGACCACTCCTTCAACACCGTGGACACCTTCAAGGCCGTGGGCATCCAGAATTCGACCACCACGGCCGGGGAGGTCCTCAACCAGTACACGGCGGAAGGGACGGTGGACATCAGCCACCTGCGCTACGGGCTGAGCCTGACCGCGACCCTCAAGCTCGAGCACTTCGTGCCCTACCTGGGCCTGGAGTACATGGACGCCCGTCTCCGGGTCGTGCACCGGAGGGCGTTCACGAGCACCCAGTACAACTTCCCCTCCGGGACCACGGCGAGCGCGACGAGCACCATCGAGGAGCTGACCTACACCTTGAAGCCCAAGGTCCCCATCGGCGCGGTGCTCGGCCTGACCTTCCCCCTCGAGCGCGGCGGCATCACCCTCGAGGGCACGATGCGCTCCTCCAACTCCCTGCGCGTCTTCGGCTACGTCGGCTTCTAGCTGGGGTCAGACCCTGACATTGGAAAACCTGACATTGGGACATGATGAGATGTCCCTGTTCAATGTCAGGTTTTCCAATGTCAGGGTCTGACCCCGATCCGTTAGAACAGGGTGTAGACGAAGGGCGCGACAGGGGTCCCGGCCAGGAACACGAGGCCCGTCAGGGCCAGCATGGCCAGGACGAGCGGCAGGAGCCACCACTTCTTGTTGGACATGAGGAAGTCCCAGAATTCCAGCGGGAGCGATCTGCGCTTGGCCATCAGAAGAGCCTCTCGTATTGGTCGTTGGAGGAAGGCATGGTCACCGGGACCCAGTGGGACCCGGTCCCGCGCTTGAGCCTCAGGCTGTCGCGGCCGAAGAGCCTCAGGAGCAGGCCCAGGGGCGTGATCAGCCCGTAGAAGATCAGGGCGATGACGACGTTGGAGACGATCGCCGAGATCACGAAGGCGGCCGCCATCCAGCCCTTGTAGATGGGAAGGCCGATGGGGTTCGGGAAGGCCCAGGAAAGGCCTCCTGCGGCGGCCAGGATGCCGGCAACGGCCTTCAGCGCTCCGCGGTCCTTCCAGAAGGAAAAGGCTCCGACGAGCGCGGCGAAGACGATCATCCCGACGGCAAACCACCTGAGGGCTTTGCGGTCGGGGTTCCAGTCGATCTTGACGAGTTTCATGGTCTAGTCCAGGACGAACTCCTTGAGGTATTCCTCCCGCTCGGCCTTCACCTTCTGCTCGGACTTCAGGGCCAGGCAGTTTCCCACGACCAGGGCGTCCATCTCCGTGTTGATGAAGCAGCGGGCCGCGTCGCGCGGGGTGGCGACGATGGGCTCGCCCCGCACGTTGAAGCTGGTGTTGACCAGCACGCCGCAGCCGTGGCGCTTGTCGTAGGCTTCGATGAGGCGGTGGAAGAACGGGTTGGTCTCGCGGTGCACGGTCTGCACGCGGGCCGAGTAGTCCACGTGGGTGACCGCCGGGATCTCCGAGCGGTCCACCTTGAGGAGCGCCATGCCCCTGAGGTCCTGCCAGCCCTCGGGCAGGGGCTTGCGCCGCTTCTCCTGGACGGGAGCGCAGAGCAGCATGTAGGGGCTGGGGGACTGCATCTCGAAGTAGTCGGAGACGCGCTCGGCGAGCACCGCGGGCGCGAAGGGCCGGAAGCCCTCGCGGAACTTGATCTTGAGGTTCATCCTGCTCTGCATCTCGACGAGCCTCGGGTCGCCCAGGATGGTCCGGTTGCCCAGGGCGCGCGGGCCGTACTCCATGCGGCCGCGGCACATCCCCACGATCATGCCCTTCTCCATGCAGCCGCAGACGGCCGCGATGAGGGACTCCTCGTCGTGCTCCGTGTACTTGAGGCCCAGGGTCTCAAGGGCGGTCTTGGCTTCCGCGTTCGAGTACTCGGGCCCGAGGTAGGCGCCCTTCATGAGGTCGGGCTTGACCGGGGTGCGCGGGTTGCCGAGGTAGCCGTGGTAGGCGTGGAGGGCGCAGCCGAGCGCCCCGCCCGCGTCGCCGGAGGCGGGCTGGATCCACATGTCCTTGAAGATGCCCTCGGCGAGTATGAGGCCATTGGCCACGCAGTTGAGGGCCACGCCCCCGGCCATGCAGAGGTTCTCCTCTCCCGTCACCTTGCGCACGTGGCGGGCCATCTTGAGCATGATCTCGTTGGTGACCTTCTGGACGGAGGCCGCGATGTCCATGATGCGCTGGTCCGTCGGGGACTCCGGGGGCCGCGGCGGGCCGCCGAAGAGGTCGTCGAAGGCCCGGCTCGTCATGGTCAGGCCCGCGCAGTAGTCGAAGTACTTCATGTCCATGTGAAACGAGCCGTCCTCATGGATGTCGACGAGGTTGTCCTTGATGATGTCGTAGTAGCGCGGCGTCCCGTACGGCGCCAGGCCCATGACCTTGTACTCGCCGGAGTTCACCTTGAAGCCGAGGTAGTAGGTGAAGGCGGAATAGAGAAGGCCCAGCGAGTGCGGGAAGCGGATCTCCTGGAGCAGGGTGACGTCCTTGCCGCGGCCAACGCCGTAGGTGGAGGTGCTCCACTCCCCCACCCCGTCGACCGTGATGATCGCGGCTCTCTC
>JBAZSR010000071.1:0-13924 GCA_041662295.1 Elusimicrobiota bacterium | reverse complement strand
AGGCCGAGGCCGCGTGGGAGACGTGGTGCAGGTCGAAGAGGAGCTTGCCCTGGTAGGCGCCCTTCAGGGCCGCGTCGATCTCGCGCGGCAGGTGCAGCTTCTCGTGCAGCCAGACCGGCAGGGCCTGGCGGAAGCTGGAGAGGCCCCGAGGGGCCGTGGAGAGGTAGGTCTCGAGCAGGCGGTCGAAGGTCAGGAGCGGCTTGTCGTAGTAGGCCACGAGGTCGAGGTCTTCGGCCTTGATGCCCGCCTCCTTGAGGCAGTACTCCGCGGCGTGCACCGGGAAGTCCCGGTCATGCTTGATGCGCGTGAACCGCTCCTCCTGAGCCGCGGCCACGATCTGGCCGTCGCGGACCAGGGCCGCGGCGCTGTCGTGGTAGAATGCCGAAATGCCGAGGATGTGGACCGGTGGTTTCATCAGAAACCCTCCCTGCAGCGGATGTCCATCGAATCGTTCAAGAAAAGCCTGGGCCCCGACTTCCTGAGGGCGAACCCCCAGCGCTCGTGCCCCCAAAGGGGTTCCGTCGGGGTGTAGGCCAGGATCAGGGGCTTGCCCGGGCCCGAGGGCTCGTAGGAGACGAACGCGAGCCGGGCGGTCTCGGTCATGAGCTCATGGCGCATGGGCGCGCATTCGCCGAGGAACCGGGCCCCCCCGCTTTCCCGCGCCAGGTCCGCCAGGCGCAGACAGCGGCGGTAGGTCCCGGCGACCTGCGAGCCCTCCACCAGCGCGAATGCGTCCTTCAAGCCCGCCACGGAGACCGGCGCTCCGAAATCGATCTTCACCGCGGCTTCGGCCGCGAGGTCTCCGGGCTTGCCCTGTGCCGCGGCCGCGTCCTCGTCGGTCTTGGGCTTGAGCTCCCTGGAGGAGAGCTCTGAGCGCAGGGCCCCCTTGATGGGGCCGAGCAGGGTCCCGTAGGTTTCCTCCCCCACCTGATTGGAAAGGGTCCGGAACCCGGCAAGGGGTTTTTTCAGGCTGAACTTCGGTGGGACGCTGATCCCGATGATCGGGACGCCGACATCCTTTCTAGGGCCTTCAAGCACCGCGGCCCTGAGCTTGAGGGGCTTGGCGCCCTTGCAGGCCGCGCCCCAGCCAGCGGTCGAGCCTTCCACGGAGAAGACTGCGGCGCCCGCGCTGCCGACCACGAGGAACCGGAGGCCCTGCTTGAGCCGGGGGTCCGGTTTTGTCTTGCCCAGGGCCTTCCGGTCATAGATGACCCATTGGCCTGAGACTTCGTAGACCGGGAAGATGCCTTTGGCTCCGTAGGGTTCGGATGGCCCCGGCGCGGCCCAGGACGCGGACACGGGCCCGAGGCTGGCGAGGAGGATGAGGCCCAAGAGAGTCACAGGACGGAGATTTTACCAAATCTCAGAGGCGGTGTCAGGCTCATCACCGCGAGGACGTCATCTGGGGAACGTCAGCTCCGAGGGCGCGGAGGGCTTGCGGGGCTTGGGCATCTCGTCCTCGGTCCAGCGGCCGAGGACCTCCCCTGTCCGCGCGTCGAAGAGGACCGCGCCCTGGCCCGGGGTGATGAGCGCCACGGCCAGTCCGTCTTCGCTGTAGACCATGCTCGTCCCGGACGCGGGATGCACGAGGCCGTCGAGGCCGAGGTCCGTGAGCTGGCGGTAGCCCCAGGGCTGGCCCTGGTGGAGCAAAAACCATAGGCCCGAGGTCCGCCACCACCAGTGCGTGCCGTGGCGCAGCAAGGTCGGGATCTTGGGCCCTGCCGAGACCCACCAGCGGCTCTCCTTCTTGACGAGCCAGGTCCAGCGTCCGTTCGCCCAGCGGCCCCAAGCCTCCTTGTCGTGGTAGTGGAGGACGCTGTTTCCCGCGTGCCAGTGTCCAGTCCTGGGACAGGGTCCTTGGCCGGCCCATGCCTTGGGGTCCGGCGGTTCGACCGCCTCCACCTCTCCAGGCTCGGGCGCCAGGGGATGCAAGGGTGTCCCGTCAGGCAGGGCCTTGGGAAGCCTTCCACCCAGAAAACCCAAGTCCGGGACAGCGATCTTTCCCTTAGGCGGCCGGATGGCGTTCTTACCGAGCAGCTTCGATAGTAGGATAGGCTTGAAGACCGGAGCCTTGCCAGCGGTCTTGGGCTGGGGCTTGGGCTTGGCAGAAAACACGGGCTTGGCTGAGGCTGTGGCAGAGGCTTTGTTCCTTCTCCAGTCGGACAGAGACCTCCTGGAGGCTGTCCGTCGGACGCCGGTCCCCTCCTCGTCGGGCTGTCTTGGAGTCCGGGTTCGTCCCAGCCTGCCGGGCTTCTCCGTGCCGAACATCTCCCTGGGAAACTCCATGGAAGCCGGACCGATGAGCGATCTCCCTGTGCGTCCGGGTGCTCCCAATGGCCCGGAGCCGGTCAGGGGCTTTGCGCCCGGCAGGCTCCTTCCAAGACCGCTTTCCCATCCCCTGGCCGTCGGGGCGCCATCCGAGGGGAGGCCGAAGACCGAGACCGTCCAGCCCGGCGTCTTGCGCTCCAGCTGGACCTTCCCCCCTTTGCCTCTTGGATGGAGGAGCCACCATTCCGTCAGAGGTTCGGGCTCTTCCGCCAGCATGGCCTTGAGCCTGGCGGTCGCGGCCTCCGCCACAGCGTCGCGCATGTCCGCGTCGTCCTCTTCAAGGAGGGCAGCCTTGCCCGACAACGGGACGCGGGGGCTCGATCCGTTCCTTGCGGTCGGGACATGCGCGGGACCGGAGAACGGCCCCTCAAGCTTGCCCGTGGCCCGGTCCTGTCCCGGCGCGGCCGGGCCGGGCCGCGGGTCCAGCAGGAACGCCAGGCACAGGAGCTCGGCGCAGAGCCCTGCGCCGCAGACCGCGGCCGCCAACCCCATGCTCCGAGTCTTCTCGCGCTTCATCTTGTCCATAGTCTTTGCTCCTTCCGGCCGGACCTGTCAGGGCCCAAGGTCCTAGGGACGGAGGGCCCATAAGACCCTTACGAGCGACCCCCCTGTTTTGTTCCCTGCTCCGTCGGAGCCCTGAACCTGGGTCCGCGGGCTCGGCCCGGACCAGGGCCAAAGTCCCGAGACTTGCCGTTGTAACACGTGTCATATATATATTGGGGGCCGCGTCCCTTCCCGGGACCGGCCGGAGGCCATGATGTCAGTCGACCCTTTCAGGAAGGTCTGGCACGAGGAGTACCGCCGCGAGGTGGAGGAGGTGCTCTCGGGCCTGCGCAGCGAGACGTCCAAGCCCGGCGAGGAGCCCGGCCCCGTGGACGCGGTCATTCCCCCTGCCCGGGTCTTCCAGGAGCTCAAGGCCTCGCGCGAGAAGCTCGCCTCCCTCATCCCCCAGGTCGAGGACCTCCGCCACCGCCTCGCGACCGCGGACGCCAGGCTCGACGAGGAGACGCGCAAGCGCGAGAAGCTCAAGGACATCATCGTGCGCCTCAACTCCGAGGTCCGGCGGCTCGAGGGCGAGTCGCGCCACGACAAGGACCGCTCCGAGGCCGGAATCCGCCGTCTCGACGAGGCCCTGCGCAAGACGCGCGCATCCGAGGCCGCCCAGGCCGAGCTCTCCCAGGAGCTCGAGCGAAGCCGCGACCGCGAGGCCCAGCTCAAGGGCGTGGTCCAGTCGCTCAAGATCCGGGCCGAGGAGCTCCAGGCCGTCATCGACGCCCGTGACGCGGAGGTCCAGTCCCTCAAGAAGCGCTACGACGTCGCCTGCGCCCAGCACGGCGCTCAGCTCGTGGAGCGCGAACAGGAGCTCGCCGCGGCCCAGCGCCGCCTCGCGGAAAAGCAGGTCCAGGTCGAGCGCGCCCTCTCCGAGCGCGAGGGCCAGTCCGCCCTGAGCCTGGCCGCCAAGACCGAGCTCGCCGGCAGGCTCTCGGAGTTCGCGCGCCTGAGCGTGGAGCTCCAGTCCGCCCGCGAGTCCCTGCGGACCGAGCGCGAGGCCCACGCCGCGGCCAAGGCGTCGTGGGACGACGAGATCGAGCGCCGCCGCTGCGCCGAGGTCCAGATCCGCGAGGCCGGCCACCAGCTCGAGCTCGAGCGCCAGGCCGCGGCGGCCCGGATGGAGGCCGTGCGCCAGGAGCACGAGAAATCCCTGGCCGCGGCCAAGGACGCCCTGACCAGGGTCGAGAGCGAGTCCCTCCGCGCGCACGCGACCCTGGAGGAGGCCCGCAAGTTCGAGGCGGACTGCGCCACGCTGTTCCGCAAGCAGATGGAGGAGCTCCAGGACGAGCGCCAGCGCTTCTTCCTGGCGCACCGCAAGGAGCTCGCCGACGCGCAGGCCGTCAAGGACCAGGGCCAGGCGGCTCTGGAGGCCGCCCATAAGCTCGAGGCCGAATGCCGGGAGCGCTCCGAGTATGCCCGCAAGGCCCTGGAAATGGAGCGCGAGAAGCTCATGGCCGAGGCCAAGGCCATGAAGGAGCGCGGCCTCGAGATCGAACAGCGCGCCCTGGCCGCGCTCGATGAGGAGCGCGCCAAGCTCAAGGCCGAGTACGAGTCTGCGGCCGCGCATTTCCTCAGGTCCGAGGTCGAGGACCACGAGACCGCGGATGCGGAGCGCGCCAAGCTCCAGGCCGAGTACGAGGCCAGCCAGGAGCGGGCTCGGAAAGCCCAGGAAGCCGCCCGGCAGGCGCTCGAGGCCGAGAAGGCCCGGCTCCACGAGGAGGTCCGGGACCGGCTCGAGAAGGCGGCCAAGGCCGAGCTTGCGGCCGTTACCCAGGTGGCGGAGATGGAGCGGCTCCTGCAGGTCGAGAAGGAGCGCATGAAGTCCGGAGTCAAGGAGGCGCTCTCGGAAGTGGCGGCGGCGCGCGCCGAGGCGGCCGCGTCTGCCGAGGCGGCCCGCCGGGCCCTGTCCCAGGAGCGGGCCAGGCTCGACGCCGAGAAGTCCGCGTTCCTCAAGGAGCTTGACGCCGAGCGCCGCAAGCTCTACGCCGCCCTCGAGGCCGAATCCCGCGAAGCCGCGGCAGAGTCCGAACACCGCCTCAAGGCCGAGCGCGCCGCCCTCCGCCGCGAGCTCGAGGACGAGGCCGCCCTGAAGCTCGAGCAGGCCCTGCTCCACCGCGAGAAGGAGTCCCAGCGCCTGGCCATCGAGAGCCAGGCCAAGGCCGAGCTGGCCAAAGCCCTGTCTCCAGCCCCGAAGGCAGCCGAGTCGTTCGCCGCGGTGACCACGGAGATGGTTTCCATGGTCTCCTCAGAACCGGCCCCTGTCCCGCCGGCTCCCAAGCCTGAGGTCCCTCCCCTTGCCCCTGTCGAGGCTCCGACGTTGATCTTGGTCCCATTCCCAACGCCTGTCCCGGCTCCGGTCCCGGCGCCTGCTCCTGCGCCGGTCGTGGCGGAGCCTGTCGTCATGGCCGAGGCTCAGGCCTCGGAACAGCATGCGGCTCCTCCGGCCTCGGACGCGGACCACGCCTTTGTCGCGGGCTTTAAGGAAGCTCCGGGCCAGCCCCTGCCTGGCGCTCCGGCGTCCGCCTCTTCCCGAGGCGTGCGGCCTCTGCTCGGCAGGCTCGTCCTGGCCGCCGTCCTGACTGCGGCCGCTGTCGCGGCCGCTGCAGGCTACCTGCACCTGCGATTCTCGGCAGTCAGCCATCCCGTGCCCTTCAAGCATCCTACGGCCCTGGTCTGGGTCGGCGACGAGCTCTGGGTGTCGGACTGGTTCGACCAGGCGGTCTACCGGATGGGCTTGGACAAGGGAAAGCTGTCGGTGCTCCAGCGCTACAGCCTGCCCGGCTCCCACGTCACGGGCCTTGCCGTGGACGGCTCCACCCTGTATCTGGCCGACTCGTGGAAGCGCGAGATCCAACGCTACGAGGCCGGCCTCGAGCTCACGCTCTCCGCGTCCTGGCCGAGCCCCGGGCCCAGCCCCTCGGCCCTGTCGTTCGACGGGAAGTACCTCTGGTCGGGCGACTCCGGCTCGAACACGATCTACCGGCACGCCATCGACGAGTCCCTGTCCGTGCTCAACGCCTACCCCGTGTCTTTCTCGCCGGTGTGCCTGGAGCGCGAGGGCGGCCTGTTCTGGTCGGCCGGGTCCGGCCTGCGCATGATCTTGAAGCTCGACGAGCGCATGGGACTCTCCGAGGCCTTCGTGCACCCCAGGCTCGAGGACGGCTGGCAGTCCCTGAGCTGCATGGCGGCCAAAGACGGCAGGTTCTGGGTGGGCCGCGACGGGCTCGGTCTCCTGCAGGAGCTCCCCAAGGCGAGCCTGCGCAACGTTCCTCCCCCCGTGCTCCCTCCGCCCGCGCCCGCTCCTGTGGAGACTGACCTCCCAGGGCCGGGGCTGTGAACGTCCCGCCGCGATTCCGATATTTGTTATAGAATACCGGCATGGATTCCCATCAGCGGTGGCTGGCTGATTTCAAGAAGGAGGTCGACGAGGTCCTCGAGGCGCTCAGGACCTCGAAGGCGCATTCCGCCGGCCCCGAGCCCGGAGCAGGAGGCCTTCCCGGCCAGTTCGAGGGCTTGAAGTCCGCCCGCGTCGAGTTCAGCCGTCTCGAGCTCCTTGTCGAGGACCTCCAGAACAAGCTCTCCTCCCGCACGCTCCAGTTCGAGTCCGAGCAGAAGACCCGCGACCGCTTGAAGGAGCGCGTGGGCGAGCTCACGGAGCAGGTCCGCTCGCTCGAGGAGAAGGCCTCGTCCTTCCGGCGGGAGTCCCTGGCCCACTCCGAGGAGGCCAAGGAGCTCGACGAGACCCTCCGGGTGACCATGCAGGCCCGCAGCCAGCTCGTCAGCGCCCTCGAGGACGAGAAGCGGCAGATGGAGACCTGGATGGCCGAGTCCAAGTCCCTCAAGTCCAAGGTCGACGGCATGGACGCCGTGCTCAGCCGGAAGGAGACCGCGCTCCACGACGCGCAGGCCCGCTACGAGGAGGCCTGCAAGACTTTCGCCGCTGAGACCGCGGAGCTCCACAAGGAGACGGCCCGGCTCTCCGCCGAGCTCGAGAAGGCCCGGGCCCATGAGGCCGAGGCCCAGTCCAAGCTCGAGGCCTCCCGGGCAAGCCTCGAGTCGGAGCGCCGCCGCGTGCTCGCCGACGCCGCGGCCGTGACCGAGCGGGCCGAGGCCGGCCAGCGCGCCGCGGCCGAGGCCGTGGCCAAGGCCACCGAGGCGCGCAACCGCATGGAGACCGAGGCCGCCGAGGTTCGCAGGAACCTCGACGCCGAGCGCAAGCGCCTCGAGACCGAGCGCGAGCACCTGCGCCTCGAGCTCGAGAAGCACCACGCGAACATGGAGGACTCCTACGGCAAGCTCGAGGCCGAGCGCGCCGAGCTCGATGCCGAGCGCCACAGCAGGCACCTCGACGCGGTCAAGGCCTCCGAGGAGGCCCAGGCCCTGCGCCTGCAGGGCGTGCGGGCCCTCGAGGAGGCGGCCAAGCTCAAGGCCGTAGTCGAGGAGGAGCGCGACCGCAGCCGCGCCGAGATCCGCGTTGAGCGCCAGAAGGCCGTAGATCTCCGGGCCGAGGCCGAAGCCGAGATGAAGAAGGTCCTTTCCCTGGAGAAGGAGCTCCTGCGCAGGAACGAGGCCGAGCTTTCGGCCGCCAGGGCCGAGCTCGACAAGGAGCGCGACGAGCTCATGAGCGAGCTCGAGAGCGAGCGGGTCCGCGTCAAGCGCCACGCCGAGGGCGAGGTCGAGGTCCAGCGCGCCGCCATCCGCGCCGAGCTCTCCGAGGAGTTCCGCCTGCACCGCCTGCACGCTGAGCAGGGCTTGAAGCGCGAGGCCATCCTCAAGGGCTCCGAGCCCCTGGCCATAGGAGGCCAGGTCCCCGGAGGCCGGCCGTACTCCTCTGCCGAAGGGGGTGCCCCGGCAGCGCCTTCCCCCTCCCCGGCATCTTCCTCTCCAGTCCCTGTCCCGGCTCCTGCGGCAGGGTCAGGCCCCGGGTTCCGTGCCTGGGGGCCCACTGCGGCCGTGCTCGTCATCCTCGCCGGCGTGGCTGCGGCCGCGCTCTTGGGCCGCGACCCCGTGGTCCGGCACAGCGTTCCCTTCTCCCACTCCTCGTCTCTGACCTGGAACAAGGGAGAGCTCTGGGCCTCGGACTGGTATGACGCCGCGGTTTACCGGATGAAGCTCGCGGACGGCAAGCTCGAAGTCCTCAGCCGCTACTCCCTGCCCGGCTCCCACATCACGGGCCTGGCCGTGGGCGAGGGCGTGGTCTACGCCGCGGACTCCTGGAAGAAGGAGATCTCGAAGTTCAAGGTCGACGGGGACAAGCTCGTCCTCGAGAAGTCCTGGCCGAGCCCGGGCCCGAGCCCCTCGGCCCTGTTCCTCGAGGGCTCGTTCCTGTATTCCGCGGACGGCTGGGGCCAGAGCGTGTACAAGCACGCCGCGGACCACGACCTCGAGGTCCTCCAGTCCTGGAAGGTGGGGTTCGCGCCCGCGGCCGTCATCCCCGCCCCTGACTTCATCTGGACCGCGGACCCCGACGGCCGCAAGGTCTACAGCCACCGCCACGGCAAGGACCTCGGCGTGGATTCCGGCTGGAGCCTCCCTGACCTCGAGAAGGGCCGCGAGCCCCTCTCCTCCATGGGCCGCGCGGGCGATGTGTTCTGGTTCGGCCGGGACGGCTCAGGGGTCCTGCTCGAGGTCCCGAAGAAGAGGCTGAGGAAGGAAGCTAAAAACTGACGCGGACTTCGAGGCTCGTCAGGTTGACGCCGTAGTTGTACTGCCGCGAGAAGGTGGAGTGCCTCTGGCGCCGCATGTATTCCAGCCCCGTGCTCAGCCACTCCTTCACCGCGTACTGCGCCTTCAAGCCCATGGGGTAGAGGTCGTCGCGCCGGTCCCCGGTCCTGCCCCCGGTCGTGAGGGCCTCGGGGTACTTGTCGACCTCCCAGGTCCCGTTGGCGCCCAGGGTGAGCTTCTGGAACGCGTGCAGGACGTTCATGCCCAGGCCCGTGGCCTCGTAGAACCGGTTGTTGCCCGCCACTGCCTCGTTGACGCTCTTGAAGGCCATCAGCCCGGCTTGGGTGCGCCGGCCCAGGGCGTAGGTCACGTCCACCGAGGTCGTCCAGGAGGTCTCGCGCTCCGTGATCGAGGTGCCGGTCACGTCGTCGTAGCGCCGCGTGTGCATGCCCACCCGGGCCGCGCCCTTGAGCTTGGCCGTGAGCTGGCCCTCGATGCCTAGGTCCATGGAGTGGCCCTTGCTGTTGGCCTGCCTGCCGGCCGAGTAGTGGATGATGGAGCGGTGGTAGGAGGCGTAGGTCTTGGTCTTGGGGCCGAGCTGCACCCCGCCCCCGCCGCCGAAGCTCTGCTCGTAGTGGTTGAGGAGTCCCCCCGTGTCCGAGCTCAGGTACTTGTGGACCGTATGGGACCCGTCGATGAAAGCGTAGAGCCTGCGCGAGAACTCCCAGTCGAGCCTTCCGCCCGCAGCGTTCTGCCAGCGCCTCTCGCGCTTGACGATCTCGCTGAAAGCCGGGTCCATGGTGTTGCTGTAGGCGTTGAAGAGGTGCGCGGTCACCCCCCGCCTGCCGGAGTAGGAGTAATCGGCCTTGACCGCCTGGTCCATGGAGTCGTTGGCATCGCCGGCCCTGGAGTAATTCAAGGCCCGGAAATCGTAGCCAGCCTCGAGCTTGTGCCGTTTGCCGATGGGGATGACCGCGTTCAAGCCCAGGTTGTTGCTCGTGATCCAGGCTCCCACCACGCCGCCGCCCACCGTGTCCGGTCCCGGCTTGTCCGGAGGCACGAGGTAGATGTTGGAGTCATAGGTCTCTTTGAGGGCGTAATACGGGTGCAGCTCCACCTGGATGCGGAGGGCGCGCGACTTGAACCACTCCCCCAGGGACTTCCGGGGCGGGGCTTCAGGAAGGGGCGCGACCAGGGGAACCTCTTCCGGGGCCGCGGCAAGGGGCTTGGGCTGCGGCGGAACCGCGACCTCAGGGGCCTCGACCGGAGGAAGCGCAAGAGGCTTTTCCTCGGGCAGGGGGAGCAGAGGCTCTGCGGCAGGCGAGATCGTAGGCGCGGGCATTGCGCCTGGAGCGGGCCAGCCCATCATCTCTCCGGGCCTGAGACTGCTTTTAGCCCCGTCCTGCGTCACGGAAAGGCCGCCGGAGAGGACTTCGACCTGGGCCTGGTCCTTGCCCAGCGAGAACTTGAAGACATCCCCTGGCTTGGCATCGATGAGATTTCCCTGCGCCAAAAAAGTGATGTTCCCGGACACCACCTTGACCTCCGAGCCCGGAGGCACGACGAACGCCTGGGAGCCAGGCTTGATCTCCACCACGTCCGGGCCGATGCCCAGAAGAGCATTGCCTGTGAATCCGATGACCGTGAGAGTGACGGCTTGGGTAGGAGGTTGGCTGAACGAGCCCTCGGCTGTCCCGATGATGAGCGCTGAAGCGAGAAGGCAGGTGAACGCCTTGAATTTCATCACCAGGTTAGAGTGTAATATATTATTGTCGCACAATTATTGCATTAAAATCAATGAAATATTACATCTTCCCGCGTCCGTAAAAATACCTACATTCTGGATACCATGAAATCCCATACTAGCATGATGGATTTTCAAGGTTGTCAGGCGGGGTGTCAGGGCCGCACGGACAGCATCGGATCAGCGTCCTGCTGACGTCCGAGTCCTGATAGGAAAGTCCCCTGCAGGCGTGTCAGAAACGGGTTCAGGGGCTCCCTGCGGAGGGCTTCCCGCGTGAAGGCCAGGCCCTCGCGCAGAGCCGCGGTCCTCCCCTTCGGGTGCTTGTCAGCGTTCATGATGCGCTGAAAGCCCAGTTCATAGGCGGTGACTGGGTCAGGGTCCCACCTATAAGATTTCTCCAGAAGTCCGAACCGCTCCGAGGGCGGTCTGCGCATGGCCTTAAGCGCGTACCCGTACCCGATCACAGGATAAAGGCTGGCCAGCATGAGGCCCAGGACAAGGGTGCGCACTCCCCAGACCTGCCAGCCTGGCGCATGGCGCTGGCGCTCCGTGCGCTCTTCCCCCCCTTCCTCGTCTCGTGGGCGTTCCACTGCCAGCCAGCACAACAGGGTCAGGAACACCACTGCATTGGCCGGGATCTGGAAGCTGAACTCGATGGCTGAATGCGCCATGAACGCGAGGACTCCCCCCAGCGCCCCGGCTTCCAGGAACAGCTCCTCGCTGCTGAGTTCTCGCGAGCGCTTCCAGAACCGGACAACCATGGCCAGAAGCCCTGCGAGCACTGCCAAGGTCCCGACGACTCCGACCTGGAGCAGGAGTTCGAGCCAATCCGAGTGAACGTGGTCCACGACCCCAGCAACAACAGACGGCTTGTACCCTGGGAAGGCCCCAAGCACAGCGCCCAAACCGGACCCCCAGACCGGGAAATCCGCGAAGAGCCTCCAGGCTCCGGAGTACATCCCGGCTCGCCACGTCACGGAGTTCTCTCCCAAGCCATTGGGAAAACCGAGAGCTTCAGGCCAATGCATGATGGCCGCGGCAAGCGCCATGGGGAGCAGGACCAGGAATGTCCTCAGTGCCCACCTGCCGGACCAGGAGCGCAGGAAGCCGCAGGCCCAGAACCCCACTCCGGCACAGGCCAAAGCGAGCCCGAGCACCGCGCCTCGGTTGCGCGCCAGCACGATGCCGGCTCCGATGACGGCAAGAAGCATGGCCAGGGTCGCTTGCGAGGCGAAGAAATCCGAAGGCCTCATGCCTTGGTCCAGCCTGCGCCCTCTCGAGGCCTGCCTGGAAGCCAAGAGCCCCATGCCCGCGGCCAGACATACGGCCATGAGGGAAGCCGCATGCCCGCGGTTGAAATACGGGCCAAAGGGGCTCCTGTTGTAGGCGGCTTTGCGCAGTCCGTAGACCAGGGTGTTGCCTTGGGATAATTGGATCATGCCCACGACAGCGACCAGGACCGCGATCAGGACCAGGGCCCACCCTAGCCGCTCCTTGGCGCCAGGCTTCGAGAGCATCCTTGGCCCGGCCCAGAGCAGACAGCAGAACCCGGCCCATAGTACAAGGGCTTTGCCTGTCTCCCGTTGGGATGCTGTGAAAGGCAGGCAGGATGAGAGACCGTCCATGGGCACGGGGTGGAGCCACTGCAAGGTCCCGAGCAGGAGGATGAAGAGCGCGGGCCCAAGAAGGAATGCTCCGGACCATCCTGGGCCGCGAGGCTCTCGTCGGCCAAAGAGCGTCAGGCTCAGCAGGAGGATCTGCAGGACCGGAAGCGACCACTGCTCCGTGCACCCGTGCGCCAGGGGCCCGAAGACGAGCGCGACGATGAGGAGGGCTTCGGTCACCAGGTACGGCCGGCTTCTTGAGCCGGGCCTTCAAGGACCAGCACTCCGTAGGGCTTGAGGTACCAGCCATGGCCCAGGTTCTTGAGGAGCTCCTTCTGCGACCGCCGCAGGGAGAACAGCGGCCTCCATTCGGACTTCAGCACTTCGTCAGGCACCTTCAGGAAGGAGCCGCTCCTGGGGTTGGCCAGGACCACATAACTGCGGCCAGAGTGCGTCCATGCCCTGGCATCGACCCCATCCGGGTTCGGCTGGAAGGGGAGCTGGCTGGGCTTGCCCCCCTCGAGCACTGGCTTGAAGAGCGAAAGCTCCCTGGCTGCCCGGGCCACGGCCTGCCAGCGCTCCGGATAATCCAAGAGCGTCTCCGTGGGCGGCACCGGGAGCCGGAAGAAGAAGATCCCCTTGGCCCCGGCCATGATGGAGGACCAGCACATGTAGCGGATCTCCTCGTAAGTCGGGAACCGCGTGGCAATGGCCCGCTTGTCCATGGCGCTGTCCTCGGCCCAGTCAAAGGCCTGGAGCACCATCCACACCGGCTTGCCTTTCGCAAGCCCGGCCTGAGCCTGCTTGAGCTCGTCCGTCACTGAGGAAAGCAGCCTGTGCGGGACCGGGTACCAGTCGAGCATGAGCACATCCGCTGTCTCTCCGTAAGGCTTGGCCCACTTCCCTGCCCCCACCACGAAGGTCTGCCGCCTCGAAGGGTCCCACTCCTTGACCCTCGCGGCGACCCCTGCCAGGACATCAGGGGTCATCTTGTTGACCTCCGGCTCGTCCATCAGGTACCAGGCCAGGATCGGCCAGCCCTTGGTCGCGGACGCGGGCTTGTCCCAGAACGGCTGGGGCTGGACCACCATGCGCATGCCCAGCTTCCTCGCCTCCCGGGCGAGCGCTTCATAGCCCCCCGGGTCCTTGGGCGCGGGCAGGAACGTGTCGAACCCCTCTCTCTTGAGGATGGCGAGGTGCTTCGGGTCCGCCACGTTGTAGATGCCGATGGGGAATCCCCGAAGGTCCGGGCCGCTCTTCGTGGAAACGGTTGCACACGCGGCCGCCAGGGCGGAGGCCGCAAAGAGACCTGAGATGATCATCCTTCGCATCGATGTCCCCCTATGTCCTCTCTAGAAGTTCGTCCAGCCCGAAGGCTGAGCAACCCATTCCCTGAAGTCTTGCCTTGAGGCTTCCCGGGATTCTGGGAGCGAAAGCGCAGGGAATGATCGAGAACCCTGAGAAGCGGCGGCCTTCCTTGGTCCGGAGGAAGGCCGCCTGGTGGCTACGGAACACCGGCCAGTCCGCCAGTAGCTGGTCCGGGGACCTTTTGCATGTGCCGATCCTGAGTGTTTTTTCTTCCTCGTTGATCAGCAGCAGGTCCAGTTCAATGTTCCGCGCCGCGTCCTCCGGTCTGTTCCAATAGCCTGAGACGTGCGCCGTGATCTGGAATCCCGGGTCGCCTTTGCGGGATAACTCCTCAAGGAGGAGCCGGACGAGTTTCTCGAAAGCCTTGCCTTCGATCGTCGATAGCCGTTCCGAGCACGTCCTGACGCAGGTGTCCATGGGACGGACCCGCGACGCATTGACCTGTCGTTCGATCGCGCCCAGCCAGGCGGAAAGGAAATTGTCCGCAATGTGGTAGCGCGCCTTGCGGGACATCCCCTTGGAGTTGAAGACGGGGTGGCGCCGCTCGATAATCTGGAACTTCGACTCCAGGACGTGCAGGTGCCCCCCGATCTGGGTCGCGTGGGAATCAGCCTGGAGTTTGGCGTACTCCTCGATGATGCGGGCGTGGGAGCACCCGTTGTTG
>JBAZSR010000070.1:0-17133 GCA_041662295.1 Elusimicrobiota bacterium | reverse complement strand
CCCCGCCGCGGACCGTGCCGAAATTGATCGTGCCCGGCCCGAGCACGGGGTGAGGCCTGGCCTTCAGGGCCGGGACATACTCCTCCTCGACCAGCCGGATGAAGCGGGCTGCGGCCGAGATGGCGCTCAAGCCCGCCTCGGGTGTGCCGCCGTGCGCGGCCTTGCCCGCGAACCGGATGTCGAGCCACTCAAGCCCCTTGTGGCCGAGGCAGGGCACGTTGGCGGTCGGCTCGCCCACGATGGCGCCGTCGGCCGCGAAGCCCGCCTTCACCATGGCCTCGGCGCCGAGGCTCCCCATCTCCTCGTCGACCACCGCGGCCAGGGTCACGCGGCCGCGCTCCAAGGCACCCGTCCTCTTGAGGGCGGCTAGGCTGCCCGCCATGGCCGCCAGGCCCCCCTTCATGTCAGCCGCGCCCCGGCCGTACATCCGGCCGTCCTTGATGCGCGCGGAGAATCCGTCACCAGGGTCGCCCTCGTTCAAGGGGACCGTGTCCATGTGGCCTAGGAGCACGAGGTGCTGTCCGGGCCGCCGGGCCTTGAGCGTGCAGAACAGGTTGGGCCGTCCTGGCGCGACCTCGACCTTCTCGCAGGCCAGCCCCCTCTTGAGGAGGAAGGCCTCAAGGGCCTCCGCGACCCGCTCTTCCTGGCGCTCCAAGCCCGGATGGCTCGGGATGCGCACAAGGTCCTCGAGGAGCCCCGTGACCTCCGCGGCATCCACGCCGTAGTCCCGCGTCATGATCCGGCGACTATACAATTTATCTACAATGTGCGGAGGACCCCGGAGGCACGACATGAAGGAATGCAACGTCCAGAAGAACACCAGCCGCTGCACCTGCACCTACGACCCCTGCTCGCGCAAGGGCGTCTGCTGCGACTGCCTCGACTACCACTTCAAGAACGGCCAGTTCCCGGGGTGCCTGTTCCCCAAGGACGTGGAGCGGACCTACGACCGGTCCATCGAGAAGTTCATCGAGACCTATCAGAAGCGCGGGAAGTGGTGGTAGAATAGCAGCTATGGCAACCGGCACCGAAGAAGGCTCCGTCGACCTCGTCGAGCTGACGAAGCGCATCCGGCACGACATCGCCACCCCCCTGGCGATCATCGGCCAATCCGCCTACTACGTCAGGAGCAAGCTCTCCGGCCAGTCCCAGAAGGACACGCACGCGGTCGCAGCCGCGGGGGCCATCGAGTCCGAGATTCGCTCCGCCGCGGCCCTGCTCAAGGCCATCCAGCCCGATCTCAAGCTCGCGGCCGCGGTCTCCAAAGCCCTCGAACTCGACGCGGTCGTGGCCGCGGTCCGCAAGGCCCTCGCGGCCCTCAAGACCAGGGTCGAGGCCAAGCCCCCGGTGGACGCCAAGGTCGCCAAGCACCTCGGCATCCTCGCCTCCGAGGCCGAGCGCGCCGACGCCATGCTCCGGAACGTGGAGTTCTGTTTCAAGGTCCAGCCCGTCAAGCTCCAGCCCGCGGACCTCGACCCCTTCCTCGAGAAGGTCCTGGAGGGCTTCCCTTTCCCATCGGGCGTCAAGCTCAAGAAGGGTCTCTCGAGCAAAGCCAGGGTCTCCCTGGACCCCGCAAGCATGACCCTGGCCGTCCGCGGCCTATTGAGGAACGCTTCCGAGGCCATCATGCCTCCGGACGGCTCGGGCACGGGCGGCACGGTCACCGTCGCCTCCAAGGCCGAGGCCGGCTCTGCCGTGGTGGAGGTCGCGGACACGGGCCCCGGGTTCGGCCCTGACAGCCTGGCCAAGGGCTTCACCCCCCTCTACGCGGCCCTGCCGGGCAAGCTCGGGCTCGGCTTGACCGCGGTCCGCAAGGCCATGACCCTCCACAAGGGCAAGGCAGAGCTCAAGAAGGCGGCGGGCGGCCTGGTGCGGCTGGTCCTGCCGGCCGCCTGATATGCTTGCAGTCGGGCTCATGTCCGGGACCTCGGCCGACGGCGTCACCGCGGTCCTGGCCGAGGTCGGGCCTGGGCTCAAGGTGCTCTCCTGCAGGACCTTCCCCTACCCCCCGAAGACCCGGCTGGCCGTGCTCGCCGCCGCGGGCCTCAAGGCTCCCGAGCTCTCCCGTCTCAACATGGAGCTGGGCAGGCTCTTCGCGGAAGCGGCCTTGGCCGTGCTGCGGGGAAGACGGCCGGACGTCATCGGCTCCCACGGCCAGACCGTCTGGCACGGCCCCGGGGCCCAGCCCCCCAACACGCTGCAGATCGCGGAGCCTGCGGTCATCGCGGAGCGCACGGGCAGCATCGTGATCGCGGATTTCCGTCCCGCGGACATGGCCGCGGGCGGCGAGGGCGCGCCTCTGGTGCCTGCCTTCGACGCCTTCCTTTACGGCCGCGGGCCGATCAAGGCCCTGCAGAACATCGGAGGCATCGGCAATGTCTCGGTCGTGGGCGGAGGCAGGATGTGGACCGCGTTCGACACCGGGCCCGGCAACAGCCTCATGGACCTGGCCGCGGGCCTCGGGACAAACGGCAGGCTGGAGATGGACGTGAACGGCCGGCTCGCCGGCCGCGGCCGGGCCGACGAACGGCTGGTCGCCAGGCTCCTCAGGGCCCCCTTTTTCCTCAAGCCCCCTCCCAAGTCCTTCGACCGCGGAGTCTTCGGCAGGGACTACCTGGCCGCGCATTTCGGCCGGCTCACCCGCAAGCGCCTGCCCGACGTCCTGGCCACGCTCACGCTCCTCACCGCGGCCTCCATTGCGGACGCCTTCCACCGCTTCATCCTGCCTCTCCACGCCGTCCGCGAGGTCGTGGTCAGCGGCGGAGGCTCGAGGAACCCGGTCCTCATGGCCATGCTCCGTGCCGAGCTCCGGCCCCTCAGGATCTCGACCCCGGGAAAAGACGACATCCCGGCCATGGCCAAGGAGGCCGCCTGCTTCGCGTGGATGGCGTGCCGGACCTTGAAGGGACTGCCCAACAACTGCCCGGCTGCCACAGGAGCCTCCGGCCCCAGGGTCCTGGGCAAGATCGTGCTCCCTCCTCCTGCCAGGAAGGCGGCCCGATGAGCCGGACTGGTCATGGGAGTCAAATGAATATGAGAAAGACCGCGCTGCCCTTGCCCATCCTCGAGAAGATGAAGGTCCACCCCCCCTTCCATCAGGCGGTCTGGCGCGCCTGCGCCGAGATCCCCAAAGGACAGGTCCGGACCTATGGCTGGATCGCGCGCCGGATCGGCCGGCCGGGCGCGGCACGCGCCGTGGGCCAGGCGCTCGGGAAGAACCCCTTCGCCCCGCTCGTGCCCTGCCACCGCGTCGTGGCCGCGGACGGCCGCCTCGGCGGGTTCTCGGGCCCTGGAGGGGTCGAGGGCAAGCGCAGGCTCTTGAAGCGGGAAGGCGCACCGCTGGCCCCCCGGCCGAAGAAGCGCTGAGAAGGACGCTGGCGGCGCTGGGGCCAGACCCCAGTTTTTATTTCTCGACGAGAAACCGATTTTCAAGGGAACTTTTTCGGGCCTCGCTCGTATATAAGAGTGGGCAGCACCGCGCGGTCGCCCAACCCGCCTCTTTCCAGGGAAAGGGTGAACGCGGCTCAGCTCCGGCCGCTGAGCCGGATGGCCCGCTCCAGGTCCGCGCGAAGGTCCGCCGGATCCTCGATGCCCACGGAGAGCCTGACCAGCCCGTCCGTGATGCCGGCCTTCAGGCGCTCGGCCCGGGGCACGCCGGCGTGGCTCATGGTGGAGGGATGGCCGACCAGGGACTCGACCCCGCCAAGGCTCTCGGCGAGGGTGAAGAGGCGGGCTTTGGAGAGGAACCTCAGGGCCCGGGACGCTCCTCCCTTGAGCTCGAAGGACACCATGCCTCCGAAACCCTTCATCTGCCTGCGGGCGGTCTCATACCCGGGATGGCCGGGAAGACCAGGATAATGGACCTTCAGGACCTCTGGGTGTCCGGCCAGGAACCGGGCCATTGCGGATGCGTTGGCGCAGTGCCTCTCCATGCGCAGGGGAAGGGTCTTGGTCCCGCGCAGGACAAGGAAGCAGTCCATGGGCCCGGGCACCGCGCCCAGGGCGTTCTGAAGGAAGCGGTATCGCTTGAAGAGCCCCTCGTCGCTGGTGACGACGCAGCCGCCCACCACGTCCGAATGTCCGCCCAGGTACTTGGTCGTGGAGTGCACCACAACGTCGCAGCCCAGCTCCAGGGGCCTCTGGAGAGCGGGTGTCGCGAAGGTGTTGTCCACCGCGGTCCTGACGCCCCGCTCGCGGGCGAGCTTCGCGGCCGCGGCCAGGTCCACGACCTTGAGCAGTGGGTTGGTCGGGCTCTCGAGCCACAACAGCCTCGTCCTCCGCGTGAAGGCCCGAGACAGGGACCGGAGGTCGTTGCAGTCCGCGAAGGTGAAGCGGACCCCGAAGCGCTGGAAGACCCCGGTGAAGACCCTGTAGGTGCCGCCATAGACGTCCTTCGAGCAGACCACGTGGTCCCCGGGACCGAGGTTCTGGGCCACGACGGAGATGGCGGCCATGCCTGACGCGAAGCACAGGCCGAAGCGCCCCCCCTCCAAGGCGGCCAGGTTATCCTCGAGAGCCTGCCGGGTCGGATGGCGCGTGCGGCTGTACTCATAGCCGGAATGCCGGCCAGGAGCGGACTGGCGGTAGGTGGAGGTCAGGTAGACCGGGGTCATGACGCTGCCGGTCGCGGGGTCCGGCTCCTGCCCCGCGTGCACCGCCAGGGTGGAGAATCGCGGTTTGGGCGCCTTCATCGGACCGCGACCCTCCTGACCACGGCGCCGAGAAAGCGCACGTACCAGTCGAGCGCCTTGAGCGCGACCCGCTCGTCCTTGCCGTGGACGCGGGAGCCGTCGTCGTCGGAGAGCGGGAGGTCCAGGCCGTAGACCACGATGCCGCGGCGCCGAAGGGAGGCCGCGTCCGTGGTCCAAGACGACATGAACGGCATCACCGGCGCTCCGGGGGCCTGGGCCCCAGCCGCCTTCTCCACGGCACGGTAAAGGTCCGTATCCAGGGACATGGGCGCGGGCGCCGCAGGCGCGGGCTCGGCGCTGATGGAGACGGCCGGGTCGGCCATCACCGTGGCCAGGAGGGCGAGGAACTGGGCCGGTTGGGTGCCGGGGAGCAGGCGCGCGTTGAGGACCGCCTCGGCCCTGGCCGGGACCACGTTGGACTTGTAGCCGCCCCGGACCATGGTGGGAGTGAGCGTGTCGCGGAGCATGGCCGCGAAATCAGCGTTGACCGCCTCGAGGCCGTCGACCGCGGCATCGAGCTCGCCCGGCCCGGCATTGAGGACAGCGGCGATGGCCGAGGCCGTGTCCCTGTCCACGATCCCCTCCTGCCGGCCTAGGAACTCTCGGACCAGCGGGGTCAGGACCGCGGCGGACCGGTGCTCAGCGAGACGCGCCACGGCCCGGCTGACCAGGGCCACGGCATTGTCCTGGCGCGGGATGGACGCGTGCCCCCCGCTGCCCCGACCGGTCAGCGTGACGTCAAGATAAGCCTTCTCGGCGGTCTGGACCCGGATCTCGGCGACCCGACCGTCTTTCCAGACCGTGTTGCCGCCTTCCATGAGGCCGAACTCGGCCTTGAGAGCGTCCCCGTGCCGTTCCAGGAGCCAATCGAGGTGGCGCACCTCGCCGCCGGACTCCTCGTCGCCATGGGCCAGGAACACCACGTCTCGGACCCGCTGGCCGGAGGAGCGCTTGAGATGGACCAGGACCGCCAGCATGGCAGCGCACATGGCCTTGTTGTCCGCGGACCCGCGGGCATAGAGGTACCCGTCTCTCTCAACAGGCTCGAAGGGAGGGGTCGCCCACTCGGAAGGCTCCGCGGGCACGACATCGGTGTGGCACGCCAGCAGGAGCGGCCGCCTGGACCCGGTCCCTTTGAGCGTGGCGAGGAGGCTTGCGCGGCCTTCGCCGAAAGGGATCACGGCAGCGGGGATGCCCTCGCGGTCGAGCACACCCTTCAGATAGTCCGCGGCCTTCGCCTCGTTGCCCGGAGGATTCGAGGTGTCGAGCGCCGCAAGCACGTTCAGATGCTTCCGCGCTTCCACGGCCGGGTCCCCTGCGCCGGGCCCTGCCAGCGCGGACGGGCAGGGACCGGACAGAAGGAACGCGGCCAGGAGGATCGCCGGGGCGCCTTTCACGGCTCGGACTGGACTCACCGGATCACGAGCCGGAGCACGGCTTCGGCCCAGGCCCCTCTCTCTGCCTTGGAGGCCGCGGTCTTGAGGTCCCGGGACGCGATGGCACGGACGGTCTCGATCCCGGGCGCGGACGCGACCCACGCGGAACCCGCCCGCTCAGGGTCCGGGATCGCGGCGGCAGGGGGCTTCATGGGGTCTCCGGCACAGACGATATCAAACTGCCCTGTCAGCGTCCAGCCGGCAGCCCCCTTGTACCGCAGCCAGTGCCCGCACGACAATCGCCCGGCCTTTGTCGGCTGGCCGGAGAATTGCTATATAAGGATGATGAAGCTCCTGCTGGTGCCGGACCCGACCTCCCCCCATTCGGAGGATGCGTTCTGCCGGGAGCTGGCCGGCAGGGCTGCCAAGCGGGGCCATGAGGCCTCGGTGCACACGGTCCCCAACGGCCCGCTCGAGGCCACGGTGGAGACGCTCTCCGCCACGGGCTTCGGGACGACCTCGGACCTGGTCTTCGTCAACAGCCTCCAGCCCGCGGCCATCCTTGCGGCCCGCGCCTCGGGCCGCAAGGTCGTGGTCCGCTTCATCGACTCCTACACCGGGGCCTCGACCGAGGCGGTCGCAGGCGTGCGGGACCTGCTCTCCCGCGCCGACCTCCTGATGGTGCCGAGCCGCTACCTCGAAGGCGTGGTGCGCGGCTGGGGCGTGGCCGTGCCCATCGCGCAGGTCCCCTACGCCTACGACCAGATCCGGGCCCAGGAGATCACGCTCGTCACGATGCGCGCCGCCCGGCCCACGGGCTTCCCGATGGTGGCGGTCGGACTCATCAACGAGTCGCGCCTTCCCTGCTACGAGATGCTCCTGACGTCCCTGGCGCGCCTCCGGCTCGACTGGCACCTGACGCTCATCGTCAGCGGCCCCTCGAGGCCCGCCCTCGAGGCCCGCGCGGAGCGCCTCTCCCTCCAGGACCGGATCGCGTTCTGCGACCCCCTGCCGCATGAGAAGGTCATGGAGTACCTGCGCGCGGCCAAGGCCTACGTCGACCCCTGCGGGCTCGAAGGCTTCCCCATGCTCGCCCTCTACGCCCAATCCGAAGGCTGCCCCATCATCGCGGCGCGCCGCGGCGCCTACGACGAGTTCATCACGGACGGGGAGAACGGCCTCCTCTTCCCGCCGGGCGACTCCGGCGCCCTCTCCGAGGCCGTGGTGACCCTGGCCTCCGTGCCCGGCCTCTCGCTCACGCTCATCGGCGCCGGCATCAAGACCGTGGAGGAGCGGACCTGGGACCAGACCGTGGACAGGGCGTTGACGGCATTCGAAGACCTGATGAAGGCATCCCCCGCCCCATGATCTGCGGACTTGTCATCGACCTCGACGGCAGCAAGGAGTGCCCGGCCGACGCCCAGCTCATGGGTCGGACCCTGGCCGCCTACCCGCTGATCTCGGCCCAGGCCTGCAGGCAGATCAAGCGCCTCTACCTCGTCACGGACTCTCCGCCGGTCAAGGCCGTGGCCCTCCAGTACGAGGCGGTCATCGTCGACCCCCCTCCGGGAGAGTCCCACATCGACCCCGCGGCCCGCGTGGCGCACGGCTGGCGCTTCATGAAGGAGGACCTCAAGGCCGAGGGGACCGTGGACCTCGTGGTCCTGCTCTTCGCCCACGCGGCCGCGATCACGACCGAGACCCTCGACCAGGGCATCGACCTCATGCTCTCCGACCCGAGGCTCGACTCCGCCATGACCGTCACCCGGTCCGACTTCTGCCACCCGGCCTCCGCCTTCCGGGAGACGGGCGAGCGCCTCACCCCTTATGTCTCCCCGCGGCCCGCGGCTGGCGCGGCGTGGTTCCCGGACCTGGCCGCCACGGTCCTGCGGCCGCGCTGCCTCGACGCCATGGGCGCCGAGGGCCCCTTCCCCTGGCTCGGGGCCAACATCATGCCCCTGAAGCGCGACGGCACATGCCCGGTGGACCACCGCTGGCAGATGCCCCTGCTCCAGTCCTGGCTCAAGGACAACGGCGTGCCGGACCTCACCACGGTCCTTGAGCCCCAGCCCAAGCTCCAACCCCAGCCCAAACAGGACCGCCGCTAGGCATGGACCAGCCCGTCCTCTCGGTCGTCGTCCCGGTCTACAACGAGGAGGACTGCCTTGCCTCCTTCCACCGGGAGCTCTCCGGGGCTCTGCGCTCCATGGTCGAGACCTACGAGGTCGTCTACGTGGACGACGGCTCCTCCGACGGCTCTCTGGCGGCGCTCGAAGAACTGCGGCGCCTCGACCCGGCAGTCCGGATCGCGGTCCTCACCAGGAACTTCGGCCACCAGCTCGCGCTCACGGCGGGCCTCGGACTCGCCTGCGGGGCCGCGGTAATCACCATGGACGCCGACCTTCAGCACCCCCCAGGACTCATCCCGAAGCTTGTGGAAGAGTGGCGCAAGGGCGCCTGGGTCGTCAGCACGGTCCGCACCGACACCGAGGACGCCGGCGCTTTGAAGCGCCTGACCTCGCGGACCTTCTACGGCCTGATCAACGCGCTCTCCAGGACCCCGGTCCAGCCCGACGCCGCCGACTTCCGCCTGCTGGACCGCCGCGCGGTCGAGACCTTGAATGCCATGAAGGAGCGGCACCGCTTCCTCCGCGGCATGATCGGCTGGCTGGGCTACCCCGAGGCCTCCGTTCCGTTCTCCGCCGGGCCGCGGCGGGCCGGCAGGTCCAAGTACACCTGGACCCGGATGTTCTCCTTTGCCGCGGACGGCATCGTCTCCTTCTCCACCCTTCCGCTCAAGGCCGCGCTGCTCTTGGGCGCGCTGGCCCTGGGCCTCTGCGGCCTCTACGCCGTCTACGTCGTCGCCATGTTCGCCTTCCACGGCGTGCTCCTCATCAAGGGCTGGGCCTCGACCGTGCTCCTGACCATGTTCCTCGGCGGCTGTCAGCTCATCCTCCTGGGCGTGACCGGAGAGTACATCGGGAGGATCTACGAAGAGATCAAGGCCCGGCCGCTCTTCCTCGTCAAGGAACTGCGCGGCTTTCAGGCCCCCGGCCCGCAGTCCTGACCTCCGTGTCCCCTGACAAGAGCCGCTTCTACGAATCCATCGCCCAGGATTGGGACGAGCTCATGGACAAGCACGAACTCTCCAAGCGCCTGCGCCTGATCTTCGGAGGCGAGAGCCCCCTGCTCCGGGCCGAGGACGTCGCGGGTCTGCCTGTCCTCGACGCTGGCTCAGGGACCGGCCACTTCAGCAAGGCGCTCATGGGGCTCGGCGGCCGGCTCGTCTCCCTCGACGTGGGGCCGGGACTCCTCGGCGTGGTCCGGGCCAAGTGCCCCACCCGGCCGGTCCAGGGGAGCCTCCTCAACCTGCCCTTTTCGGACAAGACCTTCAAGGCGGTCCTCTGCACCGAGGTCATCGAGCATACCCCTGACCCCAGGGCCGCGGTCAAAGAGCTTTGCCGCGTCCTGGCCCCGGGCGGGGTCCTCGTCCTCACCGTGCCCAACAAGCGCCTCAAGTTCGCGCTCGCCATCGCCGACTCCCTCAAGCTCCGGCCCTATGGAGGCCTTGAGAACTGGGTCGGCTATTCCGAGCTCCAAGACTGGCTCAAGGAGGAAGGCGTCGTGGTCGAGCGGCGGTTCGGCTTCAACCTCCTGCCCCACGTCTTCTTCTGCAGACCCTTGTTCGACCGCCTCGACGGGCTCTCCCTCCTGCACCCCTTGATGGTCAACATCGCCGTGCGCTGCCGCAAGCCCGAGGCCTGATGCTCTCCTCCGGCTCCTGGAGGCCCTACCTCGCGCTCGCGGCCTGCGTGGGCCTGGGCTTCGGCTTCCACGCGCCACTGCTAGGGTTCTACCACGACGACTGGGCCTTCCTCGAACTCGCCTCCAACGCCGGAGGCCTCTTGCCCGCCATGTCCGCGTTCGCCTCCGCCGGGTATCTAAGCCGTCCGGTCGAGATCCTCCAGTTCCCCCTCTTCTTCAGCCTCGGCGGATTCGACCCCGGCGTCTACCACGGCCTCATCCTCACCCTCCACTTCCTCGGAGCCTGCCTCTTCTTCATCCTGCTCAAGGACCTCCTCGGCTCGCCGCGGATAGCCCTGGCCGCCGCTAGCCTTGCAGCCCTGCACCCCAGCCCCGCCATCCTGCGCGTCTGGTTCGCTTCCTCTCCCCAGACCCTCGCCATCGTCATGTGCCTGGCCAGCCTTGTCGTGTTCCAGCGCCACCTCGCTGCCAGGCGCAAGCGGACCCTGTTCTCATCCCAGGGCCTGTACCTGGCCAGCATCCTCTGCTACGAGTCCACGGCCTTCCTCCCCCTAGTGCTCGCGGGCGGATTGGCAGGAAGAGCATGGGCGCAGGGCCGCCGCCCCACGGAAGCCTTGCCGCGGAGTCTTGCTCCGCTTTGGCCTTACGGCCTGTCCCTGGCCCTGGCGCTCGTCTACCAGAGCTTTGCTGTCGCGGCGTTGAGCCAGGCCAATCCCAAGACCACCGCCTTTGCCGCCAGCCACATCCTCAAGGTCTTCGGCGCCGGGTTCGAGTGTCTGACCAACCGGGTCCTCCATCTGTGCTGGAAGTCCGCTCCGAGCTTCTGGGCCGAATCCTCTGTCGCCAGTCTCGGCTTGTGGGTCGCCGTCGGCGTCGGAGCCGGTTTGGCTCTCCGGTTCGGCGAGGACTCCAGGAGTCCCGCATTCAGGGCCGGGCTCGGCGCAGCCGTCTTCGGCTTCATCGGAGCTTACCTGCCCTACGCCCTCTCCTCCTCCTATGTTCCCCAGGTCTTCGGGTTCATGAGCAGGACCAACGGGGTCGGCGCCCTTGCAGGCGGACTCGGCCTCGCTCTGTTCGCGTCCCTCTTTGCCCGGCGACCCGTCCTCCAGAAGACGTTCCTCGGCCTAGCGTTCCTCGCCTTCTTCATGGCGGACTGGCATAACGGCAGGCAGTTCGCCAAGCTCTGGAAGGACCAGCAGGAGCTCCTCTCCGCCATGAGCCGCGCCAGCACGGCGCTTCCACGAGGGAGCGCCGTCCTCCTCGACCCTGCTCCTCGCGAGGGACCGGCCCTGTTCGCCGGACACTACGACCTTTCCGCGGCCTTGAGGTTCACGACAGCCCGGAAGGACCTCTACGCCGACCTGGTCGGGTCTGCCTCCGCGCCATCGGGAAAGGGCGTGTTCGTCTATTCGGAGAAGACCGGCCTGCTGGAGCCGCTCCGCGCCGGGAAGGCGCCTACTCGTCTCCTCGGGAAGCCTTGAGGGCTCGGGGCGAGACAGCGGCCTACTTGCTAACATATCCCCATGAAGATCGGCATCTGCCAGCTCGCCCCATGCTTCGAACGCAAGGAGGCCACCAAGTCCAGGATCGCCCGCCTGCTCAACAAGGTCCCCCGCGGCAGAAAGCCGGACTGGCTGATCTTCCCGGAGATGACGCTCTCGAGCTTCTCCATGGACCCGGAGGCCGCGACGATCAACACCGAGGACATCGGCTTCTTCAGCCGGATCGCCAGGGAACGGAAAGCCTTCGTGTCCTTTGGGGGGGTGATGGACCGCCGCAACCTCTTCATCACGCTCGACCGCTCAGGCAGGAAGGTCTCCTCCTACGCCAAGAACCACCTCTTCACCAGGCTCGACGAGCAGAAGTCGTATCTTCCGGGCTCGAGGACCGAGACCTTCAGGCTCGACGGCGTCCGGATCTCGCCCACGGTCTGCTTCGACCTGCGCTTCGCCTATCTCTACTGGAGGCTCGGGCCCAAGACGGACGTCTTCGTGGACATCGCGTGCTGGCCCACCCGGCGCAGGGACCACTGGCTGACGCTCCTGCGCGCCCGGGCCATCGAGAACCTCTGCTTCACGGTCGGCGTCAACCGGACCGGCCGCGACCCTGACTTCGGGTACTGCGGCCGCTCCGTGATCTTCGATCCCATGGGGAACCTCGTCCTGGATTGCGGGAGCCGCGAGGGCGTCTTCTTCGCTGACATCGATCCAGCCGCGGTGGCCGCGACCCGCAAGAAACTGCCCTTCCTCAAAGACCGGAAAGCCTGGCGCTGAGTCCAGTCACGGCATCCCGGCCCAGTAAGGCGCGCCCCCCAGGGCCCTGACCAGGCGCGAGCGGGGCCGTGACCGGAGCAGAGGCGCTTCGAGCCACCAGGGCTTCTCCAGCAGGTGCTCGGCCCCGGCGATGACGTGGAGGGTGCCCTTGACCTGCGCGGCCTCTGATGCGGCCTTGGCCACCGCCGCGTCGAGGACGACATTGCGGTCCCTGATGGCGGTGCGCCGCATGTCCAGCCAGAGGCAAAAGACATCCCACGCCCGGACCGCAACGCCCGCGTAGTACCGCAGGCCGCGCTCCGGTCCAAAGAGGTGGTGGTTGAGGTCGAGGAGCGCCAAATGGTGGCGCCGCATGGGCCGGCTGGACTCCTGGTAGACCTCGAGGTCATCCCAGCCCTTGACCCTGAGGTCGGGCAGGCTCCAGCGGGCGCCCAGCCACTCAGGGTCGAAGCCCTTCTTCTCGAGGTAAGCCACGGCATCCTGGCCGAAGAGCATGGGCCCGAAATACGCTTCGTCGAGCACAACGGCGCTGTGACCGGGCTTGAGGTGCGAGGCCAGGCGCCGCATGTTCTCCTCAATAAGCGCCCCGTTGCTGTGGCTCTCGCCGTAGAAAAAGACGGACGCCTCGGCAGGGCTCTTCGCGTCCGTGAACTCGAAGCCTCCAAGACGGCTCGTCCTTTCCCGTGTCAAAACGGCGCGGATGAGGCGGTCGAGGAGCGGAAAGCCGTGGTCCGGCGACTCCTCCACAGGCCTAAAATCGAAGATGCTGCCTTGGATGGTCTCGGCCGTGCCGCCCTCGCGCTCGCTTCCAGGCTTCTCAGCAGGCGCGGACAACAAGGCCGCGTCAGCCCCTGAGACGGCGGAGAGGTCTCCCTCGTCGATGGGAGCGGTAGGGAGGGTCCCGTCCCACAGGCTGGCCAGGCCGGCTGGATCAGGCGCGCGAGCGGTCCCTGTCTCGGAACTCCAATCCCGCAGCGCCGCGATGGATGGCCTGGGGACAGGTTGAGCTGAGGAAAGCGGGGCAGGCGTGGAAAGAAGCGGGACCGCGAGCGAGGGCACTGAAGCGGTCGGAAGCACGGCGGAGCCCAGGCCTGGCATGACTGGAGACAACGACACGCCAGGCAGCGAAGACCAGGCGATCCCGGTCCGCGGGGCCTGGACCCGGACGATCGGCTGGGAAATAGTCCCGGCCAGGCCAAGGCCTGGAACAAGGGCCAGCAGCGCGACGAGGACCGCCAAGACCGAGCGCAGCCTCATCCGAGTCTCCCCGGAAGGGTCATCAGCCGGATGATACCTTGTCTTCGGACCGAGCGAGAGGGCTTTTCGCCCCAGGACGGCCCGGCTTTGGACCCATGGGGGCCTGGGCCGAATTCCGACGTCCTGCCGGCACCCATCGGCCCAGGCAGGGACAGGGTTTCACGCGGTATCATCTCTGCGATGGGAGCAGCCAGCAGGCAGGCCCTTGGCCTGGCCGTGGGAAGCATCGTGTTCTTTGCCGGGACCGCGTTCTCCGCGGTCCTGGTCCAGCCGCGCTCGGCCGCGGTACCCGTGGCCCTGTCCGGCTATTCCGGCAGCATGACCGGCCCCCGCCTCGGGTCCGCCCCGCTCTTCTCAGGCCCGGTCCTCTCCCTGAGCGCCCCAGGCTCCGTGGTGCCCTTGCCGCGGATCGAGGTCCAGGCGGAGAAACCCGACCTCTCAGCCAGGGTCGCCGCGTTCGACAAAGGCTTCGCGGAAATCGCCGCATCCCCTGCCATGAACGCCGACGCCCCAGCCTCCGAGGCCCACGGAGCAGGCCAGTCCATCGAGAAACTCCTGACCGGAGAGGAGCCTGCTCCATCCTCTCCAGCGACCGAAGCGGAACTCTCCTTCGCGGCTGAAGCCTCCCTGAAGTTCGCTCTCGCGGCTGACGATGTCGGAGCCCAACAAGGCCTCAAGGCAGGGACCATGAAGGGCCGTGACTTTCTCGGCATGCTCGCTGAGGCGGATAAGAGGCTCTCAACAGAGAAAGCTCCGAGCCCCAGGTCGCGGGATGCCGCGGCCGCGGTGCGCCAGCAGGTCCTCCGCGTGGTCCGGGCGCTCCTCAAGCCCGACGAGCCCCTGGGCCCGCAGATCCGGCGCGTCCTCTCGGTCTGGCAGGTCTTCAACCAGGAGATGACGGGCGCCGCGGAGAAGGGGCTGCTCGAAGCCGTGGAAGCCGAGGCGCGGCTCTTCGCGGAGCAGGTGGAAGCCTCGGTCTGACCCGACAGGTCAGAACTCAGCCATCCTTCTCATGACGGTCTGGCCCTCTGGAAGCTCTGCCGGGAATTCCAAGCGCAGAGCCAGGCCCCTCAAGTCAGCCGCCCTGCCGTTGCGGTCATTGACCATGCGGCGCAGCCACGCTCGGTTCCACCTCGCCTCGGTGAAGACCGGCTCCTGCACGAGGATTTCGGAGAACAGATAGTCGGCGTCCGAGGTCCGGTTCTTGAAGGTCAGGTCCACGGCCAGGGCATTGGCGTTCTTCAGCGCGGCGTAATAGGAGGGCGCCCTCAGGAACTCGGTCGGCACACCGCGGAACCGCCCTCCCCAGACCAGGGCCTCGGACAGGACCTGGACGCAGGAGACCGACCAGACCACCGCGGCCGCCAGGGCCGCCGCGGCCACGAGCCTCCCAGGCCAGACCTCTGCCGGGACAGCGCCCGCTCGGATCGAACCGAACAGCGTCCGGCCGAGCGCGGCAAGGAGCCCCAGGCTCCCGGCGACAGCGGCGGCGCAGGCAGCCGGACGGCTGTAGCGTGGGGTCACACCCAGGAACGCCTGGAGACTGAAGTATCCCAGCACGGCGAGCACGACCCACGCTCCTTTCGGGCCGCTGGAGCCGGGACGGCATAAGGCCGCCAGCAGGGGCAGGCCCAGGAGCAGGAACAGCCATTGCTCGCTCCAGAGAAGGGGCAGCCTCCTGAAGAAATTGCCGAGGAAGGCCGCGGGCCTTCGGAGGATGTTCCTGAAGGATTCCTGGAGGAAGACCCCGGGCCGGTCCCGGTCGGATGCCTTCTGGGCCCGGGCCAGGAAGTCGCCGTGCTCCGGGGAATGCGCCAGCAGGGGGACCTTGGGGTTCTCGAGCAGTCCGACCGAGGCTCCCCAGAGATTGAGGGACACGGCGCCGTTCTCGAATGGGATGAAGGTCCGGAACAGGGAAGCATTGCGCAGGGTCCACGGGAGGACGAAGGCGAGGCTCCCGAGCGCGAGGACCACGAGAGCCCTCAGCCGGGCCTTCCAGCCGGCAGCGGGCAAGACCCAGACCAGGACCAGGGGCATCAGGAACAGGGTGGACCTGCAGGAGAGCGTGAGGCCCAGGAGGGCCGCTGAGCATGCCGTCCGCCTCGCCCCTCCTCTCCGCGAGGCGTCCACCCAGCCGGCCAGGGCCAGGGCAACGAGGAGCCCAAAGAACGCCTCGATGCCCGGGGAGCGGACCTGCTCGATGGCCGGGTCGAAGAAGGCGTAGAGCACGGCCGCCAGCCCGCCCGCCAGCCCCCCCCCGAGCATGCCCGCGGCCGCGGCGACCGCGGCGATGGCTGCCGTGTCAGCGGCGGCGTTGAGGATTCGGGCGGAGAGGATGCCCGGCTTCACGCGCCGAACCAGGGAGAGCGCGGCCGGATAGAGCGGCATGCGGAAGGCCGTCGGGATCCAGCCCGGGAGGGGGCGGAACTCTCCAGCCTCGGCCAGCTGGACCCCGATGCCGTAGTATTCCCACTCCCCGTTCCAGAAGTCCTCGGGACCCGTCGTCACGAACGCGGAGCCCAGACGGAGCAGTCCGCCAATGAGGAGCCCGCAGGCCAACAGGGTCCGGGCGGCGACGCGGCCGCGGCGGGGCGCCCATCCCGGGGTCATGGCCGCCGGCCGGTCCCGAGGAGATCCTCGGCTTTGGCGGGATCGGGCTTCTCGCCTTCCTTGAGCAGGCGGAACACGGCGGTCCAGTGGTCCGGATAGGCGAAGTCGTCGAAGACCTTCTCGGTGCCGCTCCGCCAGAACGCGTTGAACGCGGCGGCGCCTTCGAGCGTGAACCGCAATCCCAGGCGCAGGCGCTGGAGCTCGGCGCGGTTGACCAGGATGTGGGTCACCCCGCAGCTCGTGAGCCTGGATCTCATGGCCTCCGGCCCTCCCCCGCAGTTGGCGAGCCGCTCGAGGATGTCCACGTCGAACTGCCCGCTGGCGTAGAACCGCCTTTTCAAGTACAGGCCGCGGAGGTCGCCCACCATGAGGACCCTGGCGTCCGCAGGGGCCGACTCATTGATGAACATCACGCTGGAATGGGGATTGCCGGGGTAAAGCGCGTCGATGCCCCTCGAAAGAAAGGCCTCCTCGGACGTCCTGCCCGAGACCACGTCCCAGAACCCGCCGGCATAGGGCGGCGGATGCAGACCCAGCAAAGCCACCACCCCTGCGACGACCGCGACAAGCGCCAGGAGCCCCCCCCTGAGCCAGCCGGAACGGAGGGACATGACCGAGGAGGCCAGGAGGAAGCTCAGGCCCGCGAACTGCGGCATGAGGAACCTCGGCATCTCGGACATGAGACTCAACGGCAGCCAGGCCCCCAGAAGGAGGACGGCGAGCAGGCGGCCAGCTCCCGCCCCGCCCGGACGGACCAGGGCCAGAGGGAGCAGGATGAGGAAGAGCGGGCCCATCTCGTCGGCGTGGACGTTCGCGGCCTTGACGGCGAACGTCCACGGGTGCTCGAGATAGCGGATCAGCCCATCGATAGAAGTGAAGACAGCGCGGACATCCCTGGCCCTGGCATCGATGCTGAGGTTCCGCCAGCCCTTGTCCGGCCGCGGCGCAAGACGGCACGCCGGCGCGGTCTCGGCGCACCCGGTCCGGGACAGCCCGTCTCCTCCCTGAGCATATCCCTCGGTGAGATACGGGTAGGCCGGGTCGCCGTAGAAGGAGAGGTTCCTGATGAGCCACGGCGAGACCATGAGAACGGCGATCCCCAGGGCCAGGCCCGCCTCGCGGGGCCTGATCTCGGGAAGTCCCAGGCGCAGATCGGAAGAG
>JBAZSR010000069.1:0-17234 GCA_041662295.1 Elusimicrobiota bacterium | reverse complement strand
TGCCGCCCGCCGCGCCCAAGACCTCGCTGCCTCCGGCCCTGCCGCCCACGACCATGCCCGCCGCCCTGCCGCCGGTCGCGGAACTCCCATCTCCGCCGCCGCAGGCCGCATCCCTGCCCGACATCCCGGTGCTCAAGAAGCCCCACGTTCATTCGCCCAGCCACAAGAACGGCGACGAGGGCATCCCGTTCGTCGGCCCCAGGCGGCGCGAAGCCGAGGCCGCCCAATCCAGCTGGAACAGCATCCCGCACGGCTACGCCGAGCACGAAGCCGACGCCACGGCCCTGCGTCTCCTCATGAAGGAGCTCCAGCCCGAGGCGCGCAAGCGGGACTGCGACCTGACCGAGGGGGCCTTCATCCTGGCCGCGGCGGCCAAGACCCTGCACGAGCACCCGGAGTTCAACTCCCACATGGACGCCGACGGCCGGGGCATGGTCCTCAAGCGCTCCTGCGACCTGGGTGTGAGCCTCGCCCTGGGGCACACCCTCATCGTCCCCGTGGTCCGCGACGCGCCCAAGAAGGACCTCTGGACCCTGGCCTCGGAGCTCGGCCGCCTGCCGGCCCGGGCCCGCGACCACCAGATCCCGGAGGAGGAGCTCCACGGCGCGACCTTCACCACGACCTTCGTGCCCGGCGCCCCGGCCCGCCTCGTCCTGCCCGTCATCCGGCGGCCTGAGACCGCGGCCCTGGCCGTCACCCGGCCGGCCGAGCGCGCTGTCGTCATCGGCGGCGGCATCCACGCGCGCTGGAGGATGGGCCTGGGCTTGAGCTACGACCTGCGCTGCCACGATCCCTTCCGCGCGGCCGCGTTCCTGGCTGCCCTGGCCCGCCGCCTCGAAGCCCCGAGGAGCCTCTCATGACCATCGAGACCGACGTCCTTGTGATCGGAGCAGGCCCGGCCGGCTACGTCGGAGCCATCAAGCTCGGCAAGCTGGGAAAAAGGGTCGTCCTCGTGGAGGGCGACAAGCTCGGCGGCGAGTGCCTCAACTACGGCTGTATCCCGTCCAAGGCCCTCATCAACGCGGGCTGGCTCTTCCACCGGGCGTCGAAGGGGCTCCAGCCCGGCGTGATCGCCGAGTCCGTGAAGCCCGACATGGCTGGGCTGCAGTCCTGGAAGTCCGGCCTGCTTTCCGCGTTCTCCAAGAACATCGGCTCCCTGGCCAAGGCCAACGGCGTCCAGGTCATGAGCGGCCAGGCCTCCTTCACCGGGCCCAACGAGGCCCGCGTCGTCTCCGCTGCAGGAGAGGAGACCATCTGCTTCACGAACGCGCTCGTGGCGACCGGCACCAAGCCCGCGGCCCTGCCGGGCCTGCCGTTCGACGGCGCGTGGTGCCTGACCAACCGCGAGGCCCTCGACCTGCCGGCCCCGCCCTTGAACCTGCTCGTCATCGGAGCCGGAGCCATCGGCCTCGAGCTCGGGACTTTTTACGCGAAACTGGGCTCTAAGGTGACCGTGGTCGAGTTCATGCCCCAGATCCTGCCCGGCATGGAGGCCGACGCGGTCTCGGTCATCAGCAGGAGCCTCCAGCGGCTCGGCGTCGAGGTCCTGGTAAGCTCCAAGGCCAAGGCAGCTCTGCCCGCCTCGGGCGGGACGCGCTCAGTGCTCGTCGAGACTCCGGCGGGGGAGAGGACCATCCCAGCCGACAAGGTCATCGTGAGCGTGGGCAGGATCCCCCATACCGCGGACCTCGGCCTCGACAAAGCCGGGATCAAGACCGACGCCAAGGGCCACATCGCGGTGGACGCGTCGCTGCGCACGAACGTTCCGCACATCTACGCTGCCGGAGACGTTGCCCGGCCTCCGTACCTCGCGCACAAGGCCTCGGCCGAGGCCCTGGCCGCTGCGTGCGCCATCGCAGGCGCGCCCGTGCCGGACATCGGCCTCATCCCCATGGCCGTGTTCACGGACCCCGAGGCAGCGTCCGTGGGCGAGTCCGAGTCAGCGGCGAAGGCGCGGGGCGCCGACATCCTCGTGGGCAAGTTCCCGTTCGCCGCCAACGGCCGGGCCCAGACCATGCGCGAGACAGAGGGCTTCGTGAAGGTTGTGGCGGACAAGACGACCCACAAGCTCCTCGGCGTGTCCATGGTCGGCCCCCATGTCTCCGAGCTCGTCAGCGAAGCGTGCCTGGCCCTGAGGCTCGGAGGGCGGCTCGAGGACGTTGCCCATACCGTGCACCCGCACCCGACCCTGCCGGAGGCCTTCATGGAGGCGTGCGAAGCAGCCTTGGGATCCGCCATCCACCTTCTGCCGCCGAGAACGACTTCCAAGGCCTGACTTTTCCGGAGGACGATTCCAAGGCCGAAGCTGTCCGGCAGATGATTCCGACCTGTCCGGCAAACGATCCCGACCTGTCCGGCAAACGATCCCGACCTGTCCGACAAACGATCCCGACCTATCCGGCAGATGATTGCCGCGGCCAGACCTGTCTGGCAGACCGTCCTCCCCATAGTTCCAACGGCAATGGAGTCATTTTTTGGGAGGCCGCCTGTTTTCCACTCGCACGGGCGGGATAGCAGTGTTACAAAATGACCCTTCTGACCATCCCTGACAGGTGGCCCCGGGGCCACCTGGGAACAATGATGGGACATAGTTCGTCCGGAGCGGCTTGGGAACCAAATCAGGGGGTCGCTCGTATATAGAGTATGCCCCTAGAATTGCTGTCTGACGCAGAAGTGGTGGCTGCGCTCGATGAAGCCGTGCGGCTTGAGCGCAGGTCGACCTCCCGAGTGCTCCGCTGCCTCATCGAGTTCGAGCGCCGGAGCCTGCTCGATCGGATGCCCTATCCTTCGCTCTTCGAGTATTGTACCCATCGGCTAGGCTATAGCGAGGATGAGGCCTTCAAACGCATCCGAGCCGCTCGAGCGGCGGCGGAACACAAGGAGATCCTGGACCTCCTCGACGCCAGGAAGACCGACCTGTCACGCGTGGTCGTGGTCAGCCCCCACCTCAAAGGCCCGGATGCGGCCAGACTTCTGGAATGCGCCTGCTTCATGTCTAAGCGGGAATTGGAGCACCTCGTCGCCGGCTATTCGCCCCAGCCCGTCCCGCGCGACACCATCAGGCCGATCCGGGGTCTGCCTGGGAACAACGCGCCGGCACATGCGCCTTCCGCGCTTCCCAGTTGTTACGCCGCCTCGAATGAAGGGGACTCCCAAGACGGAACCGGCACATGTCAAGCTTGGGTCCTGTCTGAAACGGACCCGGCGGACACTGCATCAGCGACGGGTCCGGCGGAAGTGCCGGGGCCGGCAATCCCTGGCCCTGCCTCCGGCATCCCGCAAGACGACCTCAGGCCAGGAGCCGACCTGGACCTCGTCAGGATCTCGTTCACCGCGGACCGCGGAACGGCCATGGACCTCGAACGGGCATGCTCTCTGCTCCGCTGCCGAAGGTCGAACATCGGGCCTGTGGTGGCGAGGGCGCTTAAGACACTCCTGCGCGAGATCGATCCCGACCAAAGGGCAGCGGAAAAGGAGCGCCGCCGGGCAATAACCGGATCGTGTACCTCCCCGACCCCGGACAAGCTGGAGGACGCCGAAACACGGGGCATACCAGATGCCTCCGGAACCCAGAGCATTCCCGAGCCTTCCGACCCCCAGCACAAGCACCCGGACCCGGCCAGCAGGCACATCCCTCAGAAGGTGCGCGATGAGGTCTGGAAGCGCGACGAAGGCCGCTGTTCGTTCCACGACCTCCACGGCAACCGCTGCACCGCGAGAGCGCCGCTGGAGTTCGACCACATCCTCCCCTGGTCCTTCGGGGGGAAGTCTGACGACCCCGCCAACATCAGGCTTCTATGCAGGCACCACAACCAGGCTGAGGCACGCCGCTGGTTCGGATCGGACCGCGTGAACGCGGCGATCGCGGCTCGCCGGGAAGAGACAGCCGCCAGCCCGTGAAGGACAGACCGGAGTGGACGGGACCGGACAGGACAGGACTGGACCGGACTGGACTGGACCGGGCAGAACTGAAATGGATCGGATCGGCTACTCGCCGGTAAAGGAGGGGGGGCGCTTCTCGAGGATGGCGGCCACGCCTTCCTTGTGGTCCTTGGTGCCGGCCAGGATGTCCTGGAGCCCGGCCTCGTAGTCGAGCTCCTCCTTCAAGGACCGCGCAAGGGCGAGGTTCATGGCCTTCTTGGTCAGAGCCTGGCTCCGTGGGGCGCCCTCGAGGATCCTCCGCACGAACTCGAAGGTCGTGGACTCGAGCCGATAGGCGGGAACGACGAGGTTGACCAATCCCAGGGACAGGGCTTCCTGGGCTGGCACGGGCCGGGCTGTCCATGCGAGTTCGAGGGCCCGGGAGATCCCGAGGTGCTGGACAAGAGCGCCTGTCATGCCGATGGGCAGGAGGCCCGCCGGGGCGCACGAGCAGACGAAGGAGACGTCCTCAGAGGCGAGCTTGATGTCGCAGGAGAGCGCCAGGCTCGCGCCGAGACCGATGGCCGGGCCGTTGACCGAGACGACCACGGGCTTCTCCATGGTCCTGATAAGGCGGATGAGGGGGTGGACGATGCTGCGGAGCTCCTCCGCATAGGCGTGGGGGGACTCTTTGAGGCGCGCCTCGAGCTCCAGGATGTCCGCGCCGCAGGAGAAGGCTCGCCCGGCCGCGGCAAGGACCACGCAGCGCACGGAGGAGGATTCTTGCGCCTCGCGGAAGCAGTCGAGCAGGCCCTGCAGAAGTTCGGCGTTCAGCGGGTTGGAGGCCTTGGGGGCGTTGAGCGTCAAGGTCATGACGCCAGCGACCTCGGCCTTCATCAGGGCGCCGGGCAGAACAGCCATGCTCATTTCCCCTCGAAGGACGGCTGCCTGCCGTCGCGGAGGGCCTTCATGCCCTCCTTCTGGTCGAGCGTGGCGAAGAGGTCGCCGAAGAGCCTGCGCTCGAACCTCAGGCCCATCTCGAGTTCGACCTCTTCGGCCTCGAGCACGGATTCCTTGGCCGCTTTCGCGGCCAGAGGCGCCTTGGCCGAGATGGTCCTGGCCAGGGCCAACGTATGGCGGTGCACGAGCTCGTCGGGCCAGACGCGGCAGACCAGGCCCGCCTCCATGGCTTCGAGCCCGTTGAGCCGCCGGCCCGTGAGGATGAGGTCGAGCGCGCGATGACGTCCCACGCAGCGCGCCAGGCGCTGGGTGCCGCCCGCTCCCGGGAGCACGCCGGAATCCAGCTGGTCGAAGGCGAAGAGGGCGCTCTCCCCTGCGGTCACGAGGTCGCAGACCAGGAGCAGCTCGAAGCCCGCGCCAAAGGCCGGGCCTCGGACCTCCGCGATGAGGGGCTTGGCGAACCTGCTGATGCGGTCCCAGCATTCGAGATAGGCGTCCCGGGCCGGGTCGAGGATCGGAGTCCCCTCGAACTCGGCGTTATCCCAGCCGGCGCAGAAGCAGAGCTGAGCGCCCGAGAGCACGACGCAGCGGACCGCGGGGTCCCGCTCGAGCTTCGAAAGCTCGTCCGCCAAAGACTCCATCAGAGAGCGCGAGATGATGTTGCCCGGCTCGCGGCCGCGGAAGATCACGACCGCGACCGGGCCGTCATGCTCCACGGTCACGGGGCCCGAGCCGCCGCCGGCCACAGATCCCATCGCGCTCATCGTGGGAACCAAGATAACATTAGGCGCCGGAACCTGTCAATTTCCCGGTCTGGCCCCGCACAGGGGAAGGCTCCAGGCCGTCCTGACGGGGTCGCGGTAGGCGGTCCGCAGGATGAGGGAAACGAAGTCGAGCCCCACGCAGGCGCCCTCAGAGGAGACGCGGACGGCCTTGCCGTCGGAGCCCTGGCAGAAGCAGCGCCCGACCTCGGCGCTGGCCGCCCTGCAGGAGGGCAGGGCCGCGAGGTCCCAGCCCGGCAGGGGCCGTAGCGCAGCGCACTCCTTCGACCAGTTGTAGCGCTCGACCAGCAGACTGCGCCGGGAGCCCCGGGCCTCGGACCGGCAGAAGCAGCGGCCCTGGATCTCTCGCCCCGCGGACTCGATGGCCCCGCACTCCAGGAGGTCCTCCCAACGCCCGGCCCGGGGCAGGGTCGCGGCCTGGCAGCCCCAGACCGAGCGGCGCTCGAGGCCTCTCGAGGACCTGCAGGCGCACCGAGGCCTCAAGAGGGCCGAAGCGTCGTCGCAGTTGAACCAGACGTACTCCTCCTTGGACCTGGCCCCCAAGCAGCCCGGGCCCGGGTCGTAGCGGATGTCCACGTACGGGGGGATCATCTTCCCGGTCGGCTTGGTGCAGTAGCACTGGTCCCAGGAGAGGGAGAACCCCTCGGCAACAGGGACGACTGCGGACGCAGGGGTCTCGTCCGGCATGGGCTTGGGATCAGGAGGCTCATCCGCCCGGACCGGTGCCCCAAGCAGGAGGACCGCGCAAAGCGCGGCGCCGGCCCGCGTCACGGCGCCTTCTCGGGCTCCGCAGAGCCCCAGGGCCAGTCGAATCGGAGCGTGAACTGGAAGAGGGCCTGGCCTCCGATGCCCACGCCGTCGGCCATGAGGTCGCTGCCCGAGGCAGCGTCGTCCATGACGAACTCCTTGAAGAGCCCGGCCCCGGCCACGGCCAGGGAAGCGGTCAGCACCGCCCGAGGCTTGGACCACCCGGCCCAGCGCAGGAGCTCGGTCCCGGCCAGGCTCCCGGCAAAGGCCGTGGTCATGTGGAGGTTCGTGTCGTTCCTGCCCCAGGCCAGGCGCGTGTCCTCAAGGGCCGCGGCAGGAGCGGCCGCGTAAGCCAGGAAGAGGCACCAGCCTACGACTCCGACGCGCCGCGCGAAGCCTGCCATGCCCGCCTATTATACCGGCTTTTCACCCTTTCCTGCGGCCGAGCAGGATGTCTTTGGCTTGGCCGATGATCTTGCTGACCCTCTCCGCTTCCTCATTGTCAGGGGAGAGGTCCGGATGGAACATCTTGTACATCGCGCGGACCTGCTCTCTGATCATACGAACCGAGGCCGTCTCCGGCACCTGGAGCACCCACCTCGCCCACCCTTCGCGGCCTGCCTCGTTGTCAGCAAGCCCATGAACGCTGAGCCACTCGGCCAATTCAGCAGGCGCGGAGGTCCACGGCGCTGCCTCTTGGCCCGGCTTTGGCTCGTCCGCAGCGGGGGACAACCCCAGCTCCTCGCGGATGCGCCGGGAATTCTCGGCCGCCTGACGGAAGAGCCCCTCGATGAAGTCCGCGACCCGTCCGGAGTCGAACCCTTCCCGGTGACCTTCCTCGACCTCCGGGACGTACGGCGCGCGCTTGGCCCAAGCGCCCGGTGTCGTATAGGGCTTCTTGGTCTTGATGTAGGAGTCGTCCCTGTTGATATCCTCGAGCCGCAGGACCGTGGTGGGGTCCCCTGAGCCGAACCGCTCGGTCCGGAAGCCCCAGGTCTTGCCGTCGGCCCCCTTGAGGATGGCGAGCACGGTGAAGCGCTCGTAAGCGAAGCCCAGGACCGTGTCCGGCCGCAGATCCTTGACGCTCGCCAGGATCTCGTCGCCCACCGCGACCGGGCACTGCACCGGGCCCTCCGCGGCGTCCTGCTTGCCGGACAAGCCGCTCAGGCCCACGCGCAGGGTAAACTCTCCTGAGTCCTCGACGAAGGCGGTCTCGGCGCCGAGCCCGGGGAGCCACGCGTAGGATGTCTCCCAGACGCCTCTCATCCGAGCCCGGGGGAAGGCGAAGTCCAGGTATCCAGGCGCGCTCGTCTCAAGGCGAATGAGCTCGCTGCCGCGGAGGATCTCGCTGAAGTAGACGGTCACGAGCCCTCCGGCGTCGATGCGGCCGGGGTCGTAAGGGTATATTTTGTCCCCGATCTCTCCGTAACGGTAGCGGAATTTGATGCCCACGGGGTCCCCTCGCTCGTCGCGCACGATGGCCTCGACCTTGTGGTCTCTCGAGCCCACGAGGATGGTGCTCCCATTCTTTTCCTTGAACTCGAAGCTCATGTCATCTCCCACGGCGAGCGGGGCCAGAGGACGCCGGCCCTTGAACCATCCGATCGGGAACATGATGGGGAAGGTCGAGTCCGGCTCAGTGATGGCGCCAGCCTGCACCGCGTCGCCCTGCCCTGCCGCGCCGCTCTCCCCTCGAACCGTCACCTTGGCGCGCGACGGGTCCACGTCATTGAGCCAGACCGTCAGCTTGACCGGAGTGTGGTCGCCGTCAGCGTAGTGCTCGACCGGGCGCTGGACCACGAGCCCGACCACTGTCTGGCCGTCCAGGACGAGCTTCTCCACCCTGCCTTTCACGAAATTGCTGTAAGGGCTGGGTCCTTGTCGCCGTATAGAAAGCCGATGCCGAGGCTCACCTCGTCACCGACTTGGAATCCGGTCTTCTCCCCGGTCGCGACCAGCACAGGCTCGACCGGGACCATGGGGGCGAGGGAGAACCGTTCGGAGAAGAACCGCCTCGCGTTCTCGTAGTGGGCAGGCGTCAGGTGCAGGTCCTCGTCCGGGAGGAGCCCGCCCCTTGGGAAGGACGGCTGGAGCCGGGCCTCCGGCTTCCCAGGACTCGCTTGGCCGGCATCCGCGGCCACAGCCTCCTCCGGCTTATCCACGCTGAGCCGTCGGGCCAGCTCGATCGCCAAGGCCATGGCAGCGTCATTGTTCGCCGCCAGAGCCAGACGCTCGACCTCCACGACCAGGGCTTGGACGTCCTCGCCGTAGAGCCGGTAAGGCCCGAGCTCCTTGGCCGCTTTCTTCAGCCGCTTCTCATCGAGGCCGTCAGCGGCCGATGCGACCTGCCGGACCCTTTCCAAGACCGCCTGGCGTGCAAGAGGGACCGCCGCTGCGTGAGCCGCGGCGACTTCTTGGGCCAGTCCCGTGAGCGCGGCTGCACTGGCTTCCGGGGTGAGAAGAGCCGTCATGACGCGGGCCTCGAAGTCCACCGGGAGCATGCTGGACAGGGCGCCGATGGCCTGACGGTCCGGCTCGCAAGGAAACGAGAGCGATCGCAGGACGCCGAGGGAAGGCACGCTCGCCTTGAGGGCAGAGCCGCTCGGGGTATCCAACAGCCGTTGGAGCGCGATCACGGTGCCCTCGGACGCCGCGGGAAAGGGCGGCGTCCACGCCGCAAGCCCGGGCTTGCCGTGCAAGGCAGCGATGACCTGGCAGGCCGCGGGAAGCGGAGCGAAGCCGGCGTTGACGATGATGACCGCGCTGACGAGCGCGCAGGTAAGGCGGGCGGGGATCCTATTCTCGGACTTCGAATTCATAGCATTCCTCCTTGTCTTCCTTGAAGCTTCTCGATGGACCCGCCGGGCGAATGCGCTGTCACGGGGCGGGGAGGGTGGGTCTTCTCGTAGAGCCTCCCGTCCTTGAAACGGAACACGAATCCCTTCCTGTCCACCTGAACATCGACCCAAGGCTCCGGCCTCTTGCCCTGGAACGGCACGAGCACGGCTTCGGCGCGGATATCCTCGGCCTTCGCCGGCACGCGGCCTCCTGTCACCTGGCGGATGCGCTCTGCCACGCTCCTGCGCACCGCGTCCGTCAGATCCAGGTGCCGGGTCCCGTCCAGGCGGTCGCGAGCAGCCTCCCAGGGGGCCTTGTCCTTGCCCAGCGCCAGGACCGGCTGGTCAGCCAGACCTTGCACCACAGGCTTCTTCCAAGTCGCCATGTTGGGAAGAGTGTTGGTCAGCACCCCCTCTCCCGCGCCCGTGAAGTCGAATGCGCCGCTCTGCAGAGCCACGGGCGTGCCCAGGCCGTCGGCGAGGACCTCCTTGAGCTCCCAGTCCACCACGTTCCAATTCCATTCCGGGATCATGCGCTTGCCGTAGGTCCGGGCGAAGCGCTGTTCCAGATGCTTGAGCCAGACCTGGGTCCCGCCGTAAGGCTTCATCCACGCGGAGATGAACGCCGCTTCAGGGCTGTAGTCCTTGCCCCTGAGGCCTCCGAACCAGAGGTGGTAGCTGTTGAGCTGGACCTTTTCCGCCCTGATGGCGGGAGCCAGGGCCGCGATGTTGGCCATGCGGTCCGCCAGGTACTTGGATGTGCCCACGAAACGCTTCAGATTCTTCTCAACGATCTTCTGGTACATCTCGTAAGCCGGCACACCCTTGCCTTCCGGGTACTGGCGGAAGTCGAAGCCGAATCGCTCGAACTCCTCGCCGAATCGCTTTCGGAATCCCGAGTCCTTGAGAAGGATGGGCGTGATGAACGCCTTGGCCTCGTCCCTGAAGCGCTTGGACACGGGCTTGATCTGGAAGACGATCTGGAACCCGTCGGGGTGTTCCAGCAGATAAGGTGCCTTGCTTGCGGCCGCATCCCGAGCCATCTCCATGGCAGCTGGCTCCACGAACGCGCTGCGCGGGTTCCAGCCCGAGGTGACGAGGTAGGCCGGCCTGCCGGTGGTCTTGTGGAGGAACTTGGCCACGTCGAGGATCGTCCTGGGCCTGCCGTCCTCGGCCGGCAGCAGGGTGGACATAGGCTCGGAGTCGTAGAACGGGACCACGGACTCGTTGAAGAGTCGGAACTCCCGCCCTTTGACCGCCCTCAGGCCGGCCTGAAGGCCGACCAAGGCCCGGACCCGCTCCGTGTATTCCTCCCAGGTCGCCTGCCTGATGGGCCGCCGCTCCCCGGCCCGGACCAGGCACCCCAGGCACGCGTGCTCACAGCCCTGTTTGGCCGGGAAGTACTGGATCCCTCCCTGCCGGAACAAAAGTCTCGCCTGCTCCCAGCTCATGCGCTCCGCAAGCTTCCCGGCCAAGCCGGCGTAAGGATGCTTGGACTTCTTCAGCCAGCTCCGGAACGCGGGGTCACTGCTGATGGGATGCGTGGGCCTGTCCGCTTCCGCCGACACCGCTGCCTCGGGATCGACGCTCTGTCCGAAGAATGAGCGCCTCCAAACCTGGTCAGCGGTTCCCAAGACGGTCCGGACCTTGGCGGCCAGCCCAGTCGAAGGAGCCGCGCTCTCGATCCCAGCAGGCTCGACGATCGGGGAGACAGGTTGCGCGGGCACGGCCACAGGCACGACCTGCGGCGGAACCGGCGCCTCCGCATGGGTCTGCCTGAGCACGGGGACCGAAGGCGAGAGCACGCCGCTGACGGAAACGGACGGCAGGGCCGGCATGAGACCCAGTTGGACCCTGGGGACATCCCACGCCGCGAGATCCGAGCGGGCCGAAGCAGCAGCCGAGACAGCGGCCGGGACGCGCGGCAGGACAGCGGCGCCGGTCCTGAATACGCCTGCGGCAGCGACGAGAGACTCGATGCCCGGGCCCGTGACAATGACAGCGGCGCAGAGCATCGCAACCGCGAGCCGTGTGAAAATCCTATTCCTTACGCCTGCAGTCATCCTCGCCTCCTGGTCGATCATGCGCCTGCGGCCTCCAGCGCCGCAGAGCTTTCATTGAGCCGGACGAGCTCGCTAGGCGTTGTTATCAGGAACTTTGCCGGGAAGTGGCTGCCTCCGCGGTCTTCGGCATCCCACATGATGAGCGCGCTATATTCGCTGACACCGACGATCCTTGCTATGGTGCCCTTGTACCCGACACTGTCCCCGACTTTCAGCGGGCTCGCCGGGGCTCTCAGACCCGGCGGGCTCGAGCCGTCATGGAGCAGGGTCAGGTCGGTGGCGAGAAGCTTCTCATGCTGTCCGGAACGGAACACGCCCTGGCTGTCCGCCATGTCCCAGTCGATGAACACGACTCCTCCGCCCGCGAACCCGGTGACCGTGGCAGCGCCGCCTCCTGCCACGACCCTGTCCCCGATCTCCAAGCCGTAGGCTTTGCCTGAGGTCATGGCCAGATCGTCAACCCAGGCGTGGGCGTAGTTGTCCACGCCGTACTTCTGTCGATCGAGCTTCACCACGGCCCGTCCTTGGGGGTCCATCCCTTCGATGACCCCGTCTCCGGGGTCTTTCAGGTCCACGATGACCCGCTCGCCCACCGAGAACGAGTGCTTGAAATTCGGATCGAAATCCGGCCATATGCCGTGCCTGAAGTAGTAGCCGAGTTTCGCGACCTTGATCGGAGACGCGACCCACATTCCCATGGCCAGGAGGTACCCGTCAGCCACAAGGAGCGCGCTGGCAATGAGTCCCGCGAGGGGGGAAAGCCCGAGCATCACTGCGGGAATCGTCAAACCCATTCCAGCCGCAATGGTGACTGCATAGAACTTCTTCGGCTTGCTGGGCAGGGTCCCCCATGGAGCCCAGAATGCGTTTAGACCCGTCTCCTCCGGCATGGGCCTGACAGCGGGGAGCTCCAAGCCAGCATCCTTGGCGATGCGGCCAGCGCTTGCCAGGATCTCCTCCCGGCTGACAGCCTTGCTCCGGAAATCCTCAGCCCCCAGAAGGCGGACTGTGTTGCGGCTGAGCCGTTGAGAACCGTACACCCGGTTGAAGACCTCGATGGTCAGGAGGACCTTTTCCGCGTGTTCCTTGAATTCCGTGGTCCGCAATTCCCTGACCAGGCCTCGGATGACGCTCTCCCGGACCTTCATGGAGCCCGAGCGCTCGGCGATGCGCTCAAGCCTCTCCACGATGACAGAGCTGCCCTTCCTGGGCCCTTTCAGGGCTTGGAACAGGGCCCAGACCTCTTGGAGCTGTTTCCTTGTCGTTGGTGCAAGCGAAGCCATGACCTCTCGTGACGCCCTGGCATCCGCCAGTCCGAACCCCTCATCCGAGACGGCTGCAAACTCCTCAGCGGCTTTGCGGGCAGAGCCCAGAGCGCGGTTCCCATAGACCGTGAGAGCCGTTGAAGCGCCTTGGTCCTGAGGCGTGGGAAGGGGCGTTTCATCCGATGCGCCGGACCCTTCGCTCCGACCTTCGGGAAGTGCCTGGCTTGCCTGAGCCTCCTGTGCCGAGGGATCCATATCAACAGGAGCCGGGGCTGGAGCCCATACCGGAACAGCAAGGGCAGGAAGAGGGATTCCCCGTGTCTCGAAGCGGACCGACGGAACGGCCGGGGAAGGAAGGCTCGGAGTGAGCGAGCCCATCCGCACAGGGCCTAGGCCCACGCTCATGGGAGCAGTCCCTAGGCCCGAACTGACCGTTCCAACGGCTGATACAGGCGTAGACAAACCAGGGGCAGCCGCAGGTCCTGTCCGAACGATTCCCGCAGCCTCCACGTATGCCTCCAATCCGGGCGCCCCGAGAACGATGCCGCTGCAGACGAGCCCGGCCGTCAGTCGCTTGCCGATATCCTGTCCGATCCAAAATCTCATGCCAGCCTCCTTACCGATTTCCTGCCCGACCTTGAGCTTCCGCCAACGCCGCAGTTCCCACGGACGGCTGGAGCAGGTCGGTCCGCTCGTAGACCCTGCCGTCCTTGAACCGGAACAGATAGAGGCCCTGCAAGTCCACCCAAGGCTCCGGCCTCTTGCCCTTAAACGAGACCAGAATGGCTTCCTCGCCTATCTCCCTCATCCGCGGAGCGAGGCGGCCGCCTGTCACCTGGCTGATGCGCACAGCCACGCTCCGACGCACCGCATCCGTCAAGTCCAGGTGCCTGGTCCCGTCCAGGCGCTCGGCCGCGGTCTCCCACAGGGCCTTTGCCTTGCCCATGGACAGGATGGGATTATCCGACAGCTTCTCGACTGCGAGCTTGTTCCTGGCCAGGTTGGGCTGGTGCCTGGTCAGGGTATCCGCCGGCCCTCCGGTGAAGTCCAAGGCGCCGCTGGCCATGGCGACCGGAGTGCCCAGCTCGTGCGTGTCCGACCCGGAATCCAGGTACCATTCCGGCTTGTACCAATCCCACGGCGGGAGCTGGTCCTTGCCATAGGTCCTGATGAAGCGCTCCTTGAGATGACCGAGCCAGGCTGAGACATTGGTGCGCTCCATCCACGGCCCCAGGAAGAACACCTCAGGGCTCGCCTCTCCATATCCTTGATACGGGAGCACATAAGCATTGAGCCGAGCCTTCCCGCGCCTGAGGGCCGGGGCGAGGGTCTTGACGTTCGCCAGCCGGTCCGCCAGATAGATGGACGAGTCCGCGAAGGCCTTGAGGTTCTCCTTGACGATGTCGCGGTAGAGGCCATTGGCCTCATCCTTCTTGTAGTCCGGGTACTTGTTGAAGTCAAAGCCGAACTTTGCGAATTCCTTGCCGAACTTGGCTTGGAACCGCTTATCAGCGAGCAGGATGGGGGTGATGAAAGCCCTGGCCTCGTCCCTGAAGCGCTTCGACACGGGCTTGATCTGGAGCAGGATGCGAGCCGGCCCATTCCTCCCGTCTTGAAGGTAGGCGTCCTTGCCGTTCACCAGATCCTCGACCATGGCGGCCGCGGCAGGCTCCACGAACTTGCTCCTGGGATTCCAGCCTGAAGTGACCAGGACGTACGAGGGGATCCCGGTCTCTTCATGCAGGAACTTGACCATGTCGCGGATGGTCCTGGGCCTTCCGTCAGCGGATGGGAACATGATGGACATGGGCTCGGAATCGTAGAAGGGGATCAGGGAATCCGGGCTGAACAGCTTCGCCTCTGGACCTTCGATGGCCTTCATCGCGGCCTGAAGGCCCACCAGGGCGCGGATGCGCTCCGTGTACTCCTCCCAGGAGATCTGTCTGATGGGCCTGCGCTCCCCGGCATGAACGAGGCACCCCAGGCACGCATGCTCGCAGCCCTGCTTGCCGGGGAGGAACTGGATCCCGCCCTGCTTGGACAGGAGCTGCGCAGACTCCCAGCTCATGCGCTCGGCGAGCTTGGCCGCCAGCCGGGCATAAGGATGCTTGGACTTCTTCACCCAGCGCTGGAACGCCGGGTCCTGGCTGATCGGCTCTGAGAGCCTGGCAGAAGCAGTGGGCGCGGCTGACTCCAGGTCCGCTGGCTGTGCCGAGAACGAGAACTGCCAGGCAACCTCCACCTTGCCCAGGACAGCGCTGACCTTGTCGGCCAGGGTGCTCGACGGGACAGCACTCCTGGCCTGGGAGACGGCGCTGAGGTCCGAGCCAGCAGCCTTCGGGGCCGCGGCATCCGGGATCGCGCTGATGGAGGGCAGCCCTGCCTGAGCAGGCGGAAGCCCTGCCGCGAAAGACGGCTGAGGCAGCGACCACTCCGGCCGAGCCTGCTCGATCGCGGGAATGGACGGCAGGGAGATGGAGGCATGGCCCAGACCTGGCAGGCTCGACGGCAGGGTCAGCGGGACCGCGGGGACACCCCTGGCCGAGAGGCCTGAGCCGATCGCTCCGACCGCCGATGCCGCTACAGAGACGCCTGGAAAGGCCGCGGGACCTGTCCTGGCGATCCCCGCGGCAGCAGCGTAGCCTTCCATGCCGGGGATGGCGGACAGGATGATTGCGCAAGCAATCCACGCCGCCAGTTTGCGGTGAATCGTCTTTTCGATCGTCGCGTTCATACCTTCCTCCCCGATCGTAGACCTATCAGGCTGAAAACCCGCCGTCAATTACGCAATCCCTGCCTTCTGTCTTTCACCTCGAGGACCGCCATCCACGCGACGGCCAAGCCGATGGCCGCTCCCAAGACGCCGTAGAAGGGCAGCGCAGGGGTCAATCCCGCGGAAGCCAAGATCATGCCCACGAACCAGATCGGAATGGCGATACAGAGAACTGTCAAGTTCAATGCGAACGTCAAGAAGCCCACGGCGCACAGGACGGTCTCCCATCTCGTCATATTCATCCCACCCCTGGCCATGACGCCTCCACGTCCCTTGGGTCCTCCGAGCGATGAGCTATTGGGCCGGGAGTCATTTCGGGCTTTGACAGGGAGCCGCGGGAGGCCGCGCTCGAGTTCCGCCTCGGTCCGCTGGAGGAGCCTTTGGGCTGCGCCATCCCCGTGGAAATGGTCGTAGTATGCGCCGTTCATGACGAGGTAGTGACCGAAGACCTCGAAAGCCTCGGAGTCGATATAACGGCCAACGAACTCATCGACGAAGAGCCTCGGCTTGCGGTTGAGCACATAGTCCGTACGAACGTAGAGCGTCCGGTCCAGTTCAAGGGTTGACACGAATTGGCGGAAGTCGATCTGATCCGCTGGGAACTCAAAAGAGGGAAACATCTCCGGCCTGGAGTCCTCGTAGGCCAGCCGCGCCATGGTCGCGAGAACGTCCCGCGCGGCATATTTCCCAAGGGTGATGACGATCTTATCGCCTTTCGTCCAGATCCCTCCGAAATGCGCTTTCGACTCGTTCCTCCCCAGCACCTTCTTGATTTTTTCCACCGCAAGGTTGATGAGCACCCGCCAACGGCTCGAGACCGGCGCCCCGGAGACCACGGGGGCCTGCCCGGCGGAGCCGACGGGCTCCATCCGGTCGGTCTTCAAGGGCGTCGAAGGCTTGAGAGCTGCCGGTGCGCCGGACGCCGGCGCTGACACGGGCAGGAGGCGCGGATCGTCCTGGGCAACCGCAGTTCCGACGACCGGCCGCTCGCCGTCGTAGAGCGCGGCCAGATCCTCGAAAGAGGCTCCGCCGGAAACAGCCGGCATGGCCACGACCGTCCTGAACGAAGCCGCTGCAGGCGCATCCGAACGGACCGGGCCTTGGTTCATCGTGCCGATCCCTGTTTTTTGAGGCGTTTGGCTCTTGCCGGAGTCGAGGCTCGTCCTGAGAAGGCCCTGGCCCGCCCCAGCAGGAATCTCGGCGGACGGCATCCCCGGCACCGCGGAAGGAACCGCGGCCACGGGCAGGGGGGGCATTGCCGCCGGAGCGTCGACCTTGATCACAGGCGCAGGCAGGGCTGAAAGGCCGGCTCCCGGGATGAGCCCGACAGGCGCCAGGTTCAGCGAGAGCGCGGACACGCCCGCCGCGGAGATGCTTCCGCCGACTCCAGCAGCTGAAGCCGCTTGCGAGGCTCCTGCGCCGGCGACGGAGCCGGTCCGAACGATGACCGCAGCAGCGTAGGCATCCACGCCGGGGCTGACGACCACGATGCCCGCGCAGAGGAGCCCGGCCACGATCCTGGAGAATGCATTCTTCGCTGTTCTTGAGTTCATGAGTGTCTCCTGGCTGATCCCAGCTGAAGCGGCTGGACAGCAGACGCCTGAGGATGGCTCAGATCGGTTCGCGGCTTTCCTGCGGGTTCTTCGGGCTTGCTTCTGGAGGAGGGTTCTTCGGACTTCGGGGAGGGACGGCTGATGAGGCGGGAAATGAAGGGTGGTGACCTGCCCGGCGGGGAGAGCCCGGCGTGCACGGGCTTATATGAGGAGAGCACCACGGCACCTTTCTCAAAACCAGGGACGAACGCTGGAGCAGGCTTCTGGGAGCTCCAAAGAACGGGCTGGACCGCGGAGGAAGACACTGTCATGGCCAAGGACTCAGAGGTCCCGTCCTGCGAGCGGCCTCCCATGGAAGAATCCAGGCCTCCGGCGCCTGAGAGCCCGGCCAGG
>JBAZSR010000068.1:0-17235 GCA_041662295.1 Elusimicrobiota bacterium | reverse complement strand
ATTCCACAACTCCGTAGCCCTGGATGCGGCCGGCAATCCTCACATCAGCTACCACGACGCGGCCAATGGCGTCCTGAAATACGCCAGGAAGACCGGCTCCGCATGGACAAAGGCGACCGTCGATTCCGCGCCAGGCAGGTCTCTGGGCGCGGGCAATTCCATTGCCCTCGACCCCTCAGGCGCGCCGCATATCAGCTATCTGGACGCCTCGCTCCATGCGGTCAAGTACACCCGCTGGACGGGGAGTTCATGGAGCACACAGACGATCCATCCGACGCACGCTGTCTTCGGGACGGTCATCGTCCTCGACGCTGCCGGCAGGCCTCAGATCGTCCTGGAAGACAACTTCGACATCCCCTCGGTGGGGGTGACCTACTTGGCTGCCTGGAACGGCACCGCTTGGCTGAAACGGTACATCGAGCCCAACTGGGCGCGGGCGACGAACACCCCGGCGGCGATGATCGACGCCGGCGGCAATACCTTGGTCGTCTACAACGAGTACCATGCGAACATCAAGAGCGCCTTATGGCTTGCCCAGTGCGGCACCAACCCCCAGCCTGCTCCCATACCGACTCCCGAACCAGCACCCCCGCCTCCGCCCGCGCCCGACCCCCTGCCCGCGCCCCTGCCCGACCCCACCCCGACGCCCACACCCGAGCCCACGCCGACGCCCACGCCTGACCCTGGCGACAACGCCTGCACCGACCCGTCGGCAATCCTAAAACTGCCCAAGGACGGCAAGAAGATCTGGGGCAACGCGGTCACCACCATGGCCGAGGCCGCCTGCGTCAAGGCAAAGTTCTCCAAGGTCGTCTTCCAGTACCGGCCCGTGGCCGGCGGGGAATGGACGGACATCGCCCTGCCTGACTCCAAGAAGCCCTACTCCGTCTACTGGAACGTCAGCGACGGCAACGTTCCCTGGGGCTTCCACCGCCTCAGGGCCGTGGCCTACGACGAGGACGGCGTCGCGGACCCTGACCCGCCCGAGATCACCGTGGAGGTCGGGGACGCCAACCCGGACATCGTCGAGGACGGCAACCCGGACGTGGACCCCAACAACCCCCACCGCCTGACCGAGAAGGTGGACTCCTCGACCTCGACCACGATCTCCCTGGCCGACGGCTCGTCGGTCCTCATCCCGCCTGGAGCAGTTCCCGCGGGCGAGAAGATCGAGGTCACCTACCCGAAGCCCGGCGCCGCGCCTGATCCTAAGTCCCCGTTCGCGATCCTCATGCCCATCGGGATCTACATGTCGCTCTCCTTCACGAACGGGACCCAGACCTTCGCTAAGCCCCTCGAGGTCTTCATCTCAGCCCCGGACAGCGACGCTGACGGCATGGTGGACGGCACCGCTGTCTTGACCAAGGACCTCAAGCCCTACTACTACAACGAGAAGCTCAAGGCCTGGGCGCCCGTCGGCGGCCAGACCAAGGCCCTCTTCGGAGTCTCGGCCCTGGCTCAGGCCCAAGGGGTCTCCGGCGTGGGCTTCGCCACGGACCACTTCACGCTCTTCGGCCTTTTCCAGGAGTCCTACCCCTCGGCTCCGGATTCCGCCAAGGTCTACGTCTTCCCCAACCCTGCCAGGCAGGGCGAGATGCCGACATTCCATGTGGAGACCCAGGCCAAGACCGTGGAGATCCGGGTGTTCAGCATGGGAGGGACCCTCATGCGGACCAAGACCATCGAGGGCCCCGCGCAATTGGTGGACGGCACGTACGCCTTCCGCTACACGCTCGACCCGGCCGGCCTGCCGGCCGGAGTCTACCTCTACACCGTCCTCGCGCAGAGGAACGGCCTGCCGGACCTGCGCGCCAAGGGCAGGTTCGGGCTGATCCGCTGAGGCTAGTCCGTGAAGCGGTAGCGCAGGATGGCCCAGAGGACCTTGGTGCCGTCGCGCCAGAACCGGATCTTCTTGCCCTCGGCCCGAGAGCGCGCCTTGTAGGTGACCGGGACCTCCGCGAAGACGCAGCCTCTCTTGGCGAGCTTGGCCGAAATCTCCCAGTCGTAGTCGAACCAGTCGCTCCTGAGCCGGATGGCCTTGAGGTGCTCGGCCCTGAACACCTTGAACATGGTGGCCCCGTCGCTGAGCCTCGTGCCGTAGAGCAGGTTGAAGAGCCCGGTGAAGAGCACGCCTCCGAGGTTCACGAACATCCCGTAGACGCGCTCGAGGCCCGCGAAGCGCCGGAACTGCCAGCTCTGGGGCGAGCGCAGGGTGCGGGAGCCGAACACCACGTCGCAGCGCCCCTCCCGCAGGGGGGCGAGGACCTTGGCGTAGTCGTCGGTCGAGTACTCGAGGTCCCCGTCCTGGATGAGCACCACGTCGCCCGTCACCAGGCCCAGGCCCGCACGGACCGCGGCTCCCTTGCCGTGCGGCGCGTCCTCGTAGAGGACGCGGACTCCGGGCCGCTTCTCGTAGGACCGGACGATCTCCCTCGTGCCGTCCGTGGAGTTGCCCTCCACGATGAAGACCTCCTTCTCGATGCCCGGGAGCTCGACGGCCAGGACCGCGTCGAGCAAGACCCGGACCGTGGCAGCCTCGTTGTAGACCGGGACGATGATGGAGAGCTTCATGGTTGCCTCCCACAGCCATGGATGCAACCATTTCCTCGCTTAAGCTTGGTCACCGGCGCCATTCTACCAATGTTGGGAGCGCCGCCGCGGCCGAATTCCAGCCCACAAGTGATAGAATGAAAGAGCAGGCTCCCGGAGGGGCTACATCATGGGACACCGAATCTTCCTGACCGCATCCGTCCTCTTCCTCGCGTCAGCCGTTGACGCCCAACTCGTCCGCATCGGCGCAGCCGGGGCCGTGCGCGGCAAGGTGGAAGCCCTGGCCCCGGGCCAGAAGGTGGGACGTGTCCTGGGCAGCGGCAAGGAGGTCTACCTCCACGACGCCGTCACCACCGACGCCGACGGCCGTATGCAGATCCTCCTGCTCGATGAGACCGTCTTCACCATCGGGCCCAACAGCTCGCTCGTCCTCGACGAGTTCGTCTACGACCCCAAGGTCGGAGAGGGCAAGATGACCGCGCGCGTGACCAAGGGCGTCTTCCGCTTCGTCACGGGCAAGATCGCGCGTGAGAACCCGGAGAAGATGAAGGTCAAGCTTCCCGTAGGCGTCATCGGCATCCGCGGCACCATGGTGGCGGCCAAGATCTTCTCCCCGACCAAGGTCACGACCCTACTCGAGGGCCCGGGGCCCAGGAACAACGCCGGGGAGCGTCCCGGCGCCATGATCGTGTCCGCCGGCGGCCAGGACTCCATGGCCACCCGTCCCAACGCGGCCATCGACGTGACGCCCCTGGGTCCCTCCGCGCCCTATCTCGCGCCGCCGAGCCTGGTCGCCGAGGTCTCGGGAGACCTCGCGCCCAAGTCCGACGAGCCCGCCTCAACCGGGTCGGGCGGCGGCGGGACCGCGGCCGCCTCGGGAAACTCGGCCACGGAGGACTCCGGCCAAGGCACGGCAGCCGCCCTGGCTGACCTCACCAGCACGGAGTCCTTTGCCGATGCCAGCGAGGAAACCGGGACGCTGGTCGAGAACGCCTCCCAGACCACCCAATTGGACGACTTCAAGAGCGGCTGGTTCACGTCCTGGGACGCCCTGGCCGGCACCTCCCTGCCCAACGGCTATTACAGCACCTCCGGCTCTGCCCAATGCGCCGGGGACTCATGCGGCGTGGGCAACACCGCCACCTACAGCGCCCAAGTGGATGTCAGCTTCTCCGCCAAGAAGATTACGGCTGTCAGCTTCACCGTGAACTGGCCCGTGGGCAGCGACAGCGCAAGCCTCCAGTCCCAGATCCCGTTCGGGACCGGCTCGGGCCAGGCCCAGCTCATGGGGCTGACCGGCTACCTCACCAACAGCGTCTTCAACCAGACGATCCTCACCTTCCTGAGCGAGAACGGGGTGCACGGGGCCAAGCTCGAGATCGACCTCCACGCCAACGGCACGGGCGGAGAGCAGATCTCGGGCTGCACCGCCAACCAGATCGGCTCCTGGACCGCGCCCTAGTCTCCTGCGCTGGGACCGGACGCGTCACTCCGGCTCGAACGCGAAGGACTCGAAGACCACGTCGACGACCGCGTCCTCGGGGATGGCCGCGCCCTCGCGGACCCAGAGGTTCATCACGGCCCGGACCGGCCCCTCCTTCACCGGGACCTCGGAAGCCCAGTGCCGAGCCTCCGGCCCATCCCCGCTCTCGAACTCCACCTTGTCAGGCCGCAGCCGCATGAGGTGCGTGGAGCGCTTCAGGCTCAACCGGCCCGAGAACGCGACCGACCTTCCCGGCTCTTGCGCAGGCTGGACCGAGAACAGGACCTCGGGAACGCCCTCGTCGAGGAACTCGATGTCCGCTTCGCGATGATCCGGAGGCGCATCCCCGGCCCAGGTGAAGAGGCCCAAGACCACGCCGTGGGGCAGGTCCCTGCTGATGGAGGAGATGGTCCAGCGGAAGGTCCCCCGACCGAACGCCCTCGCTGAGGCGACCTCAGCGCAGACCCAGCCCTTGCCGCGGCGCTTGAGCCGCAGACGGAGGCGGCCCTGCCTGTCCACGCGAACACTCCCGGAGCCGGTCCCGAAGAAGTTGGGGCCGGGCCCCCTCGGCACACCGGGGTCCCCCCGGACAGACCACGCCTCACCCGAGAACCGCATCGTCCTCTCGCGCCATTCTCCCGGAGGAAGGGTCGCGCACCCCGCGAGAAGCGCAAGCCCTGCGGCAAGGACCCAGAGAGACCTCGCGGACGCTCCGGTCACGGCGAGGCAGGGTCGCCGAAGACTTCGCGCTTGTCAGCCTCGACGAGATCCTTGAGTCTCTTGAGGCCCCAGTCGAGCATGCCGCCGTGCATCGGGTCCGCCAGGGCGGCAAGGTAGCCGCCGAGCACCGGGGTCGCGAACCTCCCCTGGCAGCGCCAGGTCAGGTTCGTGACCTCCCCCGAGACCCGCGTCTCCATGGAGCAGCGGCCCTGTCCCGCTCCGCTGTCGAAGGAGTAGTCGAAGGCGATCCCTCCCGTGGGAGAGGCCTCCGTGACCGTCACCTTCGCGGCCCCGGGCCTGCCCTGGAGCCCGGCCGTCGAACCCACGCCCGAGGTCTTGGGCCCAAAGGAGAACTTGGCGGCCGGGCCGAGGTCCGTCCAGGGCCACCATTGCGGCCAGGAGCGCAGCTCCCCCACCCAGAGGTAGACCTTGATGGGGTGCGCCTTGATCTCCCTGGACCGGATGATGTCGTAGCCCGGAGGCAGGAGGACCCCGACGACGCAGAAGAGCCCGGCCGCGGCGGCCAGGGCGATCAGGAGTCCCTTGATCAAGGCTCAGGCCTTCTTGAGCTGCCTGACGTAGAAGGTCAGGATGTGGCCGATGCCCATGTGGAGCTCCTCGATGACGCCGTACTGGTCCGAGGGCACGAGGAGGTGGAGGTCCACCAAGCCCTTGAGCCGGCCTCCGTCGAAACCGAGCAGTGCCACGGTGCGGGCCCCGCGGCTCCGGGCGTACTTGGCGGCCTTGATGAGGTTGGCGGAGTTGCCCGAGCCGCTGATGAGGAGCGCCATATCGCCGGGCTCGAGCAGGGACTCCATCTTGGCCACGAAGATGTCGTCGAAGGATTTGTCGTTGGCCACGGCCGTGAGGAACTCCACGTTGTCGGTCAGGGCCACGGCCCGGATGAGGGGACGGCCCGGCACCCGGGCCGTCTTGGAGAGGTCCACCGCGATGTGCGAGGCGATGGCGGCCGAGCCCCCGTTGCCCATGACCAGGACCTTGCGGCCGCTGTCGCGAACCTTGAGGAGCTCCTTGGCGATGGAGGAGAGCTTCCTCACGTCCACCCCGTCCCAGGCGGACGCGCAGGAGGCTCGGTACCAGCGGGCGAACTCTTCGGGACCGAGGCCGCCCGGCCCCGTGTTGTGGAAGCTGCCCGGCCTGACCGGCTTGATCTTACTTGCTGACATAGATGATCTTGGACCCCTCGGGCTCGAATTCGAACGGGATCTCCCTCCAGCCCTTGAGGGCCGCTGTCACGCGGGAGCGCTTGCGCTTCGGGCAGAACAGGAGCAGGAACCCGCCCCCGCCCGCGCCCACGATCTTGCCGCCCGTGGCGCCGTGGCGCAGGGCGGTCCGGTACGCGGCGTCGATGTCCGTGCTGGTGATGCCGTGGGCCAAGGATTTTTTAAGCTCCCAGCCCTCGTGCAGGATGGGTCCGACGGAGTCGACCCGGCCGGCCTGGAGCTCGCGGCGGACCTCGTCGGCCAGGGTCCGCATGCGCTCGAGCACGGCATCGTTCTGGTCGAACTTGGCCCGGGCGCGCCTGAGGATGGGTCCGGCCTTGCGGCGCACGCCCGTGTAGAGCAGGACCAGCCTCTCGCGGAGCTCCTCCACGGCCCCTGCCGGGCAGATGAGGGGGTCGACCCGCACCTTGCCGTCGGACATGAACTCCGTGAACTGGAAGCCCCCGTAGGCCGCGATGTACTGGTCCTGCTTGCCGATGGGCTCCTTGAGCCGCTCGATCTCGATCTCGCAGGCTTCGCGGGCGAGCTCCTCGGCCGTCATGAACTCGCTCTTGTAGGCGTGCAGGGCGTGCAGGACGCCCACGGTGAAGCTCGAGGAGGACCCCAGGCCCGTGCCGCCCACCACGTCGGCCATGGAGGTGACCTCGACGCCCCGGTGCAGCCCGGTCTTGAGCAGGCAGGCGCGCAGGATGGGATGCTGGACCTTGTCGGCGCAGTTCACGAGCTCGGTCTTGGAGTACTTCAGGATGATCTTGTCCTCGAAGTAGCGGTTGACCGTGACGTACATGTACTTGTTGATGGCCGTGGACACCACGGCGCCGGGCCGCTTGCGGTAGTAGGCGGCGAGGTCCGTGCCTCCGCCGGCGAAGCTGATGCGGAAAGGCGTCCTTGAGATGATCATCCCTGTCTATTCTCCCACTTCTTGAGGAACCTTTCACGCCTTTCGAACGTGCCCACGTCGTCGATCCTCTCGTCCGTCACGTAAGCGTTGAGCGGCAGTCCCTCGGCAAGGGCACGGGGAAAGACATCCCTGCCGAAATCCGAGGGCGTGTCCGCCTGCGCCAGGGCCAGGAGCGGCCTGCGCACGACCCAGACCGCTGCCAGGGCGAGCTGCCCCTTCGGTTCGGCCTTCGGGTCGCGGTAGAAGCCGGCCACCCTGCCGTCCTCCACCTTCACCAGGTCCGAGTCATGGGGGTGGTCCGTGTTCCAGACCACGAGGGTCGCGGCCCCGGGCCGTCCCTGGTGGAACGCGGAGAGCCTGCCCAAGTCCATGTCGATGAAGAGGTCGCCGTAGACCACGAGCAGGTCCTCTCCCTTCCAGTCCTTGAGGTCCTTGATGGCGCCAGCCGTGCCGCGGGGCGAGGATTCGACCGAGTAGTTCAGGGCCAGTCCCCAGCGGGAGCCGTCCCCAAAATGATCCCGGACCGACTCGGCCTTATAACCCAGGCAGAGGTGGACCTCGGTCACGCCCGAGCGTTTGAGCCACTCCAGCTGATGCTCGAGCAGAGGCCTTCCCCCGATCGGGAGCATGGGCTTGGGGCAGTCGTCCGTGGCCGGCCGCATGCGCACGCCCCTGCCTCCGGCGAGGATGGCCGCCTCCATCAGCGGGACAGCCTCCCCAGGATCCAATCCACGGCCGCGGCCAGATCCGGGCACGCCTTTTCCGGCCTGGCCCGGAACCGCGCGTCCCGGCCTCCCTTCCCTGTCCGGACCAGGACCGGGACGCAGCCCGCGTTTTTGGCCGTCTGCACGTCCGTGGTGGAATCCCCGATGAAGAAGCTGGCGGACAGGTCCAAGTCGAACCTCGCCCGGGCTTTTTCCACAAGCCCTATCTCGGGCTTGCGGCAGCCGCAGGGCCGGACGCCCCTGCCCGGCGGAAGGTGCGGGCAGTAATAGAGCGCGTCGAGCTTCGCCCCGTCCTCCTTGAGCCGCCGCCTGAGTTCGGCGTTGATCCGCTGGAGGGTCCTCAGGGAGAAGTAGCCCCGCCCCACCCCGGACTGGTTGCTGACCACGATGACCTTGAGGCCAGCCCTATTGAGCCGAGCAACGGCCTTCCCAACGCCCGGCAGGACCTTGAGCTGGCGCACGCTCCGCACATAGTCCGTGTCCTCGATGAGAACGCCGTCGCGGTCGAGGAACACGGCGCGACAGCGAGGATCGGGCATCTACAGCAGGGGGTTGGAGACCAAGCCGTCGGCGAGCTTCGGCTCGAACCAGGTCGATTTCGGCGGCATCACCTGGTTGTCGTCCGCCACCGCGAAGAGGTCGCCCAGCGAAGGCGGGAAGAGCGCGAAAGCGGCCTTCATCTCGCCTGAGTCCACCCTCTTTTCAAGCTCGCCTAAACCCCGTATGCCGCCCACAAAGTCGATGCGGTCGGACTTGCGCAGGTCCGCGATGCCCAGCATCTTGTCGAGCACCAGATCCGAGAGCACGGCCACGTCGAGCGATCGGACCGGATCATCGGCCCTGGCCGGGGTCTTCGCCGTCGGCTTCATGAGGTACCAGGACCCGGCCAGGTACAGGCCGAACTCCCGGGGGGCCGAGGGCTTGGCCTGGCCGTTGGTCTTGGCCACCGAGAACGAGCCCTTGAGTTTTGCCAGGAAGGCCTCGGGAGTCATGCCATTCAAGTCCTTGACGACCCGATTGTAGTCCCAGATCCTCATCTCATCCGCGGGGAAGGCGGCCGCCACATAGTAGTTGTAGGGCTCCTTGCCGGTGTGCGCCTTGCCGCGGGATTCCTTCATGTACTTCGCGACCCTGGAGGCCGCGGCGGAGCGGTGGTGGCCGTCAGCGATGTAGACGGCCTTCTGGGACTCGAACTCCCTGACGATGGTGTCGATGGCGGCCTTGTCGATAATGACCCAGAGGGTGTGGATGACGCCAGCCGCGCCCTCGACCGAGAACTCGGGCTTCTCCGAGACCTTGGCCTTGATGATCGCGTCCACGGCCGGGAGCTGCTTGTAGGCGATCAGGCCCGGCCCGGTCTGGGCGCCGACGAAACGGATCTGCTTGGCCCGGTCCTCCTCCTTGACCGGCCGGGTGAACTCGTGCTTGCGGATGCGGTTGGCGTCGTAGTCCTCGACACACGCGCCCACCACCAGCCCGGTCTGCACATGCTCTCCCATCTTCATGCGGTAGACGTAAAAGCAAGGAGCCTTCTCCCGGACGAGGACCCCTCCGTCGAGCATCTTCTTGAAGTTGTCGGCAGCCTTCCGGTAGACGGCGTCGGAGTAGACGTCCGCCCCTGGAGGGAAGTCGATCTCGGGCTTGGACACGTGCAGGAAGCTCCAGGGCTTGCCCTTCGCGAGCTCCCGGGCCTCCTCTGAATCCAGGACATCGTAGGGAGGCGCGGCCACCTCCTGCGCCCTGCCCTTGGCGGGGCGGATCCCTTGGAGGGGACTGAACAGCGGGAGCTTGGCCATGGTCTCTAGAGGTCCTTGCCGTTGACCGCGTGGGTCATCTTGTTCGTCAGGAGGTAGTCCGCGATCTGCTCCGCAGCCTGCCTGGCCACGGTGATCTGCGCATCCTTGGTCGAGGCCGCGATATGCGGGGTGCAGATCACGTTCTCCATGCCGAAGAAGATGTGCTCGGTGGCCGGCTCCTTGGCGTACACGTCGCAGGCGAAGCCCGCGATCTGGCCGCTCTGAAGAGCGGCCTTGACGTCCTCCTCCACCATGATGCCCCCGCGCGCGCAATTGACGATGCGCACGCCCTTCTTCATCTTGGCGATGGCGTCCTTGTTGAGCATGCCCTTGGTGCTGGCATGCATGATCACGTGGTAGGTGATGAAGTCCGACTTGGCGTAGAGCTCTTCAAGGCTCACCATGTCGACGCCGAGCTCCCGGGCCCGCTCCGCGGTCATGACCGGGTCGTAGACCACGACCTTCATCTTGAGGCCCATGGCGCGGTCCGCGACCACCCCGCCGATGTTGCCGCAGCCCACGATGCCGAGGGTCTTGCCCGTGAGCTCGACGCCCTCGAACCTCTTCTTCTCCCACTTGCCCGCGTGGGTGGAGGCGTTGGCCTGGGGGATGTGCCGCGCCAAGGACATCATCATAGCCACCGCGTGCTCCCCGGTGGAGACCGTGTTGCCAAAGGGCGTGTTCATCACGACCACGCCCTTCTCCGTGCAGGCGGGCACATCGATGTTGTCCACCCCGCTGCCGGCCCGGGCCACGGCCTTGAGCTTGGAGGCGGCCTTGAGCAGCTCGGCCGTGAGGGTCGTGGCCGAGCGGACGATGATGGCCTCGTAGTCCCCGATGCAGGTCTTGAGCTCCTCGGGCTTCATGCCGGTCTTGACCACGGGCTCGAGGCCCTTGGCCTTGAGCACCTTCTCGCAGATGGAGTCGGCTTTGTCGGCGATCAGGACCTTCATCATTTCACGGCCTCCTTGGAATATTCCTTCGCGACCTCTTCATAGGCCCAGTCCAGCCAGTGGGTGAGAGCCTCGATATCCGAGGTCTCCACCGTGGCCCCGCACCAGACGCGGATGCCGGCCGGGGCCTTGCCGTAGGAGTTGATGTCCTTGGCCACGCCTTCCTTGTCGAGCATGCCGGTGATCTTCTTGGCGGCCTTGGCCTTCTCCTCATCAGGGAGCTTCTGGAACCAGTCCGCAGTGATCTTGAAGCAGACGGAGGTGTTGGAGCGGATGGCCTTGGTTTCAGCGAGGAACCCGATCCAGGACGACTTCTCGACCCAGCGCTCGAAGGCCGCGAGGTTGGCGTTGGAGCGGGCCACGAGGGCCTTGCAGCCTCCGATGGACTCGGCCCACTTCAAGGCGTCGATGGCGTCCTCCACGCAGAGCATGGACGGCGTGTTGACCGTGTTGTACTCGAGCTCGCCGGGCTTGAGCTTGCCCTCCGCGTTCAAGCGGAAGATCTTCGGGAGCGGCCAGGGCGCCTTAGGCTCAGACTCCTCCATGCGCTTGACCCCGCGCGGGGAGAGGACGATGACCCCGTGGCCGGCCTCTCCGCCCAGGACCTTCTGCCAGGAGAAGGTGATGACGTCGAGCTTCGCGTAGTCGAGCTCCATGGCGAAGATGCCCGAGGTAGCGTCGCAGATGGTGATGCCCTCGCGGTCCTTGGCTATCCAGTCGAGGTTGGGGACCTTGACCCCTGAGGTCGTGCCGTTGGAGGTGAACACAACGTCATGCTTGGGGTCGGCCTGGGAGAGGTCCGGGAGCTTGCCGTAGTCGGCCTTGAACTCACGCACGTTGGGGAGCTTGAGGTGCTTGACCGCGTCCGTGATCCAACCTTTGCCGAAGGACTCCCAGCCGAACATGTCCACGGGCCGAGAGCCCAGCATGGTCCACATGGCCAGCTCGACCGCGCCGGTGTCGGACCCGGCCACCACGCCGATGCGGTAGTCCGCGGGCAGGCCGAGGACCCGCTTCATGCGCTCGGAGACCTCGTTCAACCTGGCCTTGCCTTCCTTGGACCGGTGGGAACGGCCCACCAGGGCGTCCTTCAGGGCGTCGACGGTCCACCCTGGCCTCTTGGCGCACGGGCCGGATGAGAAATTCGGGCATTTAGGCTTGATCGCAGGCTTCTGCATGGAATTCTCCTTGCTTCGCCTCCCGGGTCGAGGGAGGACTGATGGCGCAATTATATATGTTTTTCCTGCAACGAAAGAGCCGCAGCGAGCCGCCTCAGCGGGAGACCAGCACGACCACGCTGCGCCAGTCCACGCGGCACTCCCGCTCCGAGACGGGCTTCTCCCGGCCCGGAGGCAGGACGTCGTCCGGCGCGCCCACCGAGGTGTCCACGGCCCGGAGCCACCGCCGGCCCGCCACGCGCGGCAGCTCAAAATAGAGGGGCTCCCAGTGCATGTTCATCATGACGTGGAGGTCCTCCTCCCCGTCGAACCCGGCCAGGGTGAAGGCCAGGGCGCGCGCCTGGGGATCCTGCCAGCCGGGAGAATCCAATGCGCAGCCGTGCCAGGAGATGTCCTTCACGCCCCGCTCGTTGAAGGACCCGTCGAAGAAGCGCTCGCGCTGGAGCGAACGGTGGGCCCTGCGGAAGGCGATCATGGCCCGGAAGAACCCGAGGGCCTCCGGCCGGCGCTCCCCGCGCTCCCAGTCGAGCCAGGCCAGGGGTCCGTCCTGGCACCAGGCGTTGTTGTTCCCCTGCTGGCTGGAGCGCAGCTCGTCGCCGCCGCGGAGCATGGGCACGCCCTGGGACAACAGGAGGACCGCGGCGAAGTTCTTGATCTGCCTCAGCCGAAGGCGCTCGACCTCGGGATCGTCCGATTCGCCCTCCCGGCCGCAGTCCCAGCTGAAGTTCTCCGCCGGGCCGTCGCGGTTGTCCTCGCCGTTGGCCTGGTTCTGCCGGCCGTTGTAGGAGACGAGGTCGTCGAGGGTGAAGCCCGCGTGGCTGGTCACGAAGTTGATTGAATTGCCCGGCCGGTGGCCGGGCCCGGTATGAAGGTCCGCGCTGCCCGCGATCCTGCTGGCCACGCTGCCGACCAGGCCCGGGTCGCCGCGCACGAAGCGCCGGACATCGTCCCGGAAGCGGGCGTTCCACTCGGCCCAGCGGGCCGCCGGGAACTCTCCGCCCTGACAGAGCCCGCCGGCGTCCCAGGACTCGGCGATGAGCTTGGTCCTCGCCAGGACCGGCGAGAGCTCTATGTCCCAAAGCGGTGCGGGCCAGCGCAGGGGGCCCCCGTCCTCGCCCCTGGCAAGGACCGAGACCTCGCCGATGCGGAACCCGTCCACGTGCATGTCCCGGACCCAGGCTTCGAGGCAGTCGATGATGAGCCGCTCGACCACGGGGTGGCCGCAGTTGAGCATGTTGCCCTGTCCGGCGTAGTCCAGGTAGTCCTTGGGCCGCCCGGGCACGAGGTGGTAGTAGGCCGCGTTCTCAAGGCCCCGCAGGCTCACGCACGGACCGTCAGGCCCGCCCTCGCCCGTGTGGCCGAACACGGCGTCGATGACCACCTCGATGCCGGCCCGGTGCAGGGCCTTGACCATGTCCCGGAACTCGTCGACGCCCCGACCTTCCTCGGGAGCTGCGCAGTAGCCCGGGTGCGGGGCGAAGAAGGAGAGGCTGTCATAGCCCCAGTACTCGCGCAAGGGCTGGTTGTCCCCGCCCCGGCGGAGCACGGAGCGGTCGTCGAAAAGGGTCACGGGCATGAGGCCCACCGCGGTCACGCCCAGGGACTTGAGGTGCGGGATCTTCTCGACCACGCCTCGGAACGTGCCCGGAGCCGACACGCCCGAGGAGGGCGAGCGGGTGAATCCGCCCACATGGAGCTCGTAGAGGACCGTCTCGGACAGGGGGCGGCCCAGCGGCTGGTCGCCCTCCCAGTCGTAGGCCGCGAGGTCGACGACCACGGAACGCATGGAGCTGCGCAAGTTCGAACCCGGCACGCACGCCGCGGCCCGGTCCCAGAGGAGGCGGCTGACGCCGCGGCCGTAGGGGTCGAGAAGGACCTTGTCCGGGTCGAAGCGCAGGCCGCGCTCGGGCTCCTGGGGCCCCCGAACCCGGTAGGCGTAGAGCGCCCCGGGCTTGAGGCCCTCCACGAAGATATGCCAAAAATGGAAGGTCCGGTTGAGCTCGCAGTCGAGCGCGAGGACCTCGGCGGGCTCGGGGCTGTCGTGGCTCTCAAAGAGGAGGAGTTCGATGCTTGTCGCGCTCTGGGAGAACACCGAGAAGTTCACCCCGCCCGGTCCGGGCGTCGCGCCCAGGGGGTGCGGCTTGCCCCGCGATGTCTTCACCGGCGCGGAACCTTCCCCTTACTCCTGGTCATCGAACCTGAAGCTGATGTCGCGGAGCTGTTCGATCCTCAGCCCGTACCGGGCCGCGGCGGCCTTGAAGACGTCGATGCGGTGCCCCTCCATCATCGCTTCCAAGCGGCCCGCATCCTCCGGCGTCAGGTCGTGATCCTCCCCGAGGCCGGGGTCCGCGGCCATGATCTCGCCGACCACCTCTTCGTGGTACTTATCCAGGTTTTCGTCCATCTCCCTGCCGATTTTCTTTTCCGCTTCCGTGAGCTTGAGGGACCGGAAGTTCGTGACCAGGCCCTTGATCTGCTCGGCGCTCAGCGGGCTGTTCTTCTTCTTCCTCGGGGAATCCGCCACGGCCTTGGCGACCTTCTCGGCGAGTCTCCGGTAGATTGCGTCCTCCTGGACGCCCGCGTAGTAGTCCTCGAGGAAGGGGAAGTAGTAGGCGACCCGCGCCAGATACGCGGTGCACACGTCATGCTCCTTGTCCCCGCGGACGTAGTCCCACTTGAAGCCCTTCAGCATGACCGCGCTGCCAGGCCCCTCCTTCAGGGTCTTCTGGACGAAGACGCGGGTGGCCTTGCAGGCGGGAAAGACGGGGTCGGTCTCCTTGCCGCCGGCCTTCTTCATGCAAAAGGCCTGGTCGGCGTTGGAGAAATAAGGGTCCTCGGCCTTGGCCGGAGCGGCGGCCTTGGCCTTTGCCGGGGCAGGGGGCTTGGACGCGGCCCAGGCGGCCTGCGCCAGAGACAGCGCGCACGACAGGAGGAACGCTTCTCGGGCTCTCATCCTGTAATCGTATCATACTCAATGAGTATAATGGTCCCATGCGGATAGGCCCCCCTTTCTTCTCCATCGTCCTGCCGACCTACAACCGGGCCCACATGATCGGAGGGGCCCTGACCACGGTCGTCAACCAGACCTTCCAGGACTTCGAGGTCCTCATCGTGGACGACGGCTCGACCGACGACACGCCCGAGATGATCAAGGCCTGGACCAAGGACCCACGCATCAAGTACCATCGCCTGCCCAAGAACATCGGCAACATGCACTGCCGCAACCTCGCCTTAGGGATGGCCGCCGGGCTCTGGGTGACGAACATCGACTCCGACGACTTCTGGCTGCCTGAGCGCCTCGAGGCGTTCGCGGACTACGTCAAGGCCAAGCCCGGGGTCGGTTTCCTCTTCTCCAACGGATACCTTCACCGCTACGGCAGGATCATCGGCACCGCCTTCGACCCGGACCGTCCCATCGCCGAAGGCAGGGTCCCGGGCCACTACGCGGTGGGCGAGGAGTTCCTGCCGTATCTGACCACCAACCTCGCCATCCCGCGGGCGCTCTACGAGAAGTACGGCCACTACCGCAAGGACATGGTCATCCTCGACAACGAACTCTACGCCCGCATGCTGGCCGACGGGGTTGAGGTGGGGGTCATCCGCAAGCCCCTGGCCGTGCGCCGCATCCACGAGGGCCAGGTCACGCACAAGTGGATCGAGGAGTACCCCGAAGCCGTGGAGGCCCTGGTCGCGGGGAACACCCCGCCGGACGTGCTCGCCGTTGAGAAGGAGAAGCTCGTCTACGAGGTGGCCAACTACCTCCTGCGCAGCCTCCAGCCCAAGGCGGCCCGGGAGTTCATGCTCAAGGAGCTGGGCGAGAAGGCCACGTCCTCCCCCCTCTACCGCAGGACCTTCGTCCCTGCCCCGGCCCTGGGCCTGGCCAAGGCCGGCCGGGCGCTCTGGCTCATGGCCCGGCACCACCCGCTCTGGGCCGACGAGTCGGTCAAGGCCGTCTACCGCCTCATCGACCCCCTGATCGCCCAAGAGCGCAAGCCCCGCGGTTGATGCCGGGCCCGAACCGCGGGACCCTCCTGGCCGGCGGCGCGCTCCTCGGCCTCTACCTGCTCTCCTGCAACGCGGTGATGTTCGGCCAGTATGTGGACGACATGAACTGGCTTCTTTTCGCCGAGCAGATGCTCAAGGGCTCGCTCCTTCGGGCCTGGCACCACCCGCCGCAGCTCGAGGTCTCCATGAACTGGGGCGTGCCGGCCCTGCTCATGCCCTTTCTGGCCCTCTTCGGCAGGCCCGTGCTCCTGCTCAAGCTCTTCATGGCGTGCCTCTCCTTCTCGGGGCTGTTCCTCCTCTACCTGACGGTCCGGGACCGCTTCCTAGGCCCCCAGCGATGGGCCCTCCTCTCGCTGCTCTTCCTGTGCGATTTCACGCTCACCTTCAGCGGCAACATCATGGGTGAGCCGGGTTATCTCTTCATCCTCGGGCTCATCGCCTTCCTCCTCTTCAAGCGCTCCTGGTCCGTGTCCGAGGAACCATGGCTCTGGGCCTGCATCGGAGCGCTCGCAGGCTTCCTCGTGCTCCTGCGCTCCATCGGGGCCGCGGCGTCCATCGCGATCCTGCTCCAACCCCTCCTCGCCCGACGCTGGCGCCCCATCCTCTGGTTCTTCCTGGGCGCGGCCGCGGCCGTCCTGCCCTGCGCCCTCTATCTTGCCGCCCATCTCGGGCAGGTGACCTTCTACGGCTTCTATTGGGCGCCCATGCTGGAGGGCGGACTCATCACGGCTCTCGGCAGCGTCCTGCAGAACGCGCATCTCTACCTCAAGGGCCTCACAGCCCTGACCGCGCTCTATCTGCCGACCTTCGCCTCTCCCACGGGCTTCCTTGAATGGGCCTTCATGGCAGGAGGCCTCGTCCTCTTCGCTGCGGGCGCATGGAACAACAGGCTCAGCGGCCTGCATCGGTTCCTGGCCCTCTATTGCGTCGGACACTTCCTGGTGTGCGCGGGCTATTCCTACCAGGCGCCGCGCTACATCGCGCCCATGGTCCCGGCCTTCGTCATCCTCTGTCTCGAGGGTCTGCGCCGGATCCTTCCGGAGCGATTCCACAACCGGGCACTGCTCGCCGCAGCCGCTCTGGCCCTGGCATCCAACCTCCCGGGACTGGCCCGCACGGTCCGGACATCGCTCTCCCAGCCCCTGATCGTGCCCCACGCAGCCTATGACTGGCTCAAGGCCCAAAGCCGGCCCGACGACCGCGTCGTGTCATTAGACATGGTGAGAATCAACTATTTCACGGGCCTCAAGGGGAGCATCTTCCTTCCTTCCAGCGGGCCGCGGGATTTCACGGAAAAGTTCAGGTCCGGCGGATACCGGTGGATCGTGGTCCGCGACGCCGGCTTCATCCCGACCGCCAAGGGCGTCACGGACCCGACGCGCCTGTTCTACGACCGCCTGGCCGCGTACGCGGCGGACGAGCGCTCCTTCGAGCTCGTCCGGACAGACGAGGCCGAGGGCGTCTCCCTCTACACCCTACGGAACGGGACTCAACGGCCGCGACGGAGGCTGTAGCGCCTAGGCTTGCTGAAAGGCATCTGGAAGCCCAGAAGGTCGAGGGCCGCGTACCGGACCCACACAGCCTGCCCAAGGACCTTGGGTCCCCGGCCCTCGGCCATGTAGAGATCGTAGAGGCTGACCCCGCCCATCGAGTCGAACTTCCTGTCGAAGAGCGGGTTCG
>JBAZSR010000067.1:0-17251 GCA_041662295.1 Elusimicrobiota bacterium | reverse complement strand
TGCCGCTGCCCATCGCAGGGGCCGGGGCGCCGGGGGCTGGGGCGCCAGGGGCGGCGGAGGCGGGGTCGGCCGAGGCTGTGGACATCGCGGTGCGCAGGGCGCCGGCGATGGAGGCCGCGAGCCCTGGGGCGAGCTTGGCGAGCTTCTCCGAGAGGAGCGAGGGCGAGGACTTGAACTCGTAGATGTTCCGGGGCTCGGTCTTGTCGTCCGTCGAGTCTGAACGGCTCCACAGGAGCTTCATGGTGTTGGCCCGGTAGAGCCGGCTGAAGGAGCTCAGGAAGGGGTAGGAGTTTCCCTCGGCGTTGTTCATGAGCCCGTACTGGAGGTTGACCTCCAGGACGAGATGTCCGTCGAGCTCGAGCACCTGGGAGTAGTCCCGGAGGCTCCTGAGGTCGAGCTGGCTGGCGAGGAAGTAGCGGCGTCTCCAGTCCAGGACGTTCTCGGACCGGTTGAAGCGCTCCAGGACGTGGGCTGGGGCGCCGGTCTCGGCCCAGGAGACCGGGGTCCCTGGATACTCCGCCCGCCGCAGCTCCGCGGTCAGGGCTCCGTGGAAGGATTCGAGCCCCGGCCAGGTCTCGTAGTACTGCCTCAGCTCCTTGGCGGTCTTGAGGTCGCTGTCGTCCTGGACCGACTGCATGAACTGTCCTACCCCTGGAAGGATCTTCGCCGCGGATTCGGCTTTCGTGTCCTCGTCCTGCGTCACCCAGGGGCCGGGAGGGGCGTAGACGATGACCGCGGTGCGCTGGTCCGACCGGACCGCGCCTGCGGGGATCTGGGGCTCGTCGAGGGAAACGCACCCGCCCGCAGCGAAGGCCAGGGTCAGGAGCGCGAGGCAAGTGGAGCGTCTCATGGTTGTGGGGGTGTGGCTGGAATATTATAATCCTTTCCATGAGAGAATCAGCGCTCCCCGGCTTTCTGGCGATGCTTCTGTTCTGCGTCCCTGTCCGCGCCGGCTCGCCGGCCCAGGCTCGGGGCGGCCAGGCTCCCGTCGGGGAGTCCGTCCTTGAGGACATCCGCTCGCAAGAGGCTGCCCGGGTCCAGGATTCGGCGGTCCTGCGCCGGCTGGCCTATTCCCGCGACCCTGGTGTCCGGGCCGCGGCGTTCTCCGCCATGGGCCGCATCCAGTCTCCCGCGTACGTGCGGGCCCTGTCCGTGGGCCTCTATGACCGCCATCCCGCAGGCCGGGCCGCGGCTGTCTTCGCCTTGGGTCAGACCGCCATGGCCGACGTCCTTTCGGACGCGGAACGGGCGAAGGTCTCCTCCTCTTTGGCCAGCCTGGCAGTCAAGGCCGGCTCGGACCTGCGGCCCATGGTGGCTGCCAGTCTCGGCAAGACCGGGGGAAAGGGAGCGGAGCGGACCCTGGCCGGACTCCTGAGCGCTTCCGACCCGCGCCTGCGGGGGGAGGCGGCCCTGGGCCTGTTCCGGCTGAAATTCCTTAAGAGGGCGCCGGACCTCTCCACGTCGAGCGTCGAGGGGCTGGTCCGGGCCTTCGGCGATCCCGACCCCGGGGTGCGCTGGCGCGCGGTCTACGCGTTCTCCCGCTGGCCAGAGCCCCGGGCTGGGGCCGGCCTCGAGGCCGCTGCCAAGGACGAGGATCTGTGGACGCGGTTCTTCGCGGTCCGGGCTCTCGGCCAGCTCGGGCCCGCTGCGCCTGTCGCGGCGCTGGAGGCCCGTCTCGCGGATGGACACCCCCTGGTTCGGGCCGAGGCAGTCAAGGCCCTGGGGAGCGCGGGCCGGCCGGACCTCGTCGGGCCGGCGCTCTTCTCGGACGAGTCGCCCCATGTGCGGGCCGCGGCAGCCGAGGCAATCGGGGCTTCGGAAGGGCTTGAGCTGGCGGCCAGGCTGATGCCGCTTCTTTCCGAAGGCTCCCCATTGGTTCGTGCCGCGGCCGTGGAGGCCCTGGCCCGGGTCGTGAAGGATGGGTCCGTGCCCCTGCTCCTCAAGGAGCGGACCCATCCGCACCCTTGGGTGCGCAGCCGGGCCTATCTGGCGCTCAAGGGGCTCGCCGGCGGAGCCGACGCGCTCCGTGAGGGGCTCAAGGACCAGGACCCGAGGATCGCGGCCGCGGCGCTCGAGGCCGTGGCCGCGTCGACCGCCGCCTTCTCCGATGCCGAGCTTGCCGCGGTCCTCACGGACCCCGGGGTCCCGCTGGAGGTCCTCGGCACGGCCGTCGACGCCGCTGGGGCGCGCAAGTCCGCGTCCTTCATCGAGCCCTTGTCCGCGGCCCTCAAGGGCCGGGCCGCCAAGGAGTTCTCGGAGCTGGCCGGGCAGATCCTTGAGACCCTCGAGGCCATCGACCGCGCCCACCCGGAGGGCCGGCGCCTGCCGCGCAACGGAGGCCTTCCGGTCCGGTCCCGCCAGCACGCCCCATTCCCTCCGCCGCCGAGCGGCGTCGTCGTGGTCCTGGAGACCGAGAAGGGGGAGATCGAGATCGCCCTGGCCTGCGCGGAGGCGCCGTCGCACGCCGCCAGCTTCGCGGCCTTGGCGAGCTCCGGGTCCTACGACGGCACGACCTGGCACCGGGTCGTGTCCGGGTTCGTCATCCAGGGCGGCGACCCGCGCGGCAGCGGCTGGGGCGACGCGGGCTACACCCTCCCCGACGAGATCAGTCCCCTTCCCTTCGACCGGGGCACGGTGGGGATGCCCAACGCGGGCAAGGACACCGGCGGGTCCCAGCTTTTCATCACCCACGCGCCCGCCCCGCACCTCGACGGCCGCTACACCGTCTTCGGCCGCGTGACGGCCGGGATGGAGGTCGTGGACCGCATCGAGCCTGGCGACCGCATCCTGCGGGCCTTTGTGAAAAATCCTGAGGAGAAACCATGACCATCCAAGCCTGGACCAATAATCTGACAGCCGCGTGCCTGCTGGCGTCGGCGGCGATCTTCTCCGGCTGCGGCGGCGCCGTCTACGTTCACCCGGACCGGGAGGATTTCAGGGGCCGAAGCGAGCGCATCCCCCTGACCGCGGAGCTCATGCTCGAGGGCTCGGAGGACAAGTTCGTGCTTCAGGACCTCGCCAAGAAGAAGCGCAACGGGTTCCATCTGGACTACGCGGTCCAGGTCTACGGCCGCAAGGCCTTGGAGCAGGTCTTTCAGGAGGTCTCCCTGCACACGCCGGAGGGCAAGGTCGCTCCTGGACAGGAGCGCATGGTCCTGAATCCTTCCAGGAAGAAGATGGACCGCGTGGTGAAGCTCAGCCTCGGCCCTGGCTCCAAGGTCGACCTCGGGGACCGCCTGGCGACCGAGAAGACCATGGAGGTCGAGCTCGTCTGCAAGGTCTATGACGGGGAAGGCAAGACCCTCCTTTGGGAGGGCCGCGGGGTTGGGGCGTCGTCCAAGTCCTACAAGACCCTCTACGGGCCCGTGGACGCTGCTTCAAGCCTCCTGCTCCTGCAGAGGCCCGTGCACCAGACCCTGCTCCAGATGCTGGCCACGGAGAGCATCATGGCCAGTCTTGAGCAGATCAACGACCAGCTCTTGGGCGGCGCCAAGCCCGCGGTCCTGGGGAAGTAGCGCCTTAGGGCGCCGGAGAGCGCCTGGTGTCCTGGGAGATGAGGACCACGCCCGCCACGATGGCGAGCACGCCCAGCCAGCGCAGGGGTCCCACGTGCTCCTTGAAGGCGAAGCGCGCGATGAGCGTGGCGTAGATGTAGCTCATGGCTGTCAGGGGCTGGGCGAAGCTCAGGTCCGACCAGGACAGGGCCGAGGTATAGAGGAAGAAGTACCCGGCCGCGAAGCACACCCCGACCCAGATCCAGGGGACGCTGAACATGCCCAGGATCTTCCAGGGCTGCGAGAGCCCGAAGGCCGAGACGTCCCCGAACTGCTTCATGCCTTTGCTGAGGAACGCGTCGCCTGTGGCGGCGCAGAAGGTGGCGATGGCGATGATGCCGAGGGTTCTCATGGGTCTCCTTAGAAGCGGACGAGTTCGCGGTCACCCTGGCCGTGGAGGGCCGGCTCCTGGTCGCGGTTCTGCCTGCGGGCCGCGTCCTGGACCTTGGGTTTGAGGTACTCGAGGAGCCCCTTGGCAGTGACGCGGCCGGATGCGTCGGCCGCCTCCCCGCCCAGGCCCTTGAGGAAATAGTAGGTGAACATGCCGTGGCCCTTGTCCTCGAGGGTGCTCGTGATCTGGTCCGCGGCCGAGGCCGCGAAGGCCGTGATGTTCCCGGAGGGGATGGGAGCAGCGTCCACCTTGAGGACCAGCGGGCGGGCTCCCTTGGCCAGCACCGAGCGCCCGCCGGCGCCGGAGAAGCAGGCGTCCGTGGCCACGACGACCTCCTTGGCCTTGAGGGCCGAGAGCTGTTCGTAGAGGCGCTTCGTGGGATAAGCGGTGTCCTTCAGGAAGGCGGGGTCCCCATCCCAGGGCATGAGGTAAGCCTCCCCGGTCCCGATGTCCGGCGCGCCGTGGCCCGAAAAAAAGAAGAACACGCGGCTTCCGGGCTGGACGTTCTTTGGAAGCCATGACTCCAGGTATTTCTTGAGGGACGAGTAGCTGGCCTCCTGGCCGGAGAGGTGGATGATGTTCCGGCGGGGCACTCCCATGGCGAGCAGGTGCTCGGTCATGGCTTGGCTGTCCCGCTCCGCGAAGTCGGCTTGGGGGAGGCGGCTGTAGCGCTCGATGCCGACCACGACCGCGAAGGCGGACTCGTCTTGCTTCGCGGTCATCGACGGGCGGAGGATGTCGGGGAGGACCGGCGCCGCCGGCCTCTGCCCTGCGGCCGGGGTCCCGGCTTTCTTGTTCTGCGCGAACTCGCGGAGCGCCTTGGAGCCGTTGATGCCGCTGGATATCTGGGACTGCACGTCCCCGATGCATTTCCTCAGCCAATCGCTTCCCCCGAACAGCATGGAGGTGTCTGTCGCCCCGTGGACGCGGTCGAGCTCGGCCCCGCTGGGAAGGAGGAAGACGACCGTCTCGTCATACTTGCAGGACATCTTGGACTGCTCATAGACGTCATAGACGGCCACGAGGTCGACTTCGGCCGCCCAGGCCTCCGGGATGGACCCCGCGTGGACGACTTTGCCGAAGTTCTGCTGGAAGAACTCGAACTCCTGCTTGAGCCAGTCGTCGGTCATCTTGCCCGCCAGGTTCTTGTGGCTGAAATCCACCGTGGCCCGCGTGTTCGCGGACGCGACGAGCGCGACGGTCAAGTCCGGGTAGCCTGTCCGTGCCTGCGGCAGTCCCAGGCCGCTGAACGGGTCCTGGCGGGCGGGCATGGACCCCCCCGTGGCGCAGCCCGTCAGGCCGGGTGCGAGGCAGGCCAGCAGGAGGATGGATGGAAAGCGTTTCATGGGCCCATTCTATCAAGATTGCCGGATGCGCTGCCTCAAAAGTCCCCATGCCGGACGAAATGCTAGAATTCAGACGTTAATATGATAAAAAAGCTTTTTGAGGCCCTTTTCGGAACCGCCAGCGAGCGCCACCTCAAGCGCTACAAGTCCGCGCTGGAGCGCACCAACAGCTTCGCAGCCGAGTTCGAGAAACTCACCGAAGGCGAGGTACTGGCCAAGGTTTCGGAGCTCCGGGCCCGGGTGAAGGAGCGCATGGAGGGCGTGCCTGAGCCGACCAAGGAGGAGGAGCTCGAGGAGTACAAGAAGCTCGAGCAGGCGGCCTTGGACGAGGTCCTCCCCGAGATGTTCGCCCTGGTCCGGGAGGCGGGCAAGCGCACCATCGGCCTGCGGCACTACGACGTCCAGCTCCTGGGCGGCATGGTCCTGCACAATAACTCGCTGGCTGAGATGCGCACGGGCGAGGGCAAGACCCTGGTGGCCACCGCGCCCGTGGCCTTGAACGCGCTCACGGGACGCGGGGTGCACGTGGTCACGGTCAACGACTACCTGGCCAAGCGCGACTCGGAGTGGATGGGCCCGGTCTACAAGTACCTGGGCCTCACCGTGGGCTACGTCCAGCACGACATGCCCAACTCGGAACGGCACGCCGCCTACCGCTGCGACGTCACCTACGTCACGAACAACGAGGTCGGTTTCGACTACCTGCGCGACAACATGGTCGTGCACGCCGAGGACCGGGTCCTGCGGCCGCTCAACTACGCCATCGTCGACGAGGTGGACTCCATCCTCGTAGACGAAGCGCGCACGCCCCTCATCATCTCGGGTGCTGCCGAGAAGTCCACGGACCGCTACGCCTTGATCAACAAGATCATGCCGGTCATCAACGTCCGCAAGATCACGGAGGAGGACGAGATCAAGGCGAAGTACGCCGGCGAGGACCTCGGCCGGGGCTACGACGCGATCGTCGACGAGAAGAACCACTCCGCGGTCCTCACCGAAGAGGGCATCCAGAAGTGCGAGAAGCTCCTTAACCTCACGAACCTCTACGACGACCTCGAGGGCGAGTGGGTCCACCACATCACCCAGGCCCTGCGGGCGCACCACCTCTACGGCCGGGACGTGGACTACGTGGTCAAGGACGGCGAAGTCATCATCGTCGACGAGTTCACGGGCCGCCTCATGCCGGGCCGCCGCTGGTCAGAAGGGCTCCACCAGGCGATCGAGGCCAAGGAGAACCTCCCCCCGAAGGAGGAGAACCAGACCCTGGCCACCATCACCTTCCAGAACTTCTTCAAGCTCTTCCGCAAGGTGGCGGGCATGACCGGCACCGCGATGACGGAGGCGGACGAGTTCTTCGAGATCTACAAGCTCGACGTCTGCGAGATCCCGACGCACAACAAGATGGTCCGGGCTGACTTCCCGGACTACGTCTACCGCACCGAGAGGGAGAAGTTCAAGGCCATCGTCGAAGAGATCACGGAGCTCTGGAAGGCGGGCCGGCCCGTGCTGGTCGGCACCCGCTCCATCGAGAAGTCCGAGAAGGTCGCGGCCATGCTGCGCAACATCGGCGTTCCGCACCAGGTCTTGAACGCCAAGTACCACGAGATGGAGGCGCAGATCATCGCCCAGGCCGGCAGGAAGGGCGCCGTCACCATCGCCACCAACATGGCCGGCCGCGGCACGGACATCCTCCTGGGCGGCACGCCCCAGGACCCGGAGGAGCACAAGGTCGTGGTGGGCTTGGGCGGCCTGCACGTCCTGGGCACGGAGCGCCATGAGGCCCGGCGCATCGACAACCAGCTCCGCGGCCGCTGCGGCCGGCAGGGCGACCCCGGCTCTTCCCGCTTCTACCTCGCGCTCGACGACGAGCTCATGCGGCTCTTCGGCGGCGAGCGCCTGGCCACCATCATGGCGCGGCTCGGGATGCAGGAGGGCGAGGTCATCGAGTCTCCCCTGGTCAGCCGTCAGATCGAGCAGGCCCAGCGCCGGGTCGAGACCCACAACTTCGACATCCGCAAGCAGCTCCAGGAATACGACAACGTGATGAACCGTCAGCGGCAGGTGGTCTACGGCCTGCGCAACGAGATCCTCGACGGCGAGTCGGTCCAGAAGCGCGTGGAGATGATGATCGAGGAGGAGGTCGAGGAGAAGCTCGCGACATTCGCGCCCGAGGACAAGTACCCGGAGAGCTGGGACGCCGCCTCCCTCCACGCCTACCTGAGCCGCATGTTCGGCATCTCCTTCAACCCCTCGCCCGAGGAGCTCAGGACGCTGACCCAGGACAAGCTCCGCGTCGAGCTCCTCGCCGAGATCCGGGACATCTACGCCAAGCGGCCCTCGGAGTTCGAGGGCTACGACTTCCGGCAGATCGAGAAGATGGTCCTTCTCCAGATGATCGACCGGGCCTGGAAGAACCACCTCTACGATCTCGACCACCTCAAGAAATCCATCGGCCTGCGCGCCTACGGCCAGAAGGACCCCAAGATCGAGTACCAGAAGGAGTCCTTCGCCATGTTCGAGGTCATGCTCGGCAGGATCCGCGAGCAGAGCGTGGAGTACGTCTTCAAGGTCCAGGCCCCGCGCATGCCTCCGCCGCCCCCCATGCAGCCCGTGCACTCCAGGGAGGGCGGCGGCTCCGGCCCGGATTCCGGCTCCGGTCCATCCTCGGGTCCATCCGGCCCCGCTCCCTCCGGCTTGAGCAAGCCCAGGCAGCAGGCCGAGGTCAAGAGGATCGGCCGCAACGACCCCTGCTACTGCGGGTCCGGGAAGAAATACAAGAAGTGCCACGGCAGCTAGTCTTGGACAGCACTGAGCTGGCCGGCAGGGACATCTCGGCGGCCGGCAGTGGGTTCGCTGGCAGGGAGATCGCGGCTGTCGGTCTGGATCGCTGGCCTGGATATGGCGTCTGTCGGCGATTGACGGACTGGCGCAAGCAGGGCGTCTGTCGATCTTGGACTGGCTCGCGTTTCGCGGATTCGAGAAAGCTATCGATCTCCGATGGATTGGTGGACAGGTACTTCGCAGGGATTCGAAAATGGCGACCTTGCGACAAAATAATGCCGCAAAAACAAGAATTTTGATGGGGTCTACTTTCAGCGCTGGTGGTAAGCATGCAACAAGTGCTGAAAAAACAACGGATTCCCTCTCGACAGGTCGCCATCTTTCTTCCAGTCCCACTGACGCCGCCTCAAGCGCAAAGAAGGGCATGGGACTCGACAAGCTGTTGCTCTGCTTGCTCAGCGGGGCCCTGACAGCGTTCGCTCTCCCCAAGCCGGGCCTGTGCCTCGTGGCCTGGGTGTCCCTGGCCCCGCTCTTCGGGGTCTGGTTCCGCTGTGCTTCCTGGAAGGAGGCGCTCTTCGCGGGCCTGGCAGCCGGCGCCGGGTATCACGGCGTCGTGCTCCACTGGATCTACCAGACCTGCACGTACGCCGGCATCCCAACATTCCTGGCCGTGGCCAGCCCTGTTGCCTTGGCGCTGCTCCTTGGCTTCAACTGGGCCCTGATCGGCGTGCTCGGCTGGTGGCTTAAGGCTGGACGGATCACTCGGCCCTGGGTCTGGGCCGCGGTTTGGACAAGCGTCACGGCCGCGTCCGCCTGGTGGACCCCGCGCTTGACCGTGGACCTGCTCTCCTACACGCAGTACAAGTTCCCGTCCCTCATCCAGGTCGGCGGCCTGGCCGGACCGCATGCCTTGGGTTTCCTCGTGCTCGCTGCCAATGCCGTGCTCCGGGAAGCCTGGGACAAGGAGGGCCGGTCCGTCCTGAACGTCAGTCTGGTGCTGGCTCTGCTGGCCGGGGTCTGGGCTTACGGGACATTCGAGCTTGCCCATAGAGAGGAATTCCTCCGGAGGACTGGGACTTCCGCGGGCGTCGCGCCGCCAGACAGGCTGTCCAAGATCAACATCGAGCTCGTCCAGCCCAGCATCGACCAGTATCACAAGTGGGACAGCCGGTTCGAGGCTGAGATCAAGGACGTTTATGAGGACCTCCTGTCCCGGCCTCGGGCAGTCAAGCCTGACTTCGTGATCTGGCCCGAGTCGGCTCTGCCATGGATGGTGGAGGAGGGCACCGAGCCCCCGCTGGTCTCGGACTGGGCGCGCAAGCTCGGGGCGCCGCAGGTCGTGGGCGTCGTCTCCCAGGGAAAAGACGGCCTGAGGCGCTGCTCCGCGCTCCTCGTGGCGGCCGACGGCCGCGTCCAGGGAGCGTATCACAAGCGCCAGCTCGTGCCCTTCGGCGAGTGGGTGCCGCTGCGCTTCCTCGCGGACTACATCGGCCTCCTGGCTCAGATGGGCGACCTGAGCCCGGGCGCCGTGCATCAGGAGCTCCTCGACACGCCACTGGGCAGGACCGGGGTGAGCATCTGCTACGAGGCGCTCTTCCCGCGCTACAGCCGGGCCGACGCCGGCCGCGGGGCCAGGGTCGTCATCAACATCACCAACGACGGGTGGTACAGGGCGACTTGGGGGCCGCGCCTCCACTTCGGCTCGAATCTCTTCCGCGCCGTCGAGAACCGGGTGTCCGTGGTGCGCTGCGGCAACACCGGCATCTCGGGAGTCATCGACCCCTGGGGCTTCGTGATTGCCAAGCTCGCGTTGAACGACCGCGGACGCCTCGATGCCGAGCTTCCCCGCGAGGACCCTTTCCCGGAGGGCTCGTTCTTCGGCCGGCACGGGGACTGGTTCGGCGCGGCCTGCGGCCTGCTGGTGCTGGCCCTGGCAGGACTCCGGCTGGCCCTCCGGAAGGCATGACGAATCCGCTGGAGGGCGCGGCGGCCTCTCCAAGCGGCTTGGCGCATCCCCGGACGCGGCCGATGTTCGTCTTCTCTCCCAAGTACGTGGTGGACATCGGGGATCACGTGTTCCCGACCAGGAAGTTCGCCTTGGCCGCCGGCCTCTTGGAAGGGGCTGGGGAGTTCTTCGAGCCCGAGCCCGCCTCCAGGGAAGAATTGCTCCTGGTCCACACGCCCGAGTGGACCGACAAGGCGCTTGGGTGCCGGATGACGCTCAAGGACGAGACCTTGATGGAGATGCCCTTCTCCCCAGCGGTGTCCCTGGCCCACCGCCTCCAGGCGCGGGGCACGGTCCTGGCCGCGGAGCACGCTCTTGGATGCGGGGTCGGCCTGCACGTGGGAGGCGGCAGCCACCACGCCTTTGCCGACCATGCCGAGGGCTTCTGCGTCTTGAACGACATCGCGCTCGCCGTGGCCGCCATGCTCGCTTCCGGCAGGGTCAAGAAGGCGGCGGTCGTGGACTTGGACGCGCACCAGGGCAATGGCACGGCCGCCATCTTCCGGGACAGGCCCGAGGTCTTCACCTTCTCCATGCACCAGGAGAGCCTCTACCCTCCGGTGAAGGAGAGGAGCAGTCTGGACGTGGGCCTGACCGATGGGACGGGCGACGATGAGTATCTGGCGGCCCTGGCCCGCCACCTTCCCCGGGTCTTCGAGCAGGGCCCAGGGCTCATCGTGTACCAGGCCGGCGTGGACTGCGTTGCCGGCGACCTCCTCGGGGGGCTCGCCCTGACCGAGGCCGGCATCCTCGAGCGCGACCGCCTCGTGGTTGAAGCCTGCCGCAAGGCCGGCGTTCCCCTGGCCGTGACCCTGGGCGGCGGCTACTCCTCCGACGTGGACCGGACCGCGGCGCTCCACGCCGCGACCCTGCGGGCCTGCGCCGGGCTTGCTAGAATATCGTCATGAAGCCTTCTCGGGCGTCCGACAGCGACGGCCTGTGGCGCAAGGCCGCGGTGCTCGGCAGCCTCTGGGCCGCTTCCGAGATCGTGCTTGGGAGCTTCTTTCACAACACGCGCGTGCCCTTGAGGGGGCACATCCTCACGGGCATCGGCATCGCCATCCTCGTGGCCGGACACCGGCTCTGGCCCCAGCGGGGCCTGCTCTGGCGCGCGGGACTCATCTGCGCGGCCATGAAGTCGGTCTCTCCGAGCGCGGTCATTTTGGGCCCCATGGTCGCCATCTCCATGGAAGGGTTCCTGCTCGAACTCGGGGTGCTGCTCGGCGGCGCGAACGTCGCGGGCTACCTGCTTGCGGGCGGCCTTGCCATGTCCTGGGCCCTGGTGCAGAAGGTGGGAGGCTTCTTCCTCTATTACGGGCCGGACGCCTGGACCCTCTACGGGCAGGGCTTGGAGCGTCTTCGGGTGTGGCTTGGGACCTCAGCCATCGACCCCTGGAAGCCTCTCCTCTGGCTCTGGGCAGGCCACATGGCAGCGGGCGTGGTCGCGGCGGGCATCGGCATCCGCGTGGGCTCATACCAGGGTGCGGGCCTGTCCGCTTCCGGCAAGCCGACGGATAAGAAAGCCCTGCCCCCAGCGCCCAAGGCCCGGGCTCCGGGCGATGACCGCTATTCCCTGGCTGTCTTGGTCCTCCACTTCCTGCTCATCGTCGCCATCATGGCGCTCGGCCAGAAGGCGCCGGTCTGGGCTTTGGCTGCCGGAACGCTCCTCTATGTCGGGCTCTGCGTCCGAGCCTATCCACGCGCTTGTGCCATCATGAAGCGGTTCAACCTCTGGCTGGGCATCCTCGTGGTCTCGGTCTTGGCCGGGCTCATCCTCGGGCGCTGGGAGGCAGGGGCGCAGATGGCCCTGCGGGCCGTGGTGCTGACCATCGGGTTCTCCTGCGTGGGCTCGGAGCTGCGCAATCCCGCGATCCGCTCGTGGCTGGCTGGCGGCAGGGGCAAGGTGTTCTTCGAGGCCCTGGAGCAGGCCTTTGACACCCTGCCCGAGGTCTTCGCTTCCTTTCCCACGGGCCGGCAGATCGCGATCTCGCCTGTGGCAGCCCTGGCATCCGCCATTGCCAGGGCTCCGGCCCTGCTCGACGGGTTGGATACGGGCCGCGTCGTCATTATCACGGGCAGCAGGGGAGAGGGGAAATCCAAGCTCGTCGGGGAGCTGGCCGAAGCCCTGGCAGCCTCCGGGCTCTCCGTGGGAGGCATCCACGCTCCGGGCTATTGGGAAGGCGGCAAGCGCGCTGGCTTCGACATCGTGGACCTGGCCACGGGCGAGCGCAGGGCCCTGTGCCGGGCAGGAGGCAAGGAAGGCGGACAGGTCCAGGGGAAGTTCAGGTTCTCGGACGAAGGGATCGCCTTCGGCTTGAAGGCCCTGGAGACGGCTCTCGAGAAAGGTGCGGATGTGATCGTGGTCGATGAGGTGGGCCCTCTGGAGCTTCAGGGTCGCGGCTGGGCTCCGGCCTTGGACAGCCTTGCGGCTGGGAGGCGCAAGCCCATGGTCTGGGTGGTGCGGCCCGAGCTCGTTGCGTTGGTAAAGCGTCGCTGGCGACTGGCCGAGGCCGTGGTTTGGCGCGCTGACGCCGGTCTGCCCGGTTTATGGGGTCAGATCTTGAGATTTGAGTTTTCGCCCGACGACAAGCAGGCTGTAATCAGGTCCTGAGCTTCGAGGCCTCGTCTGAGAAAACTCAAATCTCAAGATCTGACCCCTTTGTGGGGCAGCTTGGCGGGGAGCTCGATGGAGAGCTCGACTAAGCCTCCGAGCCTCCCAGCCTTGAACCAGGGGCCCTGGTAGATCAGCTTCTTCTTCCCTTTCTTCTCGATGGTGTAGACGTTCGTCCTGCCTGAGGCCAGAAGGCGCTTCATCTTGGCGCGGGCCCGGGCGGGATGGCAGTCCAGCATGCTCTTGCCGACCAGCATGCCGCCGCCGTCCTTGGCAAAGATGGCGCGGGACTTTGCGTTCATCTCCAGGCCCTTGCCCTTGCGGTCACAGACCGTGACCCCGACCGGGAACTCCTCCACCCAGAATCCTTTCCTCATGCGGAAAGTGTACAATCTCCAGCGGCCATCGTCATGTTCAAGGGATCAGCCGAAGACCTTTATAGGAAAACGCTCGACGAGCTGGGGGAGCAGCGCGAGAAGCTCTCCCGCATGGCCAAGCTTCTGGACCTGCCCAAGCTCCGCAAGGAAGTGGAATCCAGGGAGGCAGAGACGGCCGAACCCGGGTTCTGGACGGATTCCCACCTGGCCAAGAAGAAATCCAAGGAGCTCAACCACTTCAAGAGCCGGCTCAAGAACTGGGAGAAGGCCTCTCAGACGGTCGATGACCTGAAAGCCCACCTGGACCTGGCCTCCGAGTGCGAGGACCAGGGCGAGCTCGCGGAGGCCCGCAAGGGCCTCGGGACCCTGTCCAAGCTCGTGCACGACATGGACCTGAGCCTCAAGCTTTCGGGCGAGCTGGACCCCTGCGACGCCATCATCAGCTTCCACGCGGGCGCGGGCGGGACCGAGGCCTGCGACTGGAACGAGATGCTCCTGCGCATGTACACGCGCTGGGCGCAGGCCAGGGGCTTCGAGTTTCAGCTGACCGACATGCTCAAGGGGGAAGGAGCCGGGATCAAGAGCGCCACCGCCTTCGTGCGCGGGGACAACGCCTACGGGTGCTTGAAGGGCGAGATGGGCGTGCACAGGCTCGTGCGCATCTCGCCGTTCGACGCCAACAAGAGGCGGCACACCTCCTTCGCCTCCATCGACGTGCTGGCCGACATCGAGGACGACATTGACATCCAGCTCGGGGAGGGGGACGTCAAGTTCGAGACCTTCCGCGCCGGCGGCCACGGCGGGCAGAACGTCAATAAGGTCGAGACCGCGGTCCGCCTCACGCACCTCGCGACCGGGCTCGTCGTGAGCTGCCAGACCGAGCGCTCCCAGCTTCAGAACCGTGTCAACGCCACCAAGCTCCTCAAGGCCAAGCTCTACGAGATAGAGCTCGACAAGAAGCGCTCGGCCATGGAGAAGCACTACGGCGATATGGGGGACATCGCCTGGGGCAGCCAGATACGGTCCTACGTCTTCATGCCCTACCAGATGGTCAAGGACCTGCGCACGGGCCAGCAGACGAGCCAGATCCAGAACGTCATGGACGGGGATCTCGACCCCTTCGTGGACGCCTACCTCGATTGGCTGGCGGCGGGCAAGCCGCCGCGTGTCAAAGACGCGAAGGAAGACTGATCCGCGGCCTGCGGGTCAGCAGCCGATGGACCGGGAGATGACCAGACGCTGGATCTCGGAGGTCCCCTCGCCGATCTGGAGCAGGCGCTGGTCCCGGTAGAAGCGCTCCACGTCGAACTCCTTCATCAGGCCGTAGCCGCCGTGGATCTGCACAGCTTCATCCGTGACCCGGCGCGCCACCTCCGAGCAGTAGAGCTTGGCCATGGCGGATTCCTTGCTGAAGGGCAGGCCCGCGTCCCGGAGCCAGCAGGCCCTATAAAGGAACCAGCGGGCGTGCTCGATCTCGACAGCCATGTCCGCGAGCTTGAAGGCCACTGCCTGGAACTTGCAGATGGGCTTGCCGAACTGCTGGCGCTGCTTGGCATAGGCGAGGGCCGCCTCGAAGGCGCCCTGGGCGCAGCCCAGGCCCATGGCCGCGATGCTCAGGCGCCCGGAATCCAGGGTCTTGAGCATCTGCTTGGAACCCTCGCCGCGCTTGCCCAGCATGGAGGATTCCGGGACCTTCACATTGGTGAAGTAGAGCTCGGAGGTGTTGGAAGCCCGCCACATGAGCTTCTTGTGCATGGTCTTGGTCGTGAACCCCGGGGTGCCGGGCTCCACGATGAAGCAGGTGTATTCCGGCGTTCCGTCAGCCGCCTTTCCGCTCACGGTCTGCACGATGATGCCGGAGGTGATGGGGGTCGAGCCGTTGGTGATGAAGATCTTGGAGCCGTTGATGACCCAGGTGTTCTCCTGCTTCTCGGCCTTGGTCTTGGAGCCCCGTGAGTCGGACCCGGCGTCGGGCTCGGTCAGGCCGAAGGCGAAGAGGGCCTCTCCCGAGCAGAGCTTGTGCAGATATTTTTTCTTCTGCTCCTCGGTCCCGAAATTGAGGAGGGGGGAGATGCCCAGGGAGACCCCGGCCGCCACCGTGGCCGAATGGGAGCCGTCCACCCGGGCAAGCTCCTCCACCGCGATGATATAGGAAAGGTAATCCAGGCCCTGGCCGCCGAACTCCTCCGGGGCGACGATCCCGAAGATGCCCAGCTCGCCCATCTGTTTGGTCAGCTCGACCGAGAACTCCTCCTTTTCCTCGAGCTCGTGGGCAGCGGGCTTGAGCTTGGTCTCGGCCCATTTGCGGACCGTGTCCCGGGTCACCTGCTGCTCGGCACTGAGTGAAAAATCCATCTTCCCTTCCTTAACGGTGGCTTCCATAGATGTACATGATAGCAAAGCCAGCGGCTGGGGTCAGACCCTGACATTGGAAAACCTGACATTCGGGAATACTCAAAGGGGTCCCGGGGAATGTCAGATTTTCCAATGTCAGGGTCTGACCCCATTATAGGTCTTGACAAAAAATGGAAGCGGGGCTACCCTTGCGTTAGGCCAACCCCCACCGGAATCCCGGGGCCTAGGACGCGCGTTCTATTCCCGGGATGGGGATCAGGCCGCGCGTCGGTGTTTTATACGGAGGGAGCCATGAAACTCTCTATTCTGATCGTCGCCTTGACGCTTGTCACTCCAGCGATGGCTGTCGAGGGGGGCGGGGCAGCGTCCCGCTGCAGCGTCACAAACCTGAAGAGGCCGGCCCTAGCCATCCCTGCCGGGATCGCCCGGGATAGGGACAAGGTCTGCCAGGCCGCGGTATGGGAATACCTGGACATCCAAGGCGAGAAAATCCTGTACGCGAACACGCAGTACAGCATCAAGAAGGTCTTCTTGGACGCAGGGACCAGCACGGACCAGGAAGCGGCGATCAAGGACCAGCAGGAGATCCTCAAGTCCCTGGCGGCCCAGTTCGACGCCGTTGACGCCAAGGTCAAGGAGATCGGCGCCACGGTCGAGGGCATGAAGGGCGACCTCAAGAGCCTCACCGCGGCCGGCGGGGCGTCAGTCGAGCAGGTGGCGGCGGCGCAGAAGGCGCTCGAGAGCCTCCTCGCCAAGGAGGGAGACGACCTGGCGGTCGAGTACGCGCCGAACCAGCCCATCACGCCTGTGAGCAAGCCGCTGGTGGGGGGCAAGTCCTTTGACACTTTCGTCAGCCAGATGCTCGAGCTTTCCGGAGGGGAGCTGGTCAAGAAGCACCTCCCTGCGATGAACGCGGTCGGCAAGAACGCCGCTCTCTATGCGGCTGGCTCGAAGAGCTTCAGCTGGGGCGATATCGAGAGGCTCTGGGTGGAGAAAGGCGACCTCATCGCGAACAAACCGTTGTCCGTGACAGGGGCGGAGTTCTGCAAAGGACAGGGCGCGCTCCCGGCGTTCTGCGCCATCGACAAGGAGCAGGGCAAGAAGGTGCGGGAGCTCTTCCTGGAAGCGCGCAAGGTCGTCAACGCGGCCAACCAGCACGTCTTGAAGACCCCGGGCAAGACCGTGGCTGAGATTTCCGCGGGCCTGGAGAAGGCCGCCAAGGCGGCCAAGGAGCCTCCCAAGGCCGACGAGCGCTTCACTGCGCGGGAGAGCGCGTTCAAGAAGAGCGTCGAGGCTGCCCAATCCAAGGGCTTCGACGGCGCCGCCAGGACAGCCGGGCTCGACCCCCAGGCCTCCGTGGCCGGGATGGGGGAGCTTCGGGGCCAGAAAGTGGCGAGCGGCAGGCCCGTCTCCACGATCAGGAAGGACGGAGCGAACGTCACCGAGATCTACGAGTACGTGGACGGCAACGGCAAGGCCATCGCCCGGGCGGAGGTGCCTCAGGGGGCTTCCGAGACGCAGGCCAACGCGGCCTTCGACGCGGCCGCGGAGACCGTGGCGCAGTCCTTGTCGGGCGACCAGACCCTCAAGGGCGAGCTTCAGACCATCGCGGCCGCGATGAAGGGGAGCGTCCCGGATGACCCCATGAACACCGAGTCCGCGGCCTGCGACAACCCGCTCGAGACCTACAACAGCGAGCAGGAGTCCAAGCTCAAAGGCGAGGCGGCGAAGCGCTCCAAGGCCCGCAAGGACGCCCGCGGCAAGAGGGATGAGAGGGTCGACGACCTTGAGGATGCGCGGGACAAGGCCCTCGACGTCTGCGAGAAGGCCT
>JBAZSR010000066.1:11392-17292 GCA_041662295.1 Elusimicrobiota bacterium | reverse complement strand
ACGCGCGCTTGAGCGCGCGGGCGGGCGCGGTCTGGCAGGGCCCCTGGCCCGAGGGCATGCTTTACGGCGCGCTGGTCAAGGGCCTCAACAGCGACGCTCCGGAGTGGGGAGCCCGGCTGGGCTTGGGCTGGGCGTGGGAGTTCCGCCGTTGATTTGGGGTCAGATCTTGAGATTTGAGTTTTCACGCGGTGAAAACTCAAATCTCAAGATCTGACCCCATTTGACCGCTGAAATTTGTTTTAATCCTCCCATGAACCTCATCCCCCAGGTCATCGAAAGGTCCAATCAGGGCAGCGTCGTCGGCTACGACATCTACTCGCGGCTCCTCAAGGATCGGATCATCTTCGTGGGCGGCTACGAGGGCGAGTTCACCACGGACTCGGCGAACATCCTCATCGCCCAGCTCCTTTACCTGGAGGCGGACGACAACACCAAGGAGATCAACCTCTACATCAACTCCCCGGGAGGCATGGTCACCGCGGGCCTGGCCGTGTACGACACGATGCAGTACATCAAGTCTCCCATCACCACGATCTGCATGGGCATGGCCATGTCCTTCGGGGCCGTCATCCTCGCGGCGGGCAGCAAGGGCAAGCGCTTCGCCCTGCCCCAGTCGCGCATCATGATCCACCAGCCCATCGTGGGCGGCATATCCGGGCAGGCCACGGACGTCGTGGTCGAGGCCAAGGAGATGCAGCTCTGCCGCAAGGTGCTCGAGGAGATCATGGCCAAGCACACGGGCCAGCCGCTCGAGAAGGTCCACAAGGACATGGAGCGCAACTACTACATGTCCTCCGAGGAAGCCAAGGCCTACGGGATCGTGGACGACATCCTCACCGGCTCCAAGCTCGCCGAGCTCATCAAGGGCAAGAAGTAGCCCTCGGGCCTTCCTCCCTTGACAGGAGGCGGGGTTTGGGTTATAATATTAGCAGTCCAAGAGGCGGACTGCTAATTTAGAACCCATGCGCCAGCTCAAGCCCGACGTCGTCGAAAAAAGGAAGCGGGACCTCCTCCAGTGGATCATCCACTACTACATCAAGACCTCCCGGCCGGTGGCCTCCTCCGCCATCGCTGAGGAGTCCGGGGTCGATCTCTCCAGCGCCTCCATCCGCAGCATCCTCTCCGAGCTCGAGCAGGAGGGCTACCTCCATCAGCCCCACGCCTCCGCGGGGCGGGTCCCCACGGACAAGGGCTACCGCTTCTACGTCGACTACCTCGTCAGCATCCAGCGGCTGGCGGCCGACGAGAAGGAGAAGATCGAGAGGCAGTACCGCAGCCACATCTCCGAGCTCGACACCCTGCTCTCGGAGACCTCGAAGCTCCTGTCGCGCTCCTCGCACGGCGCGGGCTTGGTGCTCTCCACCCACCTGCGCCAGCACGCCTTGAAGCGCATCGAGATCATCTCGGTGAGCGGCAGGAACGGCCTGGCCATCCTGGTCACGGAGGCGGGCCTGGTGAGGCACTGGCCCATCACCCTGCCCTTCGAGGCCACTCCCAGGCACCTGAGCCTCATCAACCGCTTCCTTAACGACAACCTCCGCGGCTGCTGTGTCTCCGAGGCACGCCGGGTCGTGACCGAGCGCCTCCGGGAGCTGGAGGGCGAGTTCCGCGAGGTCTCGGACCTCGCCCGGACCCTGCTCGACGAGATGGCCCAGATCGTGGTGCCCGAGGCCCTCTATATCGACGGCGCGGACAACATCCTGGTCTCGGCCGAGGACTTCGCCGACCTCCAGGAGGTGCAGTCCCTGATGCGCCTGCTCAGCGAGAAGCGGGCGCTCGCCGGGCTCCTCGAAGAGGAGCTCAAGGCCGAGGAGAAGGGCGCCGAGGCCGGCCACCTGCAGGGCGTGCGCATCGGCGCCGAGAGCGGCATCCCCGCCCTTTCCGGGATGAGCCTGGTCAGCCGGGTCTACCGGCACAAGGGGCATCCCGTGGGCGTGCTGGGCATCCTCGGGTCCAAGCGCATGGAGTACTCGCGGATGCTCGGCTTGGTGGACTACATCAGCACGCTCGTCACCCGGGAGATGCGGACCTGGACGGGCGAGGAGGAGGACTCCCATGGCTGAGGCCGAGGATATGGGGAAGGCTGTCCAGGACGGGGCCTCGGGAGCCCCCGAGGCTGGGACCCCGGAGGCCGGGCCCGCGCCGGACCCCGACTACTACGGCCAGCTCCTCCGGCTCAAGGCGGAGTTCGAGAACTACCGCAAGCGCGTGGACCGGGAGAAGCCCGAGTACATCAAGCACGGCCGGGCCGAGGTCCTGCTGAGCCTGCTGCCGATCTACGACATGCTCCTGAAGGCCCACGCGGAGGTCCAGGCCTCCCACACCGACACGCCGCTCGCCAAGGGCATGGAGGGCATCTTCAAGGAGTTCGAGAAGATCTTCAAAGAGGAGGGCGTCGCGGTCATGGCGCCCGAGGGCCGGCCCTACGACGCCATGCTCCACGAGGTCCTGGGCTCGGTGGAGCGCGGGGACGTCGAGGACGGGGTCGTGGTCGACGTCATCCAGGCCGGATTCACTCTCAACGGCAGGGCCCTGAGGCCCGCCAAAGTGCGCATCGCCAAGAAGCCGCAGGCGTCTAAAAAGCAGAAGAAGGAGGAGGAGGAGGAATCGACATGAGCAAGATCATCGGCATCGACTTGGGGACTTCCAACACGGCCGCCGCCATCATGGAAGGAGGCAAGGCCACCATCATCCCTTCCGCCGAGGGCATCTCCCTGGGCGGGAAGGCCTTCCCGTCCTATGTGGCGTTCGCCAAGGACGGGCAGCTCATCGTGGGCGAGCCCGCGCGGCGCCAGGCCGTGGCCAACCCTGAGGGCACCTTCATGGCCTTCAAACGCAAGATGGGCTCGAGCCACAAGTACGAGCACGGCGGCAAGGAGTACACGCCCCAGCAGCTCTCGGCCTTCCTTCTCCAGAAGGTGAAGCGCGACGCCGAGGCCTTCCTCGGCGACAAGGTGGAGAAGGCGGTCATCACGGTCCCGGCGTACTTCGACGACAACCAACGCCAGGCCACCAAGGACGCGGGCGCCATCGCGGGGCTCGAGGTCGTGCGCATCGTCAACGAGCCGACCGCGGCGTGCCTCGCCTACGGCCTCGACAAGAAGGGCAAGGACGCCAAGATCATGGTCTTCGACCTCGGCGGCGGCACCCTCGACGTCACCATCATGGACTTCGGCGGCGGGGTCTTCGAGGTTGTCTCCACCTCGGGGGACACCCAGCTCGGCGGCACGGACATGGACAAGGTCGTCATCGACTTCATCGCCGACGAGTTCAAGAAGGAGACCGGGGTGGACGTGCGCAAGGACCCGCCGGCCTACCAGCGGCTGCGGGAGGCGGCGGAGAAGGCCAAGATCGAGCTCTCCACCACCATGGAGACGGACATCAACCTGCCCTACCTCACGGCCATCGACAACCAGCCCAAGCACCTCTCCCTGAAGTTCACCCGGGCCAAGCTCGAGTCGCTCGTCGAGCCCATCGTCAGCCGGTGCAAGAAGTCCATCGACCAGGCCTTGAACGACGCCAAGCTCAAGACCTCCGCCGTCACGAAGATCATCCTCGTGGGCGGCCCCACCCGCATGCCCCTCGTGCAGAAGTTCGTCGAGGACTACGTGGGGGGGAAGGTCGAGCGCGGCGTCGACCCCATGGAGTGCGTGGCGTGCGGCGCCGCCATCCAGGCCGCGGTCCTGACCGGCGAGGTCAAGGACGTGCTCCTGCTCGACGTGACGCCGCTCACCCTGGGCATCGAGACCCTGGGCGGCGTCATGACCCCGCTCATCGAGCGCAACACCACCATCCCGGTGGAGAAGTCGCAGGTCTTCTCCACGGCCTCGGACAACCAGCCCGCGGTGACCGTCCACGTCCTCCAGGGGGAGCGCCCCATGGCCAAGGACAACGTGGGGCTCGAGCACTTCGACCTCGACGGCATCCCGCCCGCGCCGCGCGGGGTCCCGCAGATCAAGGTGACCTTCTCCATCGACGCCAACGGCATCCTCAACGTGCGCGCGGAGGACCTCGGCACGAAGAAGGCCCAGCACATCACGATCTCGGCTCCGAACAAGCTCAAGAAGGAGGAGGTCGAGAAATTCGTCAAGGAGGCGGAGAAGTTCGCGGACGAGGACAAGAAGCAGAAGGACCGCATCGCGGCCAAGAACGAGGCGGACTCCGTCCTCTACGCCTGCGAGAAGGCGCTCAAGGAGCACGGGGACAAGGTCCCCCAGGATGAGCGCGCGGCCATCGACCGGGGCGTCGCGGACCTCAAGGAGGCCATCAAGAGCGACGACGTCGAGCGCATGAACAAGGCCAAGGAGGAGCTCCTCAAGTCCTCCCACAAGCTTGCGGCGGAGATCTACAAGGAGGCCTCGGCCAAGGCCGGGGCCGCGCAGGGGGCGCCGGGCAAGGACGGGCCGGCCGGCCAGGGCAAGAAGGGAGGCGACGAGGTGATGGACGCCGAGGTCGTGGATGATGGGCCGAAATGACCGCTGAGCGGTCCCATGGCTGAAGACTACTACAACCTGCTGGGCGTGCCCAGGAACGCCACGGAGGCCGAGCTCAAGTCGGCCTACCGCAAGCTCGCCATGAAGTATCACCCGGACCGCAACCAGGGCGACAAGACGGCCGAGGACAGGTTCCGCAAGATCAACGCCGCCTACGAGGCGCTCTCGGACCCCCAGAAGCGGCAGGTCTACGACCAGTACGGCGAGGCGGGCCTGCAGGGCGGGGGGGGAGGCCACCCCGGGTTCGGGGGCGGTCCCGGCGGCGGGGTGGACGTCAGCGAGATGTTCGGCGACATCTTCGAGAACTTCTTCGGCGGCGCCGGCGGCCGGGGCGGCCGCCGCTCCCGCCGAGGGGCCGACATCAAGGAGGAGGTCCAGGTCGCCCTCGAGCAGGCCTACGCGGGCGTGGAGATCCCTGTCCCCATCGACCGGGTGGTGCCCTGCGAGACTTGCGGGGGCTCCGGGGCCAAGGCCGGCTCGGCGCCTAAGCGCTGCCCCCAGTGCCGCGGCACGGGCCGGGTCCAGTTCTCGCAAGGCTTCTTCTCCATGAGCCAGGCCTGCGGGGCCTGCGGCGGCGAGGGCCAGGTCGTGGACAACCCCTGCCGGACCTGCAAGGGGTCCGGCAGGGAGCGCCGGCGCGAGGAGAAGCGCATCCGTGTCCCCGCGGGAATCTACGACGGCGCGACCATGAGGGTGCACGGGGGAGGGGACTCGGGGGGGCCGGGCACGGAGCCGGGCGACCTCTTCGTGGTCATCCGGGTCAAGCCTGACCCCCGGTTCGAGCGGGACGAGGACGACCTCGTGACCGAGACGAACCTCGACATCGCCGAGGCGGCCTTGGGCACGACCCTCGAGCTCGTGGCCATCGACGGGGAGCGCACCCGGATCAAGATCCCGGCCGGGGTCCAGCACGGCGCGGTCTTCCGGGTCCGCGAGAAGGGCATGCCGCGCCTGCAGGGGCGCGGGAAGGGGGACCTGATGGTGCGCGTGAAGGTCCGGGTCCCCGAGCACTTGACCGCGCGGCAGAAGGATCTCCTCGAGGAGTTCGCCAAGACCCTTCGCGAGGAGGACGGCGGACGGGCCGGCGGAGACGGCGGCCTGTTCAAGAAGATATTCGGAGGCAAAGACTAAAATTCCGGTCGGAGCTCCCATGCCACAGTTCTTCCTTCCCCCCGATTCCGCGCAGGACGGGAAGTTCCACCTCCACGGGCCCGAGGCCTTCCACATCTCCCGGGTCCTGCGCTACCGCGAGGGCGATCCCATCGTCCTCTTCGACGGCAAGGGGACCCGCTTCGAGGCCGTCGTCGGGAAGATCCATCCCGACGGCAGCGTCTCGGGGACCATCATCTCCACGGCCCGGGAGGCCGTGGAGGCCGTGGGCGCGCGCCTGAACCTCTACCAGGGGCT
>JBAZSR010000066.1:0-11382 GCA_041662295.1 Elusimicrobiota bacterium | reverse complement strand
AGCCACTGGGAGTGGCTCCTCCAGAAGGGCACGGAGATCGGGGTATCGAGCTTCGTGCCGGTGACGACCCCCCGGACCGTGGTCCTCCTGCGTGAGGAGGAGCGCGTCAAGGCCAAGAAGGACCGCTGGAGCAAGCTCGTGCTGTCCGCGGCCAAGCAGTGCGGTCGGGCCGACCTGCCAGCCGTGGCCGAGCCGGTCGAGTTCCGGGACGCCGTCAAGGCCAGCTGCGGCAACGGCCTTTCGGACGGCGATGGGGCCCCCCGCCTCTCCTCCGGGCGGCGCATCACGCTCCTAGCCTGGGAGGGCATGGCCGGCGCCACGGCCCGGCGCAGCGTCCGGGACGCGCTCCTCGAGGCCGAGGTGGACCCGCAGAAGCGCGGGGTGACCGTGGACCTCTTCGTGGGGCCCGAGGGCGGGTTCAGCGACGAGGAGGTCGAGCTTGCCGAGAGCTGCGGGGCCGTGGTCTTCGGCCTGGGCCGCTCGACTCTGCGCGGCGAGACCGCGGCCCTGGCCGCGGCGAGCCTCATCCTCTACGAGTTCGGCGACCTCTGAAGATCTTCTTCCAGACGTTCGGCTGCCGGGTCAATCAGTACGAGACCCAAGCCCTGCGCGAGCGCCTGCTCGCCGACCCGTCGGTCGAGCCCGCCCCGGACTGGGAGTCCGCGGACGTCTGCGTCGTGAACTCCTGCACGGTCACGGCCGAGGCGGACAAGGACGCCCTGCGCCTCGTGCGCCGCATCAGCCGCCGCAACCCCGGAGCCCGGATCGTGGTGACGGGGTGCCTCGCGGACCGCGACGCCGCGGCCCTGGCCGAGGCCGCGCCAGGGGCCCTGGTGGTCGGCAACGCCGGCAAGGGGGACATCGCAGCGCTCCTGGGGTTCGGGGCCGGGCCCGCGGGCTCCCATGTCAGCGGCCTGGCCGGCAGGTCCCGGGCCCTCGTCAAGGTCCAGGACGGGTGCGACGGCGCCTGCTCCTACTGCGTCGTCCCGGGCGTGCGCCGGCGGTTCTCCTCGAAGCCCTTGGCCGAGCTCTCCGCCGAGGTCGCTGGGCTCGTCGCCGCGGGGCACGCGGAGATCACGCTCTGCGGCATCCGGCTCGGCCGCTACTCGGGAGACGACGGCCGCGGAGGGACCGCGGACTTGGCGGGCGCCCTTGAGGCGCTGGCGCGCCTTCCGGGCGAGTTCCGCCTGAGGCTCTCGTCGCTGGAGATCGCGGAGCTCTCGGACCGCCTCATCGCTGCCTCGGCCGGCTCCGGGGGCAGGGTCTGCCCCTCGTTCCACCTGCCCCTGCAGTCAGGCTCGGACGCGGTCCTCAAGCGCATGAACAGGCCGTACGACGCCGCCTTCTACGCCGGGAGGCTTTCGGCTCTGCGCACGAGCCTGCCCCGTGCCGCGGTGTTCTCGGACGTCATGGCAGGCTTCCCGGGGGAGACCGAGGCCGAGTTCCGCGAGAGCGTCTCGTTCGTCAAGGACATGGGTCTGCGGGGCCTGCACGTCTTCCGTTATTCCTCTCGGCCCGGCACGCCGGCCGCCTCGTTTCCGGACCAGGTGCGGCCCGAGACGGCCTTGGGGCGGGCTCTGGTTCTCCGTGCTCTCGACAGGGACCTCAGGACGGCCGCGGCCAAGGCCGCGGTCTTCTCGACCCGCCGCGTCGTCGCGGTCGGGACAGAGTCCCTTTCCGAGGATTTCCTGCCCGTGCTCCTGGACCGCGACCCGGGGCCGGGCATCCACGAGGTTGCCGTGACCTCCGCCGTGGGTCCCTCCTGTCGGGGCCATTTACTGGTGCCGGGTGTTGACCAAATTTACTTATCGGCTGATAAGTAAATTTGGTCAACACCCGGCACCAGCACATTGCAAAACGTTGAAAAATGCGATAAAATCTGTTTTTGCATGAGCGATTGCCTATTCTGCAGGATCGTCAGCCGCCAGATACCGGCCCATATCGTCTACGAGGACGACCTGGCCCTTGTTTTCAAGGATCTCAATCCCCAGGCCCCGACTCATGTCCTCATCATCCCGAAGAAGCACATCTCCTCGCTGGCGGACGCCGTCGACGAGGACGCGGGCCTTCTCGGCCATCTCCAGCAGGTGGCCGCCCGCATCGCCCGGGAACACGCTTTGACCAAGGGCTTCAGGGTCGTCACGAACTCCGGCCGCGGCGCCGGGCAGTCGGTGGACCATCTCCACTACCACCTGCTGGGCGGACGCGCGATGACCTGGCCTCCGGGCTGATTTTGCAGTGATCAAGCCCCGGCCCAAGGGCCGGCGGCAATCGAGGTGAGTCAAGACTCATGGTGTTCGTCAAACTTCGCGACGGGGAAAACGTAGAGGACGCGCTTCGACGCTTCAAGCGCGAATGCGAGCGGACCGGCATCCTGCGTGAGATCAAGCGCAGGGAACGCTACATGTCCCCGAGCATCAAGCGCAAGCTGAAGGCCGCCGAGGCCCGCCGTAAGATGCGCCGCATGCGGCGCCGCCGCCCGGTCTAGAGCCCGGCGTCGTCGCCGTCGAGCAGCGCCCCGCACCAATGATCTCTCCCGAGACCATCGACGCCATCCGTTCGCGGATGGATATCGCGGAATTGGTCCGCGAGCATGTTCCCGGCCTCAAAAAGGCCGGGAAGAACTGGTCTGCCCGCTGTCCGTTCCACCAGGAGCGCTCGCCGTCGTTCACGGTGAGCCCGGAGCGGCAGACCTTCCACTGCTGGGGCTGCCATGCCCACGGGGACGTCTTCGAGTTCCTGATGAAGATCGAGGGACTGAGCTTCTACGAGGCGGTCGAGCGCCTTGCCCTGCGCACGGGCGTGGCGATCGCCAAGAAGTCGGAGTACATGACGCCCGCGGACAAGGAGCGGCTCCGCATCCGCGAGGCCCTGGCCCTGGCGCGGGACTTCTACCACGGCCTCCTGCTCGCGTCTCCCGACGCCGCCGCGGCCCGCGCGTACCTGGCCAAGCGCGGAGTCTCGGCCGGGAGCATCGAGACCTTCGGGCTCGGCTGGGCGCCGCGCAGCTTCGGTGCCATCCTCGACGAAGCCAAGCGCAAGGGCTTCGCCCCCGACCTGCTGGTCGCGGCCGGGCTCGTCAAGACGCCGGAGGGCAGGAGCGCGCGGGACTTCTTCTACGGCCGCCTGCTCTTCCCCATCTGCGACGCCAAGGGGCAGGTCACCGCGTTCGGCGGCCGGGCGCTCGACGACTCCGTGCCGAAGTACCTGAACTCGCCCGAGACGCCCGTCTTCTCCAAGTCGCGGACCCTCTTCGGGCTCTTCCAGGCCCTGCCCGCGGTCCGCAAGTCGCGGCGGGTCATCCTCGTCGAGGGCTACATGGACGCCATCGCCTGCCACCAGTTCGGCGTGACCGAGGCCGTGGCGCCCCTGGGCACGGCGCTCACCGTCGAGCAAGCGACGGCCCTGGGCCGCTGCGCCACCCACGCGGTCGTGGTCTTCGACTCCGACGCGCCGGGCCTCTCCGCCGCGGTGCGCGGGGCAGAGACGCTCCTTCACGCGGGCCTGGACGTCCGCATCGCCACGGTCCCGGACGGCAAGGACCCCGACGAGCTCCTCCAGCGCGCCGGGGCCGAGCCCTTCCTCAAGTGCCTTTCCGACGCCTGCGACCTGGTGGATTTCCGCACCACGCTGGCGCTGCGGGGCCGCAAGGCCGAGCTCGCGCCGGCCGAGAAATCCTCGATTGCCCGCGACATCCTCGGCACCATCGTCCAGTGCCCCGACGAGGTCTTGAAGGCCGAGTGGGTCCGCCGGCTCTCCCAGCGCCTGCGGATCGACGAGGGAGCGCTCCTGCGCCAGCTCCAGAAGGAGCCCGCGGCCGGGGCGGCCAGGACCTCGGCCGGCGTGAGGACCCACGGGGGGCGCGGGGGGGGCTTCGGCCTGCCCCCGATCGACCGGCAGATCCTCGGCCTGCTCATGCGCCAGCCGGCGCTGGCCGCGGAGGTGCGGGACGCGGATTGGACCTCGCCTGCCGCCGCGCGGATCTGGGGCGCGCTGAGGGCGCTCGACGCCTCGGACGCGGCCTGGACCTCGCGGCTCATGGCGGCGCTCTCCCCGGAGGACAAGGTCCTGGCCTCGGCCCTCTTGGTGGGGGATGTCCCCTCGCGCGACCCGGAGTCGGACCTCTTCGCGGCGCTCTCGCGCCTGCGGGGGGAGAAGAGGCTCAAGGAGATCGAGACCCTCATGAAGGGCGAAGCGCCGGCGGACGGCGCCATCTTCGACGAGTATCGCAAGCTCCTCGCGGAGCTCAAGGGCAGCAGGAAGTGACGGCGGGAGAGTGAAATGGCACTATCGGCAAGTCAGGCTCTGAAGAACCTCATCGACCTCGGCAAGGAGCACGGGTACCTTACCCTCGACCAGATCAGCCGGTCGCTGTCCATGTCCAACATGAAGTCGGAGGACGTGGACGTGCTGATGAACACCCTCGAGGACCTCGGGATCGAGGTCGTGGACCGCAAGGCCGTCAAGCCGGTCCAGGTCCACGAGAGGGACCGCTTCACCGAGGAGTGGACCGCGTCGGCCGACATCTCGAACTCCATCCGGATGTACCTCTCCGAGATGGGCCGCGTGCCGCTCCTCAACCGCGAGGAGGAGGTGACGCTCGCCCGGAACGTGCGCGAGCGCGAGAAGGAGCTGCGCCTGCTCGTCCTCGAGTCTCCCATCACCCGCCGCGAGATCCGCAGCTGGGAGACCCTCATCGCCCAACAGGAGATGACGCCCAAGGAGCTCATGCCGCGCGGCCGCAAGACCGCCTCCGAGCTCTCCGGCATGCGCCGGCGCATGAAGGCCGTGTCGGACTTCATCGCGGCCTCCGAGAAGAAGATGGACGTCATGCGCAAGAAGCTCAAGGACCCGAACCTGCGCCCTCTGCCGCGCCTGAAGCTCACCAAGGCCGTCGAGGCCCTCAACAAGGCCGTCATCGCCAAGATCGTGAGCCTCAACCTCAACCAGGACAAGATCAAGCGCCTCACGAACAAGATCAAGAACCTGGCGGGCAAGATCCGCGGCTACCAGGACGAACTCGAGCGCTACCAGCGCCGCTACGGGGCGACCTACGAGGAGCTCCGGCACTACTACACCGCGGTCAAGCGCGGCCGCATGCGCCTGGAGGCCTTCAAGGTCAAGACCGGCTACACCCCGACCGCCGTGGAGGCCGCGCTCGAGAACATGGCGGAAATCAAGGACCGGCTCGAGCGCATGGGCCACACCCTGCCCATCCCCATGGAGAAGTTCCTCGAGCTCGACGACAAGATCGTCACCCTCGAGGACACCATCCTCGCGGACAAGCTCAAGCTCATCAAGGCCAACCTGCGCCTCGTGGTCTCCATCGCCAAGAAGCACGTCAACTCGAACCTCGAGCTCTCGGACCTCATCCAGGAGGGGGGCTTGGGCCTCATGAAGGCCGTCGAGAAGTTCGAGTACAAGCGGGGATTTAAGTTCTCGACCTACGCGACCTGGTGGATCCGTCAGTCCATCAACCGCGCCATCGCGGACCAGGCCCGCACCATCCGCATCCCGGTGCACATGAAGGAGCTCATCTCCAAGCTCAACAAGGTCTCCCGCCGCTACCGGCAGGAGTTCGGCCGCGATCCCTCCCTCGAGGAGTACACCCGCTGCCTGCACATCTCCATGGACAAGGTGAAGAACGTCCTGAAGATCATGCAGGAGCCCGTGTCGCTGGCGACCCCGATCGGCGAGGACGAGGACTCCTACCTCGAGGACTTCATCGAGGACAAGTCCTCCCTGGCCCCCACCCACACCGCGACCTCGTTCCTGCGGCGCTCCGAGGTGGAGAAGGTCCTCTCGACGTTGAGCGACCGCGAGGCCAAGATCATCAAACTGCGCTTCGGCATCGACTCAGGCTACCCCCGCACCCTCGAGGAGGTGGGCCGCATCTTCCGTGTGACCCGCGAGCGGGTCCGGCAGATCGAGGCCAAGGCCATCCGCAAGCTCCGGCACCCGTCGCGGAGCAAGTGCCTCAGGGACTATCTCGAGTGATGAGGCGCTCGAGCCACCACGACTACCACCAGTTTCACCCGCCCCGCTACCGGAGGGGGCGGCCCCAGTTGCTCGACCGCGTGGTCATCTCCTGCGCCGTGCTCCTGGCCGCGGCGGCGCTGTATCTGGGCGTCAGGAGGCTGATGAGGGGGAGCGCGCCGCCCCCGCCCGCCGTGGTCCTGCCGGCCGCTCCCGGCCCGATGGACGCCGTTCCTCCGCCGCTGGAGGCGGCTCCCCGCGCGGAGAAGCCCCTGGACTTCGTTCCCGCCATCGAACTCGCCCGCACGGGCAAGCCCACCCGCAGGAAGGTCGTCGTTCCCGCTCCCCAATAAGGGGTCAGATCTTGAGATTTGAGTTTTCGCAAAGCGAAAACTCAAATCTCAAGATCTGACCCCATTTATTTACGCTTGGCCAGGTCGCGGATCGCTTCGGCCGCGACATCGCGTCCTCCCATGCCGAAGGCCAGGGCCAGGGCCAGGCCCACGGACGCGAGGATGATCAGCACCGCGGAGGAGATCAGGCGCGTCTCGATGCCGATTTGCTCGAGCGAGGTGATGCTGGCGAACACGAGCACGGCCACGTAGAGGGCGCGCGCCATGCCCGCGCCTCCGGGGATGCTGTTGGCCTCGCTGGCCGAGCGCACGATCTCGGAGAGGAAGCGCGCGAAGAGGAGCCCTCCGAAGAGGATCAGGACGCCGGCGAGGATGCGCGGCAGGAAGAGGAGGAAGCGCTCGAGCATCTCCGAGACCACGGTCATGTTCACGGCGTTGGCCGCGGACACGATGAAGATGAAGAGGACGAACCAGTAGATCAGGAAGCAGACCCCGTAGGTCGGGGACTTGCCCATGCCGAGGCGCTGGAGGACCTCGTTGATGCCCACACGGCACGTGTGCTCGTCGAGCTTGGCCTTGGCGAGGACCCCCTCCGCGACCGTGCGCAGGGCCCGGGCCGTGAACATCCCGGCCAGGAGCAGGAGGAAGGCCGCGATGAAGTTCGGCACGTAGGAGGCCATGCGGTGGACGGTGGTGAGGAAGGGGTCGAGCATCGCGCGGTAGAGGTTGGTGTCCATGAGCCGCATCGTAGCAAATTGCCCTGTCCATTCCCACACGAACGCCCTCCGAGGGGGGCGGGTGCGGGGTATTACTAGGCCATGTCCGTAGTAATACCTAGGACTGGACAGGCCCGGATTCTCTCGCTTTTTTCGATGGTTTGTGACTTTGGTATGTGACTGAAATCACTATTGACCGGACCCTGGGACCTTGGTAGACTTTCTATTAGGTCAAGCACCGAGATCGTCTGCTGGGCACTGTGAGCGCCGAGAACTCTAGTCCTAGTCGTTCCCTATTTGGAAAAACCATGCGCCTAATCACTATCCTCTCCTTTGCCATCCTAATCCCCTTCTCCGCCCAGGCCGCGGTGACGCTGTCGCAGGCCAGCGGCAAGGTCTACTACCTCAAGGCGGGCACCACCGTCTGGGGGCAGGTGTCGGCGGGGCACCTCCTCATGCCCGGCGACCGCGTCCGCGCCGATTCCGGCGCGAAGGCGACCGTGGACTTCGGCGACGGGTCGCGCATCGAGGTCGGCGCCAACGCCTCCTTCACCCTGCAGGGCGCCGTGCCCGGGGGGGAGACCACGGTGCAGTTCTCCATCGGCCGCCTGCGCGCCTGGGTGTCCAAGCGCGTGGGCCAGCGCTTCACGGTGCGCACGCCCACGGCGGTCTGCTCCGTGCGCGGCACCGAGTTCGTCGTCGAGGTCAACCCCGCCGGCAACACGCGCGTCGAGATGTTCGAGGGGCTCCTGGCCGTGGCGGACAGCCGGGGCAACGAGGTCCTGCTCAAGGAAGGCCAGCAGCTCGACGTCTCCGGCCGCGGGCTGGGGAACGTGGAGGGCCAGGGCGCCGCGCCCTCGGCCGCGGACGCCCGGCGCGAGGCGGCCAAGCGCGAGGTCGGGCTGGACATGACGAAGGAGGAGGTCCAGGCCGCGGCCGCGCTCGAGCAGAAGAACGCCGTCTACCAGCAGGGCAAGGCCATCATCGACGTCAACGGCCACCGGGTGCGCATCGAGGAGTACATCGTCCGTTCCCAGCCCAACGAGTTCAAGCTCGTGGTGCTCAACTCCCGCGTGGACCGCTTCGACTACTTCTACTACAGGGGCACCTTCAACAGGAACCTGCCCGACGACCTCTCCGTCGCCCTCCGCCAGCTCCCGGGCTGCGTGGGGGCCGCGTGCGACTACTTCCTGACGGGCTACGACACCGGCCGGTCCAACACCCAGGACCGGATGCAGGAGATCTCGGCCGGCGGCCACCAGGTGGACGTCAACAACAACGGCGTGGCCGGCGATCGCGTGGAGGCCGCCTTCGACCCGGCGCTCGACACGTTCATCGACGTGGCGGTCAACGCGCCCGGCACGGACACGACCGCGGCTACGGGCGACGGGACCCTGCGCAATATGCCCTTCTATAGGACCCTGTTCAACACCAACACCCTCACCTTCAACAACGTCCAGCACGGCGGCTGGACGCTCGCGGGCGGCGCGCCGGTCTGGACCCCGGCGGGTATGACCGCGGCCGCGGCCTACTCCAAGAACACCACCACGCACCTGACGACCTTCGCGGGCGCCACGGCCACCACGCTCAAGTACGAGCCGACCTGCGGCCCCCCGAACTGCACATACAAGGAAGCAGGGGTGATGCACGAGGTCTTCTACGCCGAGTCCGGCGACGGCAAGACCTGGGAGAAGTACGACAACTACATCATCTCCGACGAAGGCAAGGTCGCCAAGTGGTCGGACTTCTCGAACATCACGAGCGGCTCCCAGTATAAGCAGACCCTGCTGAACTGGAACTACCAGACCATCGTGACCGCCTCCGAGTTCGGGGGCCGCAAGATCGACCTCGCGGTCGAGCCCAAGATCTTCATCCAGTCGGGCCTCATCCAGTGACATGAAAGGACACCCCTCCATGAGAACGACGCTCCTCGCAGCGGCCTTCCTGTCCGCCTTGGCCGCGAATGCCGTCGCCGTCGAGTACACCCCGGTCTACAAGGCCTCCATGCTGGGAGGCCAGTATTTCCTGAAGGGGACCAATGCCCACGTCAGCGCCAACGGCTCCCTGAACGTCGCTCCGGTCATCGACTTCGACGACTCCTGGTCCCTGGTGCCCCACTACTGGTTCAACTATCAGGGCACCAAGGGCGTGGGCGACGGCGTGGGCTCCGGGACCATGTTCCAGCAGCAGATGGACCACAGGCTCGCGCTCAGCCCGATGTACAAGATCGGAGACACCACCTGGAAGCTCAAGCTCCCGGTCTCCTACCGCCGCAACTTCATGAAGGAGACCGTGGACGAGACCTGGGGCTACGGCCTTTTCGACTACGAGAAGGCCTCCATCGGCTTCGAGGCCGAGAACCTCTACAACGACCCGTTCTCCTACCGCGTCGGGTTCGACGCCTACAGGGTGCGCTTCCCGAACTACTCGTCGCTCGAGTCCCAGAACCAGGTCGACCCTGCCGGCAACCCCTTGAACCGCGAGCTCGCGAGCAAGTCCGTGCTCGACACCTGGAACTTCCAGCTCACCCTGGCCGGCAGCCGGCCCTATCCCAGCGAGGATCCCGTGGTCTCCCTGCACGCCACGCTGACCTCCCTCTACCAGAGCTACATGGACCAGCGCATCGTCAACCGCCTTGGCCAGTACAACGAGAACCGGCCCTTCGGCCGACAGGACTTCCTCCAGAGCCTCTCCGCTGGCGTGGGCTACCCCCGCACCATCCAGATCGCGGGCCGCGACGTGCGCACCAGCACCGTGTTCACCTTCAACGCGGGCTACAACGGCTCGAACCAGAACTCCTACGACGCTGCCCGGACCATGTTCATCTACGACGCCTACTCCTATTACACCCTGGGCGGGGGGCCGAGCTACGTGATCGCGTGGGGGGACAAGAAGCGGCCCCAGAGCCTGAACTTCGGCTTCCAGTATACCCACCAGATGTACGTGGGCCGACTCAGCCAGAACACGGCCGGCGCCTACACCGGCAGCAACCAGTGGCAGGACCGCTACAGCGCGAGCCTGGGCACCTCCTTCCCCTTCGCCCGGAACTTCAACCTGGTGACCAGGGCCAACTTCCTGTGGGCCGCCTCCAACCAGGCCTACGAGAAGACTTACCTTTATAGTTATCGCACCGCGAACTACATGATGGGCTTCACCTTCGACTATTGATGGAACGGGCTCGGCCATGAGGCATATGAACAGAATCCTTAGAACAGCCATTTCAATCTCCCTGCTGGCCTTGGCTCCGGCTGCCTGGGCGGCCGACAGGACCTGGATCGGGGCGGAGGCCATGTCGGCCAATAACGCGGGCAACTGGTCCCCGGCCGGGATGCCGACCACCGACGACTCGATCTACTTCGAAGGGTCCAATAACACCAGCTGCATGTGGGACCTGTCTCTGACCCTGACCTCGGTGACCTTCAGGAACGGCTACAACAGGCAGGTCAACATCAACCAGCCGATGACGGTCAACGGCGAGTTCAAGATGATCAGCTTGGGCGCGACCGCGTATTTCCAGACGCCCATGAGCGACAAGAGCACGCTTTCGGGTCCCGTGACCTTGAGCGGCGGCGTCTTCTGGGTCCAGGGCGCCACGGTCGTGGCGGTCGGCTCCATCACGGTCAACAACCTCTCCACCGTGACCGTGGTCAACTCCGGTGTGCTCAAGGCGTCGAGCATCACGGTCAACACCGGCGGCTGGCTGTCGCTGCAGGGCATGGCAGCCATGACCCCGGTCCTGACCAGCTCGGACACGGCCTCCTGGTTGAGTATCGGCGCTTACGGGCACGTGCACATCGAACAGAGCACGGTCAGCAGGCTCAAGAAGGACGGCCTGCGGCTGCTCGGCGGCTCGCCGGACCTTCGCCTGTCCACCGCGAACTTCGCAGGCCCTCTCCAGCCCGGGGCCACGGTCCTCAGCTTCGTCAACAGCCCGGTGGTCGTCACCACCTTCACCGGCGTGAGCTTCTCCTCCGAGGCGGCAGTCAACATCAATGCCTCAATGCTCGGAGCCGGCTCCCGCATCACCATGCGTGACGCCCAAGGGGCGCGGATCGGCAACGCCTTCGAGAACGACCCGAACAGCAGGGTGGACTGGCCCGACAGCCCTTCCCTGGTCTCCAGGGACAGCTTCCAGCCCTATGGCATGGCCTATAACAGCCAGCGCAAGATCGCGCGCTCCTCCAACGGGAACCTCTACTTCGCCTACGTGAAGGTCTACAACGGGTTCCGACGCATCTTCGTGGCAAGGTCCGTGAACAACGGCGCCGATTGGTTCGACACGACCTCCGTCCCCGTGGAGACCGCCGGCTCGGAGGGCGGGACGTACCACCAGGGCG
>JBAZSR010000065.1:0-17444 GCA_041662295.1 Elusimicrobiota bacterium | reverse complement strand
TTCGCCTGCGGGCTGTTCGCGTGGCTGCGGAGGGTCAACGGGAACGTCAGGGCGGTCGTGTTCGCGACCCTGGTGATGTCGGTGAGCTTCAAGGTCACCGAGCTCCTGCGGTTCCCGAACGCCGTGCACGCGGCCGCGTGGTACCCGTGGCTCCTTTGCGGCGTCACCGGGATCATGTCCAGCGGGTCCGCGAGGCAGGCCGTCCTGCCCACGCTCCTGTCGGCCTTCTCCCTGGTCTGCCTGGTCACGGCAGGGTATCCCTACTACGCCTACTACGTCGTCTTCCTGGTGGTCCCGTACCTCGCCGCCTTCGCCGTCCCGGCGCTGCGCGAGAGGCTCTTCGCGCAAGGGCCGGTCCGTTGGCGGGTGGCGGTCCCGGCCATGGTCGTGGGGTTGGCGGTCACAGGGGCGCTCTGCGCGCCCTACGCCCTTGCCGTCAAGGATCTGCTGGACCAGACCACGCACCGCCAAGGAGGCGACCTCGGGTACGCCACGAAGGACCGGTTCACCCTCGAGGACACCGTCGGCTCCCTGGTCTATCCTCCAGCCAGCCAGGCCGAGGGATGGTATTTTTTCGGCGTCGCGCCGCTCCTGCTCGTGCTCAGCCACCTGTTCCGCCGCCGCGCCGTGGCCCCGAGCCCGCGTGCCGGCATCAGGGTCCCATGGGACGCGGTCTTCTTCCTTTCCTGGCTGGCGTTCATCACCTGCCTCACCTACGGCGACCAGACCCCTCTTTTCAGGCTCCTTTGGGACTTCCTGCCGGGCTTCTCGAGGCTCCGGCTTTGGGGCAGGCTCAACATCGTGCTCGTCGTGATCCTGGCATGGCTGGTGTCCCGGGCGTATGCCTCATGGGAGGAGACCCTGTCGCCCCCCCCCGCCGAAGGGGGAGGCCGGCGGCCGCAGGCCTGGGGCCCCGTGGCAGCCGTCGCCCTGGCCTACGGACTCGTGCTCGCGGTCCAGGTCTTCCTTTACGCCAACCGCGTCTGCGACCCTTACTGGCTCAGCCACTTCCGGCACGTGGCATCGAGCGACATCCTGTTCATCTCGCGCGGCGCCTTGGCCTTCACGGCGCTCTCAGGGGTCCTGATCATCTCCCGGTTCAAGCCGCTCCGGAAAGGGACGGCGCTGGCCGTCGTGCTCTGCATCCTGACGCTGGTCACGATCCTGGAACTGGAGCCCGTGGGCACGCGCGCCTGGATCGCGGGCGATCGGCCCGTGGCAAGCCGAGCCAGGCTCGACCTGGCCGGCCAGAACCTCGCCTCCTTCTCCCGGCCGCGCATCATCGACGGCCGAAGGCCCACGATCTCGCTGGGCCCGGATTTCAGCGTCTGCCTCCTGCAGGACTGGTACTTCGACCGTTTCCTCCTCTTCTTCAGGCGGCCCCACGAACCTGAGGCGGTCAGGATGCTGTTGGGCATGCGCGACGGCAGGAAGGTCTTCTTCTCGCGCGGCATCGAGCACGGGACGGCTCAAGCGTTCCTAAAGGACGCCCTGGCCATGCCCAGGCCAGGCCGGCTGGTCTCCTACACCGGCGACGAGCTGGATTGGGAGGTCCATGCCCCGGCCGGAGGGTACCTGAGCTTCATCGACAACTGGGACCGTCACTGGAGGGTCTACGTCGACGGCAGGCCCGCGGCGCTGGAGCTCCTCTTCGGGACGTTCAAGTCCGTCCGGGTGCCGGCCGGCCTGCACCGGGTCAGGTTCTCCTACGAGCCCGGGGTCTTCTCCTTGCTGCGGCGCTAGGATAGGCGCGGGCGCCCAGGGAGAACCTGGGCGCCCGTATGGAGGACCCCGGAGCGGCTAGCGGACCACTCGCACGTTCTGGGCCGCGGCGTCGGAGAACTCGTCGAGCCGGGCCTGGACCTTGGCCAGGATCTCCGAGTAGGCCACGCCTGTCAGGAGCTCGATACCCTCGCTGACGTGCTTGACCGAGTAGATCTTGAACTTCCCCTCGGCCACGGCCTTGACCACCCCTTCGTCGAGCTGGAGGTCCTTGACGTTGGTCGCGGGCACGAGCACGGCGTTGAGGCCGTCCCGGTAGGCCCGGTTGACCAAGGCGCTGGCCACGGCGTAGAAGCCCTCGATCTTGTGGTTCGCGCCGCCGATGGCCTGCACGTTGCCGAACTGGTCGGCCGACCCGGTCACGGCGAAGCGCTGCTGGATGGGCACGCCCGAGAGGCTCGAGAGGATCGCGTAGATTTCGGTCGAGGTGGCGGAGTCGCCGTCGATGCCGCCGTAGTTCTGCTCGAAGGAGATCCTCAGGTGCGCCGAGATCGGCTTTTTCTGGCCGAAGGTGTGCTCCAGGTAGCCCTCGATGACGCCGAGCGCCTTGTTGAAGCTCGGGCCGCTGGTGCCCGCGTCCCGGTCCACGGAGACGATGCCGGCCCGGCCGGGGGAGCTGACCACCGTGATCCGAGCAGGCACGCCAAAATCGCCCATGACGGCCAGGCCATTGATCTGGCCCACGGCCGCGCCCTGGACGTCCACCCGGAACACGCCCTTCTTGTAAACCTCCTGGATCCGCTCCCGCGAGCCGCCCTCGCGGTCGAGCTTGGCCTGGAGCGCGGCCCGGACGTCGTCGCGGGTCACGGTCTCCCGGCCCGACTCCCTGGCCCAGAAGGAGGCCTCGCGCATGAGGCCGAGCAGGGCCCCGAACTGGGCCGAGAGCTTCTCATTGGAATCCGCGAGCCTCGCCGAGTACTCCATGACCGCGCTGATGGCGTCCCTGGTCATGTCGAGAACCTGACCGGCGCTGCTCACGACCATCTTCTTGATGAAGCCGAGGACGCCGTCGATCGTCTCCTTCGTGATGTCGAGCGCGGACTGGAACTCGGCCTTGGCGTTGAAGTTGCCGACGAAGGTCTCGTCATTGGCCTCGAGCATCATCCGAATCATGGGCGAGCCGATGAGCACGACCTTGACCTTGGAGGGCGTCATGTAGGCCTCGGTGACGCCGCCGTCGGCCGGGTTGCCGTCCATGAGCATGGCCTGGTTGGTGGACACCGCCCGCATGAGCATCTGCCACGCGCCCGGGGACTGAAGGACGTCGAGGGCGTTGAGCACGAGGAAGCCGCCGTTGGCCTGCTGGAAGGCCCCGGAGAAGAGGGTCGGGCCGCCAGGGCTCTTCTTCTTGACCGGTCCGACGCCCGGGACCATCACGCTCTGGGTCTCCACGCCGCCGAAGAGGCTCTGGAAGCTGCCGCTCTTGGCGAACACGACCGGCGCGCCTGAGCCGGGCTCGTTGGTGGAGATGACGTTGACCTTGTAGCCTTCGGCCGGGTCGGACTGCTCCTGAGCACCGCCGCCCAGCATGGCCATGATGCCGCCGGCCTGAGACTTGGGCAGGAAGTCCTCATAGTGCGCGGCAACGCGGCTGATGAGATTCTCGACGTAATTGAGGGCAGCCATGTCCTCGGGCCCGGCCGTCGCAGCGTTCTTGGACGAAGCCGCTTCCATCTCCTGGTCGAGGACCTGGAAGAGGAGCTTCATCTTCTCGACGTAGGGCATGACGACAGGCTTCAGCTCGGCTTGGGCCGCGTCGACCTCGTCCATGGACACGCCCGCGGCCTCGAGCAGCTCAGGAGTGACCGGCTGGCCGTCGAGGGTAAGCCCGATCCCGATCCTGATGTTGCCGTCCCGAGTGGGGACGACCTGCAGGAGGACGCCGAAGCGTCCGATCTTGAGACCCGCGATCTCCTCTTGGAGCTTCGCCTGGGCTGCCTCGAACCGGGCCTTGATCTCCACAGCCTCCTTCGGGTCGATGGCACCGCCGCCCACCACGGCCTGCCGGACGGAGTTGCCGAGCTGGTCCGCGACCTGGGCCGCGGCCTTCCCGAGAAGCCTGGCCAGCATCCGTTCGGCCTTCCGAGCGTCCGCGTTGTTCTCGTCCATCATCCGCTGGAACTTCTCGACGAAGGGGGCGGCCGCATCGTCGAGCTTGGATTGCGCCTCGTCCCACTCGGCCTGGGTGATCTGGCCAGCGGCGACCTTCACCTGCACCTCGTCGGTGGTCAGGGGCTTGCCGTCGAGAGTCGCGGCCACCATGAGGGAATAGCCCCGCTCCGTCTCCTTGAGGCCGAGGTAGAGGCCGAACTTGCCGATCGAGACCTTGGAGACCTCTTCGTCGAGGGCTTTCTGCCGCTCGGCCACCGCGGCCTTGAGCTTGGCCTCGATGGTCTTCTTGGCCTCGACGAGCCGTTCGGACTGGGCGAGCTGGGGCAGCATCTCCTTATACTGCTCGATGAAGCCTGCCACCGCGGCCTGGAAGCCCGGGGCGGCCCCAGCAGCGAGCTTCAGGAGCGCGGGCATGCCAGGGTTCTCGAAATTGGTCGCTGCGACCACATCCCGCGGGGTGGGCATGGTGGGCGCGAGCTTGTCGAGCGCCTGGCGCACCGCGGTCTCGCGGCCTGAGCCATCGAGCCCCGAGACAAAGAGGTTGTACTTGTCGCCGGGCATCCTCAGGCCGAAGGAGAGCGCCCGCAGGGCCCGGTCCTGGCCCACGATGCCGGTGTTCTCGGCCTTGATGTCCTTGGTGCTCTCAGGAAGCGCCTCCGCGGCAGGCACCCACCGGAGCTGAGAGACCGGGACCTCGAGCTTCGCGGGGTCCTGGGGCTGGGCCTTGACCCGGCCCTGCTCGGCGCGCTGGGCAAAGCTTTTGCGGAGCGCGCTGGGGAAGAGCCTGACCTTGGAGAGGGTGTTCCAGATGCTGGAGGGCTCGGCCGCGACCGGCACGGACTCGCCGGCTGAGGCAGAGCTGTTGTCGTACGCCTTGTCGAGCCCGGCGCTGACCTCGGCCTTGGGAGCGGCCAGGGCTTTGGCGAAGACGATGAGCTCGTCCCGGGTCTTGCCGGCTGGCAGGCTCTCGGCCGCGGCCATGATTTTGGAAGGGTCTCCCTGGGATGCTCCCTGGAGGTCGATCCCGGAAGCTTCGAGCTTCTTGAGGACGTCGAACACGGGCTGGGCCTGGAGCGCCGGGACCGCGGCCGGCAGCGCGACTTCAGGAGTCCCGACCGAGGCGACGGTGGGGCTGAGCGACGGGGTCAGAGACGCCGTGGGGGCGCCTAGCGCTCCGCCCTGGAGAGAGAGGTTGGGGAGGTCGACGTGGTAGAGACGAGCGCCCGCCAGGGAGGCCGCGCCGGTCACGGACACAGGGGCCACGCGGGCGGCGGCGATGTTCTGCGCGCTCAGAGGCCCGCTGGCCGCGAGAACCACAGCCACGGCGACGGAGAGGATTCTTGAGGCGATGCCGACTGCCTTCTTGTTGGACATACCCAACTCCCTATGCATGATGATAGTGCGTCCCCAATACATAGATTATAGGTGGGAGCGCCGATTTTTTAATGGGCCGATGGGGATGGGAGGAGGCCGGAAATTGGCCTACCCTGCGGGGGCCCTATGACCTACCATGTGCTGGTGTCAGAGATTGCGCTTGTTGCGTTTTCCACAAAGAAGCGCAACAAGCGCAATCTCTGACACCAGCTAATTGCTGTGGAAGAGGACGGATGGGTTGGAAGGCGAATGCTCCGCTGAAGCGTAGTCGCCGAGTTCGCCCGTGGCGGACTCCTCGGTCGGGATGATATAGAGGCCACGCTGAGCGCCGAGGCGGACCGCACCGTCCTGCACCACGGCATGGAACACGAGGCTCGGGATGCCGACGTCGAGCGGATCGAGGTCCACCGCCTTGGCGAACTCCTTCTCCGGGATGCGGCACTCGGCCACCACGGAAACAGCCTTGTTCGGGATATCGTTGATGTTGGCGGTGAGAGCCGAACGGCCCCTGGCGCGGCAGGAGTACTCCCAGGTCCCGCCGTCGCGCATGAAGACCTGCAGGGTAAGCCGGGAATCCTTGGTCAGGGAGCGGCCGGCCGCGTCCAGGCCGAACTCGAAGCGCACCCGGTAGCCGCGCCAGCCGTAGCGCTGATGGAACTCCACGGGCCGGCCGGTCGGATAGAACCCGCCCTCATCCTCGACGGTGAACGGCGCGGCCATGGCGGACGAAGAGGCGGCCAGAAGCAGGGCGGAAAGGACGGCTTTCATGGTTCGACCTCCGAAGAGGGAGCTCGGCGCTTCCATACAGATAGTCTACCCCCTCTTCGGGAAAAAATGTTTTCAGGGGTGTTACGGGATCTTCGGGGATACGCGGCCGGCTCAGCGGGAGAGGCGGCCGGTCAGAGGCTTGTAGTTTGGCGGAGGCGCGAAGTCCTCGGCCGGGATCTCGTCCACGGAGCTGAAAGCGTCGAGCTCGGTGTTGATCTGGTAGAACGGGAGCGGGATATCGCGGGAGACCCCACGGCCGGCTTTCGCGGACTTCGCCAGCCCCCCCGCGGCCGCGGCTTCGGCGGTCACCTTCCGCCGGAGCTCTTCCTGAAAGACGGCATAGTCGGGATAACGCCGCCTCATGAGAGGCTGCGGGGAGGAGCCGGCGCCGCGGTCGATGACCCTCCAGTCGCCGCTGAAATCGATGGCCTGGAACCGCGACCGGAGGGGATAGAAGCTGGGAATGGGGGAGAGCCTGTTCTGCCGCAGGCGCGGCTGGCTCGGCCTAGGCGTCTTCGTCGGACTGGACGGCTCGGGAGGCAGGGACTCGGCGTCCTTCCACCACGAGATGGAACTCGCCAAGGGATAGCCCGGCACCTCTGGGAAGGCGTTCCGAACCTCGGTCAGGAGCGCCTTGACCTCGTCCTCCGGCACCCGGAGGTAGGCCGCCACCTCCCGCATCTGGTAGGTCCAGTGGTCGAGCGGGGAGAAGCGCAGGCCCGTGGCCTCGCGGTAGTCCGTCTCGAAGGCCGCCAGGTCGAGCAGGCCTTCCTGGAGGTCTCCCGTCAGCGGGGCGAGCCAGAGGTCCTGCTCCATCCGGGCCATCCGCCGCCCCCCCTTGCCCTCGTCGAGCACGACCTTGACGCCGACGCGGTAGTGCCCCCAGCGCAGGTCTCCGACGTCGCGGTCGAGCTTGCCGCGCTCGACCTCGATCTGGCTGGACAGGATATGGTTGTCGGGCTTCTCCGCCGCGGGTCCCGTCGCGCCCGCGTAGCGAATGTCGGTCAAAGGGACGGTCTCCACGGTCCGAGCCTTGGGGTCGAGGAGCAGGGTCGCGCGCTTGTCGAGGTCGACGATCTGGATGACGCGCAGGGGCTCCTTGCCGCTCCTGCGTCCGCGACCGACCTTGCGCGCGTGGCCGGAGACCAGGCGCATCTTGCGCCCCGACACTTGGACCCAGGTCTTCCCGAAAAGCCCGCTCTCGCCGCCGCTGGTCTGCGACTGGACGATCTGGACGAGCGAAAGGTCGGCCCGCGCCGGCGGGGCCAGGAGGAGGACGAGAGCCAGGAGAAGGGGCAACGGACTACTGGCCCCGGGACTCCTTCCTGTCTTCCTTATCGGAAGGCACGGCCTCGGCGTCCGCCTCCTCATCCTCGGCCTTGACCTCTCCGGCCAGGGATGAGATGTCGGAGGAGTACTTGTTGATCTTGCCCTTCATCTCATCCTTGAGCGAGTCGCCCCCGCCCGAGTACTTGGCGGCCTCGCGGTCAAGGTCGTCGAAGGCCTTGTCGGCCCTCTGGTAGACGTTCTGCTCGATCTCGGCCTTGAGCTCGACCGCCTTCTCGTAGAGGCCGTCGAGCTTTTCGTACCTGCGGTCGAACTCGGCCACGGAGAGGTGGCCTTTGTTGTGCATGTCGCAGAGCACCTTGTACCGGCTGATGAGCTGCTGGCTCATGCCGTTCCACTCGACCCCGGTCTGCCTGCCCCAGGTCACCTCCGGGCCGACCTTGGCCGCGAACGCCACGCTCATCTTGAACCCCAGGGAAAGCGACTTCTTCTTGGTGTCGTGGACCTTGCAGTCGAGCTTCTGCCTCTTGACCTTCTTCGTGCACTCGTCGTCCACGCACATCGAGACCTTGGCCGCCTGGACCGGCATGGCGTTGAGAGCCAGCGCCAGCAATGCGATCAGATACATGGCATCCTCCTCCTTAGATGTTCGGCCGCTACTGCGGCTTGCCGCACGACGGACAGAACTTCGCTCCCGGCGCGACCTCGGCCTTGCAGTGCGGGCAGGCCCCTGCGGCCATCGGCTTGCCGCACGAAGGACAGAACTTGGCCCCGGACGGAGCCTCGGCCCGGCAGGAGGGGCAGGCCGTCTTGGCCCCCAAGGAGCCGGCGGCCGCCTGGCCCATGACCCCGCCCATGATCTGGCCCATGCCCGCTCCAGCCCCGACCCCCATCCCGAGGCCCATGCCCGCGCCCATGGCGCTGCCCTCGGCCCCCGCCGCCTTCTCCATGGTGTCGAAGGTGCGCTTGGTCTTATAGCCCTCGCCCAGGATATCCATTTCGGCCTTGTCGGCCATGGCCTTCTTGAGCCGCACGACGCTCTCGTCCGTCTCCGGGGCGTCGATGGAGTTCACGAAGAAGTTCACTACTTGGACACCGAACTTGGCAAAGTCGTTCTCCACCTTCTTTTGGAGCATCTCGGAGATCTCCTCGAGGTAGGCGTTGATCTCGAGGATGGTCACCTTCTGTTTGATGACGGTCTCGGCGAGGTAGTCCTTGATGCGGGTCAGCAGCATCCCGCGGAACTGGCTGCTCAAGGAGTCCACGGTGAACTCATTCATCGTGCCCGAGAGCTGGACCACGAGTTTGCGCGAGTCCGCAACCCGGATGCCGAACTGCCCGTGAGCCCGGACCGGCAGGAGCACGTTGAACTTCGGGTCCTGAAGCTGGATCGGGGTGGTCGTGCCCCATTTGACGTCCAGGTTGGCGGCCTTGTTGACGAAGTAGATCTCCGCGGCAAAAGGCGTCTTGTTGCCGAACGGGAGTTTGATCAGAGTCCTCAGGAGCGGGATGTTGGCGGTCTCAAGGGTGTGCGTCCCGGGCCCCAAGATGTCGAGAAGCTGGCCGCCCTTGAAGAAGAGCGCCTCCTGCGACTGGTTGACGATCACCTGCGTGCCCCAGGTCAGGTCGTCCGGCGGGTGGCGCCAGATGAGGACCGTGCCCGGACCGTCATATTTGACTCGATCGATGATAGCCATGGTGTCTTTAGCCTAGCAAATACTCCGGAGACGTTCCAGGCAATCCCGAAACGTGTTCGCGGGTCAGCCCCGCAGAGACGCGAGGACCCGCGCGAACTCCACGGGCGGGTCGCAGCGGACCCGCTTCCGGCTCCCATCAGCGGACCGGAAGGAGATCTCCAGCCCGTGCAGCATCAGGCGAGGCGCCCCCCCCACGGGCCGGTCCCGCCCGTAGAGACGGTCGCCCAGGATGGGGTGTCCGGCGGCGTACAGGTGCACCCGGATCTGGTGGCGCCGACCGGTGGCGGGCGCGACCTCCAGGAGCGAGGCCGCTGAAAACCGCTCGAGCACATGCCAGCGGGTGAGCGAGGGCTTGCCGCCCGAGGAGACCCCCATGCGTCCGGACCCATACTCCCGGATGGGGCGGTCCATGGACCCGTCCTCGGCAACGACCCCCTGGACCGCGGCGAGGTAGGTCTTGCCCGTCTGTCGGCGCTCGAACTGGAGGCACAGGTCCCGGTGGCTGGCCTCGTCCTTGGCGAAGACCACGGCGCCGCTGGCGTCCGCGTCGAGCCGGTGCACCACGAAGACGGGGCCGCGGGCGGCCTCGACGAGCGCCCGGAGGCAGGGGCCGGCGGCCGCGGAGCGGCCGGGGATGACGGGAACCCCGGAAGGCTTGGCCGCCACCAGGACGCGGTCGTCCTCGTAGAGGAAGGTCAGATCTTGATCGAATTGATGAAGCGTGCGCTCTCCTCCGGCAGGGAGGTGTTGATGTACATCCCGGACCCGAGCTCGAAGCCTGCGGTCTTATTGAGCCTCACCACCAGGCTCAGGTACCAGTGGAAGGCCTCGGTCGTGCCGCGGTCCTGGGGGGCGGACTGGATGACGTAGTTGTAGTCCGGGTTGCCTAGGCCCTTGTCGAGCTTCTTGAGCACGCCCTGGAGAACCGAAGCCAGGTCGTCGATCTCGCGGTCCATGATGTCGACGAAGCTCGCCGTGTGCCTCTTGGGCAGGATCCAGATGTGGAACGGCGAGAGCGCCGCGAAAAGGACGAATGCCGTGAAATTCTCCGTGTCGAAGAGGATCCGGGCGCCCTGCTTGCGCTCCTCCTCGATCATCCGGCAGAACACGCAACGGGCGTTGCGCTGGTAGTACTTCTCGGCCTCGTCCATGCGGTGCCGGATGCCGGAGGGGACGACGCTCGACCCCACGACCTGGGTATGCGGGTGCTCGAGGGAGGTGCCGGCGGACACGCCGTGGTTCTTGAAGATGAGGGTCAGGGAGACCTTCTCCTTCTTCACCGAAGACTGAAACCGCTCCCGGTAGACGGTCAGGAGGTCCCTCATCTCGGACTGGGAGAGCAGGGCGGGGTGCTTGGCATGGGACGGGGAGTCGATGATGACCTCGTGGACGCCCTCGCCGGGCAGCATGTGGTAAACGCCCGCCGCCGTGGCGGGCTGGCCCGCGCCCTCGACCAGGGCCGGGAACTTGTTCCTGACGGTCCGGACCTTCCAGCGCTTGGTGTCGCCGAGGAAGGCGACGGCGTCGGACATGGACTCGTTGCCGGGACAGAAGGGGCAGGAATCCGAGCGCTCGGATGCCGCGGCCCGGGCCGGACGCTGGGACTTGAACTCCTCGGGCCTCAGCGCCCGCTCCGCGGCGATGATGACCCACTCCTTGGTGGCAAGGTTCTGTCTCAGCTCAGGCATGTTGTTCTCCCTTTCATGAGGCCAGGCCCTGACCCCTAAACATCGCGGATGATCCTGGCCGCGGCCGGGCCTTCCGTAGGAACCACGACGCCGACCGAAGCGCCCTCGACCGCGTCGCTGAAGACCCGATACCCCACACGCCGGGTCACCTCGTGCTCGGACCCGGCGTGGACGAACCGGACCTTGAGCTCGATCTCTCCCCAAGGCCCGGCGGCAAGGTTGCGGACCCCGGTCACGGCGCCCCGGAAGAGACGGGCCTCCCGCCGACGGAGGCCCCGCCTCCTTCCGATGAAGAAGAACAGCCCGGCAGCTGGAAGGGCCGTGATAACGAGCAGTCCCGCATCAGCGACGCCGATCGGGAGCTTGCCCATGCCTCCGAGGAGCAGTCCCAAGCTGGCGGCCCCCGCGGCCCCGGCAGCGGTCACGAAAGCCAGGGCGGCGAAGATGTCCGAGCCGAAGACGGTCGCGACCTCCATCTCGGTCAGAGGCCTCCCCGCGGGTCCCGGACCGCCATCGGGTTCGGGCGAGGATCCCTGCCGCGCCGGCGCCGTGGGAGCGGACGCCGCCCCGTCAGGCCGGGCGATGGCGGCCTGGATCTTCTCCACCTCGCCCTTGTCGAACCAGGTCCCCCCGCACCCCGGGCAGGCTTCGAGCACGACGTCGGCCGAATCAAGCCGGGAGTGGAGCATCATCTTGCCGCAGCGCGGGCAGGAAAAATTGGAGGGCGAGACCGAGCGGAACGCTGACGCGAGCTCCTCGTAGAGACGCTGGGGTCGGCGGACGAAGCGGTAGAGCTCGGACTTGTCGAGCCACGCCCCCGAGCATGAGCGGCACAGGTCCACGGCCAGGCCCGGGCCGACCTGAACCTCGGCGAGAATCGCGTCTTGGCATTTCGGGCACTTCATCGGACTGATTATAATATAGGAGGGGAGAGCAGTACCAGGGCGGCGTCATGGTATGATATGCCCCACGGAGAACTCCCAAGAATGAGAACCGGGCCAATGCGCTCCTGGCTTCGCAGGGCTGACGCGGCCTTCCCATGAAGCCCGGTCTCGCTGGGATGCGTCTGCCGTCCGTCCGCGTCGGCTGCTGCGGGTTTCCCGTGTCCCGTAGCCGGTACTTCCGGTCCTTCGCCAGCATCGAGGTCGACTCCAGCTTCTACCAGCCGCCCCGGCCCGCGACCGCCCTGCGCTGGCGGGCAGAGGCGCCCGAAGGCTTCCAGTTCATGGTGAAGGCCTGGCAGCTCATCACGCATCCCCCCACGAGTCCTACCTACCGCAGGCTCGGGGCCGACCGCCCCGCCCGGCTCGACCGCTGCGGCCATTTCCGGCAGAGCCCCGAGACCCGGTGGGCGTGGGAGCGGACCCTGTCTTTGGCCCAGTCCCTCAAAGCCCAGATGATCCTGTTCCAGACCCCGCCTACCTTCAGGCCGGACGCGGACAAGATCCGGGACCTCTACTCATTCTTCGAGAAGGCCGAGCGCGGGAGGTTCCTCCTGGCATGGGAGCCCCGCGGCCCCGAGTGGACCGGGAAGATCGTCGCCCGCGTGCTCGCGGACCTCAAGCTCGTCCACGCGGTGGACCCGCTGGCCGGCGAACCCCTGGGCCGCATCGGCTACTTCCGGCTCCACGGCGCGTACAAGGACGGCCGCGTCGTCTACCGCCACAAGTATTCCGACCAGGAGCTCGCGAAGCTCCAGCGCCTAGCGGTCTTCCAGCCCACCTACGTCTTCTTCAACAACTCGGAGATGTTCAACGACGCCAGCCGCTTCAATATGCTGGTGTCAGAGGTTGCGGTTGTTGCGCGAACGCCGGAATCGCGCAACAACCGCAACCTCTGACACCATCAGGGGGCACACCATCAGGGGGCAAGCCAGAAGTCCCGCGGGTAGAGCCGGACCAGCCTGTCTGCCTCGCCATGCGCCTTGAGGTAGGCCTCGTAGTCGTCGAGGAGCGGCGTCGGGCCGATGACGAAGGCCGACGCCTCGGGGGCGTCCGCGGCCCTCGGACCCAATCCCACGAGCACACGGCCCAAGGTCGGGACCAACCTCGACCGGACCGCTTCCAGGGCGCCCGGCTCGCGGGCCTTGGCCATGAGCGCGGACTTGAAGTCCCGCACGACCTCGGAAGTGATCCCGTCCGCCATGTTGGCGGACATGGCGTAACCCCGGGTCGCGAAATCCTCCGCTCCCCGATAGTCGCCGAAGGAGTTGGCCAGGGCGTATTCCACGAAGAAGGGCGAATCGAGCGCCGTGCCCGACGCCACGCTGACCGCGAAGCCCATGGTGGCCACCAGGCTCGGACAGCGCTCCGCATAATAGCCTATCCTGCCGTTGAGCAGGCTCGACCCCACGCCGTTGCCGTAGGCCAGACCCTCGGCCCAGGTCCTCATGAAGAGGCTGTGGCCGGCCGAGCCTCCGAGCACGTTGGCCGCGAGGAAGTCCACCAGGTCCCCGTCGCCGCGGTCGCGGTAGGAGGGCGCCCTGGCGGAGAGCACGAACACGCCTGATTTCGTCCCGTCGTTGACCAGGGCGACGTGCACGGGCCTCGGGCCCCGCAGGACCGAGGGATCGCGGCCGGCCAGCCGCTCGAGCACCACGGCCCGGGGCCCGGGCTCAGGCCCCGGCGCATCGGCCGGGGGCAGTTTGCCGAGGAGTCCAGCGAGGAGACCCAAAGCGGCGTCCATGGCCGGCTCGCTGCCGGTCAGGCTCAGCCTGACCCGGCCCTTCTTGAGGACCAGGGCCCGGAGTTCCATGAGCCTGTCGATGACCACGGCAGAACCGACCCCAAGGTCCGAGGAAAGCCCCTCGGCCAGTCCCGCGAGATCGGTCCGCCAGCTCTCCTCGGGTAGGTTCCCGAGGTCCCACCGAAGGCCCTCGGCCAACTCGGGCGGCAGGTTCGCGATCGCGGCCAGGGCCTCTTTCTTCGTCTTCGTCCGCCCTGCGGCCGCCACCGCGGCAAGACCCGCCCGCATGGAAGCCAGTTCCTCCTTCGAAGGGTCCTCGAGCATCCATCGCAGGCGGTCGAGGTGACGGAGCTTGGTGAAGGGGCTGCGAACGCTCATCCACGCGGGCTGGTCCTGGTAGAGGTACGCCGAAGCGGGCTCGCGCACCCAGTATTCCTCGCGCTGCTGGGTCATGGAGCGCAGGCTCTGCACGCGCTCGCGCGCCATGTCGATGAGCCGTGAGCGCGACGCGGGGCCGAGGCTGTTGCGCAAGAGGCAGGACTCGAGCCACTCCACGGCCTTGGCGACCTCCGGCCGGCTGGAAGAGGCGGCGAGCAGGGAGAGCTCCAGCCTGCGGGTCCGCGGGTTGGCGGCCACGCTGCTGGAGAGCTCGTAGATCTCGGAGCGGTACCGCTCGATCATGGCGGCGTAGTCCAGCGCCGAGCCGTCCGCCGCGGTCACGCCCACGCCAGTGAGCGTGTCCGCCAGAAGCGGCAGATAGAGGTGGTATTCGGACGGAACGCCGGAGAGATCGAAGAAGATCCCCATCTCCGTGAAGGGGGAATCCCCCACCCCGCTCGAAGTCGCGTTCCCGATGCCCGGAAGCTCCCTGCGCCGGACGACGAGCTCCGAATCCAAGGTGAGCGGCGGATCCTTGACAAAGGAGGCCCTCTCCACCCTCTTGTCGCGCTCCTCAATCTCCAGCGCTGCCAGGGAGCTCGCGTCCTTCATCTTCCAGAGCGCTGACTGGAGGTCCTTGCCCCCGTACCGGGCAAGGGCTTCAGACTCGAGCCGCGCGACCCGGGCGGCCTTCTCCGTCCTCTGCCTTTCGAGCAGTCCGGCGTCCGGTCTCAGGGAGACCGCGACCGGACGCGCCAGCAGGCCCCCCTTGGCCGCGATCCCGGCCCATACGTTGCCGCCGGCCCGGATGGAGCCCAGGAGGAGGTCGAAAGCCTTGGTCTGGGGCACGGACCTCCGGAAGCCCCCGCGGGATGCGTTGAGCCGCTCGAGGTACTTATGCCAGGCGACTCCGCCCGAGCGCATGCCGAAGCGCGGCGGATTGTCCATGAACTTGAGGAGCTGGCGCCGCCGGGAGCTGATCAGGGAGGCGGCCTTGACCGCCACCTCCGCGAGCTCGGGACTGCCAGGCTTCAAGCCCGCGATCCACGCCACGCGGCCCGTCACGGCCGCGCGGAGCTTCTGCAGGTGCTCCTCGCTCACGCGGTCCGCGGGCACGCCTGAGAAGCTCACGCACGCCATGTTGGTGGGAGGATCGTCGAGAAAGGCGCCGCCCGAGACCACGCCGAGATCCTCCTTGCGCGCGGACCGGTCCACGGTGTCCTTATGGAGGAAGGAGGTCTCGCCCCCTGCCAGGAGGTCCAGGAGCACGCCGAGGCCCAGGGCGTCCTCTGCGGAGAGGGAGGGCAGGGGCCGGAAGGCGAGATGGACGTCCTGCGGGCTGTCCGCTTCCGTGGAGGGATACCGCCCGATGCTCGTGACCCCCTCCGCCGCGGGAGCGAACGGCGGCACCTGGACCGCGGCCGGGACCGGGCCGTCCGCGCCGGAGACCCGGGAGAGGACCCCGCCGAAGCGCCGGAGGAACGCGAACGGGTCCTCCCCCGCGGGCAGGGCGACGGCCACGGACATGCCGGGCCCGACCCGGTAATGGGCGGCATGGAAGGCGCGCACCTCCGGCACGGTCGCGGTCCTCATGGCGTCCGGGGCGCCCGCGAAATTGCGGGCCAAGGGATGCTCGGGGCCAAAGGAGAGGCGGCTGAGCTCGAACCACCCAGCGAGGTCGGGCTTCTCCATGCCCGAGACCATCTCGTTGTAGACCGTGCCCTTCTCCTCGATGGAGAGCGTTCCCGCGGCCGCGTCCCCCTGGACCTCGGGGTTGTAGACCTCCCGCCGGACCTCCTCGTCCGTGAAATCCGGGTGGAGCAGGGTGTCGAGGTACGCCTCGAGGAGGCGGTAGAAATCCTCCATCCCAGCCGCGGTGTTGAGCATGTACCCGGTCAGGTCAGAATACGTCCCGGCCGTGTATTCGCCGATGCTCATGCCCACCAGCATATTGAAGCGCTTGCCCTTGGCGCCCTTTCCCAGGACCAGGTGCTCGAGCGCGTGCGGGATGCCCTTATCGTCCCGCGAGAGGGTCTTGAAGGTGATGGAGACCTGCGGGACCGAGGCGAAGAAGAGGAGGTCCGTCTCCATGCCCGTGGGCCGGTGCCGGAAGCGGGCGCCCATGGCCCTGCCCAGGTGGTTGAGGTAGAGCGTCACAGCCGAGAAGTCGCCCACCCGCTGTCCCTCCCTGAGGGACTCGAGGGCCCCTGCTCCGCGCCCCGCGGTACGGGGCCGGACCGCGGCAGCCCACGCCGGGAGCGCGGCAACGGCGCCCAAGATGACCGCGATGAGAAGGAAGATCGGCTTCATGGATTCCTTATGCGAGCGAGCTCCGGATGGAGCGATAGCTGGGATAGCGCGGCATGCCTGCCAGGCGGCAGGACGGCTCCCCGTCATGGACGCAGCCCGGGCCGCACTTGGCCGCAGCGGCGTGGAGCTCCGGAAAATGCTCCAGGAGTTCCGTCCGGGGGACGCCGACGAGGCCGAAGTTCATGACCCCGGGAGTGTCGATGAGGCTCGAGCCGCCCGGGCCCGGGAGCAGGACCGCCCCGGAAGTGGTGTGCCGGCCCCTCCCGCTCTTCTCGTTGACCGCGCCCGTGCGCCCGTACTCCGGGTCCCCAAGGAGGCGGCGCAGGAGCGAGGTCTTCCCTGCCCCGGACTGGCCGCAGAACACCGCGGTCCTGCCCTGGACCAGATCCAGGAGCCGCTCCGTGTTCAGGCCTTCAAGGGCGCTGGTCTCGAGGACCGCGGCCCCGGCTTCCCGGTAGAGCTCCCAGGGCCTCTCTCCGCCGGGGCTGGCCAGGTCGATCTTGTTGACGCAGAGGACCGGCTCGATGCCCTGGGACGAAGCCGCCACGAGGAAGCGGTCCACCAGGCCGCCGGAGAACCCGGGCTGGCGCGCCGAGGTCACGACCACCATGCAGTCCATGTTGGCGGCCAAGACGTGGAACACGGGGTCGCGCGCGTTGGGGGCCGGCCGGACGAGGCTGTTGCGCCGCTCGCAGCGGCCCACGACGACGCCGGCTTCGACCCGGACGCGGTCCCCGACGCAGACCGGCGAGCGCTCCCGCACGGCCGCGCCGAAGGCGAGAGTGCTCATCCGGTAGCCGCACAGGGACGGCCGTGCGCAGCCGTCCGACCGCACCGCGGCCTGGTTGGGGAAGATCTCGGTCACGGTGCCGTTGCCCTCCCCTGGCGCGAGGATGACGGCGCGCTTGCGGATGGGCTTCTTGGCGGACTTGCGGCGGGAAGGCTCCTCGTCGAACTGGTCTTCGTCGACGAACCTGGGCCGCATCCCTGTCAGCCGAGCTTGAGGCCCACAAGGATGAACTGCACGCCGAGCGCGGCCAGCAGGAGCCCCATGAGCCGCTCCATGATGTTCATGAAGGTCGGGCTCAAGCGCTTGGCCCCGGCCGCCGACGCGTAGAGGATCCCATAGCTCAGGGCCATGACCACTGCCAGGACCGCGAAGAAGACGAGGCCCCGCAGGGGAGTCCCTCCCTTGTGGAAGAGCACCATGGCCGTGGTGATGGCTCCGGGACCCGAGAGCATGGGGATGCCTAAGGGCGTCACCGCCACGTCGTCCTTGGCAGTGCCCTCCTCCTTCTCCTCCGCCGTTTCCTTGAGAGGGCTGCGCTGGGCCCGCAGCATGTCCAAAGCCGTCGGATCAGGA
>JBAZSR010000064.1:0-17462 GCA_041662295.1 Elusimicrobiota bacterium | reverse complement strand
GTTCCACGCCATCGAGGGAACCCTTTCTTTGGGGACGTGCCTATTGGACAAGGACCGCTGCTGCATGGGCTCCTGCGCGCTCGGAGACATGCTGTCCTCGATCAACGACGCCGTGGCCAGCCGGATGCAGACGCGGCTCTCCGAACTGGTCCGCACCCCGGCTGTCCCAGGCCGCGCCCCACGATTTCGGAAGGGATGACCCCTATATTAAAGGAGGAGACTCAGGATGAACATGTTCTGTTATCAGTGCGAGCAGACGGCGGGAAGCAAGGGCTGCACCAAGGTCGGGGTATGCGGGAAGGACCCCGAGACCGCGGCCCTGCAGGACGCGCTGCTGCGCGCCAGCCAGGGGATCGCGCAGTACGCCAGCCGCGCCAGGGCCCTGGGCGCAAAGGACGCAGGGCTCGACACGTTCGTGGTTGAGGCCTTGTTCACCACCGTCACCAACGTCAACTTCGACCCGGCGCGCATCGAGGCCATGGTCCGGCGCGGGCTGGAGCTCCGCGGCAAGGCCCGGCAGCTCTACGAAGCCGCCGCCTCCAAGGCCGGCAAGCCCGCGTGGCAGGCCTCGGGCCCGGCCGCCTGGAACCCGCCGCAGGGCCGGTCCGCCCTGCTCGACGACGTCCGGAAGCTCGGCATCGACGGCCGCAAGGCCTCGGCAGGCGACGACGTCACCGGGCTCCAGGAACTGCTGACCTACGGGCTCAAGGGCACCGCGGCCTACGCGGACCACGCCCTCATCCTGGGCCAGGAGTCCGACGAGGTCTACGCCTTCTTCCACGAGGCCCTCTCCTGGCTGGCGGACGACCCCAGGGACATCAACGAGCTCCTCAAATGGAATCTGGCCTGCGGCGAGGTCAACCTCAAGGTCATGGGCCTGCTCGACGCGGCCAACACCGGGACCTACGGCCACCCCGTGCCGGTCAAGGTGCGCGTGGAGCCCCTGAAGGGCAAGGCCATCCTGGTCTCAGGCCACGACCTCAAGGACCTTGAGGAGCTCCTCAAGCAGACCGAGGGCAAGGGGATCAACGTCTACACCCACGGCGAGATGCTCCCTGCCCACGGCTACCCGGGTCTGAAGAAGCACAAGCACCTCGCGGGCAACTACGGCGGCGCCTGGCAGGACCAGCAGAAGGAGTTCGAGAAGTTCCCTGGCGCCATCCTCATGACCACCAACTGCATCCAGAAGCCGGTCGAGACCTACAAGGCCCGCATCTTCACCAGCGGCCTCGTGGCCTGGCCGGGCGTGACCCACGTCGCGGGCCGGGACTTCTCCCCGGTCATCAAAGCCGCCCTCGAGGCACCGGGCTTCCAGGCCGACGGCCACGACGCGACGATCACCGTGGGCTTCGGCAGGAACGCCGTCCTCGGCGTGGCGGACAAGGTCATCGCCGCGGTCCAGGGCAAGAAGATCCGCCACTTCTTCCTCATCGGCGGGTGCGACGGGGCCAAGCCCGGCCGCAACTACTACTCGGACCTGGCGGACGCGGTGCCCAAGGACTGCGTCATCCTGACCCTGGCCTGCGGCAAGTTCCGCTTCAACAAGCGCGACTTCGGCGACATCGGCGGCATCCCGCGCCTGCTCGACGTGGGGCAGTGCAATGACGCCTACTCCGCGGTCCAGATCGCCAGCGCGCTCGCCGGGGCCTTCAAGTGCGGGGTCAACGACCTGCCCCTGTCCATGGTCCTGTCCTGGTACGAGCAGAAGGCCGTCTGCATCCTGCTGAGCCTGCTCCACCTGGGCATCAGGAACATCCGCCTGGGCCCGAGCCTGCCGGCCTTCGTGACGCCCGCGGCGCTTCAGGTGCTCGTGGACAAGTTCGGCATCGCACCCGTGACCACGCCGGAGAAGGACCTCGAGGCCATCCTCGGGGCCAAGGCCGCGGCCTGACGGACCAGCTCCCCGCCCCGGTGGAGGTCACCCTCCACCGGGGCGGGACCGCGCCGCGTCGACGCGCGAGGGACCGAGGAAGAGCGCCATGAAAAGGAAGATCGTCCGCTTCGATAACGACAAATGCGACGGCTGCGGGCTCTGCGTCAACGCCTGCGCCGAAGGCGCCATCCAGGTGGTCGCCGGCAAGGCCCGGCTCGTCAAGGAGCTCTACTGCGACGGACTCGGGGCCTGCCTCGACGTCTGCCCCAAGGACGCCATCATCATCGAGGAGCGCGAGGCCCCTGCGTTCGACCCGAAGGCCGTGGAGAAGCACCTCGACAAGATCGGTCTGCCCCATGGGGGACAGGCCCCGAAGACAATTGCCGGACACGGGCACGGAGACCATGGCGGCTGTCCGGGCTCCCGGATGATGGACTTCGGCGCCGGTCCCGGGGCCTCGGCCTCGGGCGACGTGTCCTCCCAGCTCAGCCAGTGGCCGGTCCAGATGCACCTGGTCTCCCCTGCCGCGCCGTACTTCCAGGGCGCGGACGTGGTGCTCGCCGCGGACTGCATGGCTTACGCGCTCGGAGACTTCCACGCCAAGCACCTCAAGGGCAGGAAGCTTGCCATCGCCTGCCCCAAGCTCGACGACGGACAGGAGAGCTACCTCGAGAAGCTCGTGGCCCTCATCGACGAGGCCAAGATCAACACCCTGACCGTGATGATCATGCAGGTGCCCTGCTGCCGCGGCCTGATGGGCCTGGCCCAGCAAGCCCTCGATAAGGCCGAGCGGAAGATCCCGCTCAAAGCCGTGATCGTGGGAATCCAGGGCGGGGTCCTGTCCGAGGAGTGGGTGAAGTAGCCTCCGGGACCGCTATTTGGTAGATTCGCCGGGACGGGGAGGTGCTCCCTGCCCGGGAGACAGCGCCATCAACGAACGGATCCTGACGGTTCTCGAGTATGCCCTGGCCCATCTGCGGGCGCTTGCGGTCATCGCGGGCCTCGGCCTCGTCCTGCTCCTCGTCCTCCTCTTCGGCCCCCCCCGGCTCTTCGAATACTCCGAGTCCCCGGGCTTCTGCGGCAAGTGTCACCCCCCTGAGTACGCGGCCTGGGAGAAGATGGGGTCCCACCGCCAGAAGCGCTGCATCGACTGCCACCTTCCCAACGACGGCTGGTTCGAGCACTTCGTCTGGAAGGGCATCGACGGGACCAAGGACATGTCCCTCTTCGCCGTGATGGGCGTGTCCGAGAACATCGAACTGACCGGACACGGGGTCAAGGTGGCCAGAGTCAACTGCGTCCGCTGCCACGAGGACATGACCTCCAAGATGGACCGGACCCGCCAGTGCTGGGACTGCCACCGACGGGTGACGCACTTGGGGGCCGCGGCCCCTATCACGAGGTGATGAGATGAAGAACGCATTCCTGATCTTCTGCGCCGGCATCCTGCTCTGGGGCTGCGGCTCCCGCAACCCCGAGGCCGTGACCCCGGTCAAGGTGAGCGAAGGCGAGATCGACCCGGCGGAGTGGGGCAAGGCCTGGCCCCTGCACTACCTGAGCTGGGCCTCGACGCGCGAGCCCGCCCCGGCGGGCATGAGCCGCTACAAGCGCGGCTACGACTCCCGGAGGGTCATCGACAAGCTCTCCGAATACCCCTATCTAGCCCTTCTCTTCAACGGCTGGGGCTTCGGCGTGGAGTACAACGAGCCCCGCGGCCACGCCTGGATGGTCGAGGAGCAGGTCCAGCACGTGGACAAGTCGCGGATGAAGGCCGGAGGGGTCTGCCTGTCCTGCAAGTCCCCCTACGCCAACCAGCTCCACGCCAAGCTCGGGAAGGACTACTTCGGCAAGCCCTTCGACGAGGTCCACGCCATGATCCCTGAGAAGCACCGGAGCCTCGGCGTGGCGTGCTCGGACTGCCACGAGCCCACGGCCGCCGGACTGCGCATCAACAAGACGTTCACCCTCGTACCGGCCCTGGCCGACATCGGCATGGATGCCTCCAGGCTCCAGCCCCAGGAGCTCCGGAGCCTCGTATGCGCGCAATGCCACGTCACCTACAACATCCCCAAGGACGCCGACAACAAATCCGTAGGCCTGTTCTTCCCCTGGAAGGGCGCCAAGGACAGGAAGATCTCCGTGGAGACCGTCATCGCGCACGCGCGCCGGACGCCGGAGTGGACCCAGTCCGTGACGGGCTTCAAGTTGGGCTTCATCCGGCATCCCGAGTTCGAGCTGTTCTCCAACGACTCCCCTCATTGGAAGGCCGGGGTCACCTGTGCGGACTGCCACATGCCCTACCAGAAGAGCGGGAAGTACAAGATCTCCGATCACCGCGTCATGAGCCCGCTCAAGAACGAGATGCGGGGCTGCGTCCAGTGCCATCCCGAGACCAAGGAGTGGCTGCGCGACCGCGTGTTCGCGACTCAGGACCGCACCGTGTCCCTTCTCAACCGGGCCGGCTACGCGACCGCGACCGTGGCCAAGCTCTTCGAGCTGGCCCACCGCGATGCCGTCCGGGCCAAGGTCGACCCGTCCCTCCATGATCTGGCCAAGACCCACTACGAGGAGGCCTTCTACCGGCTGGTCTTCGTGGGCGCGGAGAACTCCGTGGGCTTCCACAACCCCGCAGAATCCCTGCGCGTGCTCGGCGACGCGGTCGCACACGCGGGCAAGGCCGAGTCCCTGCTGCGCCAAGCCCTGGCCGCCTCGGGAGTGAGAGTCCCGGTCAAGGTGGACCTCGAGCTGGCCAAGTATCTGAACAACCGCGGGGAAAGAAAGCTCATGCACGCGCCCGGCATCGAGCTCAAGGACCCGTTCGGCACGCAGGCGGCCTTCTAGCCTGGAGGGACTCAGCGCCCGAGGGAGGACGGCCTCGGCCTGCGGGAGAACCGCGCCTTGAGGACCCACCAGTAGCCCGCGAGCAGGCGGCCGAAGTCCAGCTTGGAGTCCCCCTTCCGGCGGTCCACGAACTCGATGGGCACTTCCTTGACCGCGAGACCCGCGTCGAGCAGTCGCACGAGGACCTCGTGGACGATGGAGGGGCCGCGGGACTTGAGGGTCTCGGGCTCGATCGTCTCGAGGGCCAAGCGGCTGAAGCAGCGGAAGCCCGAGTTGCAGTCCAGGACCTTCAGGCCGAGCGCGCGCCGGGCGAAGGCGGTGGCTGCCCGCGTGATGAGGCGGCGCAGAAGCCCTCGGTCCTGGTCCGCGCCGCCGGGGACGAACCTGGAGCCCACGGCCGCGTCGCAGTCCTTCATGGCCGCGAGGAGCTCGGGCACGTGCCTGGGCTGGTGCGAGAAATCCGCGTCCATCTCCACGACGAAGTCCGCGCCGAGCATGAGGGCCTCCATGAAGCCCTCCCGTCCCGCCCAGCCCCGGCCCGGAAGACCAGCGCGCGTCAGGAGCCGCAGGCCCGGGTGCCGGCCCTCGCCGATGATCCTCTCCACGATGTCCGAGGTGCCGTCGGGGCTCGAGTCGTCCACCACGAGGGCCTCGAGGCCCCGGACCCGCAGGCCGTAGAGCGCGTCGATGAGAGGCTCGATGTTCTCCGCCTCGTTGAAGGTGGGCAGGACCACGATGACCTTGCGTCGGGTCATGCGGTTTCCAGATATCCACCCACCGCGTCGCAGACCTTCGAGGCCGGGAAGCGGTCCAGGCAGGACCGGCCCCTGAGGCACCTGGGCCGGTAGAAGCAGGCGCAGCCGCCGTGCGGGACGAGGACCTCCCCGCGGCCGAAGACGTCGAGCTCCGCGGCGGAGGTGGGCCCCACCAGGACGAACGTCGGCTTGCCCAGGGCCGCGGCCACGTGGAGCGCGAGCGTGTCCGTGGTCACGAGCGCGGCGCACAGGTCCACGAGACCGGCGAAGGACCTCAGGGAGTGCCCGGTCCCGGCGTCAAGGACCGGCGCTGTCCCGCGGCCGCTGCGCAGGCCGGGGCGGCAGGCGGCCGCGATGCGGCGGTTGCGGGCGGCCTCGTCCCGGCCTCCGAAGAGGAGGATCGGGCGCTTGAAGCGCCGCCCCAGGGCGCGGGCCAGGCGGGCCGCGCTCTCCACCGAAAGCTGTTTGGCCGGCCAGCGGCCTCCTGCCCCGGGGTTGAGCCCGATCGGACCGGCAGGGGACGCGGGCCCTCCCGCGAGGCCGTGCTCCGCCGCGAACGCCCTGGCCGGGCCGCGGTCCTCTTCGGCGAGGACGAGGACGGGCCGGAGCGCGTCCCGGTCCCGGGGCACGGGCAGGCCGAGGACCTTGAGCCAGAGCTCGGCGTAGGTCAGCCGGTTGGCGGCCTTGAGCCGGTCGGCCTCCGCATGACCACCGTCAACGCCCCGGTGAAGCAGGCTCAGGTCGTAATAGGGAGCGCTCGACGGGGTGTAGGAGAGCCTCCCGCCGCGGGATACGACGCCGACGAACTCGCCGCGGCAGGACTCCTCGGCCAGCCGGGCCGCCCCGGCATCCTCTTCGAGGCTCAGCACCAGGTCATAGCCGGGCCCCGGCAGGGGCGCGGCCCCCAGCGCGGCATACGCGGAGAGCCACGGGTTGGTCTGGAGCAGGGGCAGGGCCGCCTTCGAGGTGAGCCAGGCGATCCAGGCCCCGGGGTGGCGCCGCGCCAGCGGCCGCAGGAGGGAGGTCGTGCGCAGGACGTCGCCCAGGGCCGCGGCCTTGACGATCAGGATCCGCCGGACCTCCCGCCGGGCGGACATCAGGGGACGCTGATCCTGCCGTCCTTGATGGTCAATCCGGGCAGGTCGATGAAGAAGGGCGTCTCCGGGTTGGGCTCCAGGGAGACCGTGGTCTCGCCGAGCCTTCCGAGCATCCAGACCGGCACCGGGGTCACGCCCAGGCTGAACCTCTCGATCTTGACCACGAGCCGCCGCGGCCCGTCCCGGAGCGCGGCCGAAGCCCTCAGGGAGACCGCGATGCCGTTGAGCGTGGCGTCGAGCTCCACGTCCTTGTCGAGGGTCAGGTTCTTGACGACGATGCCCTTGACCCTCTTCTCGAGGAAGCCCTTGAGCTCCTCGGCGCTCACGGCCACGGTCCGGAGCTTGAGCCGTCGCATCTTGAGGAAGCGCACGTCGTCCCAGGCGGACTGGGTCGTGGGCAGGTCGGTCATCAGGGGCACGAAGGCCACGCCCTCGAGCACGGCGCTGAGCCCGGTCACGTCCAGATCCCGGATGGAGACGGTCTTGGCCGTGAGCTCCACCCTCTCGCAGGAGCCGTCCGCGGAATCCCAGGGCCCGATGCTGAGCTTCATCCCGGTCGCGGACAGGCCGGTCGAGGTGAAGAAATCGAAGTCCGTCTTGCCCTTCCAGAAGATGGGCGCCTTGAGCTTCTTCTGCTGATAGAGGACGGCCTCGGTCTGGTCCGGCAGGGGCCAGCTCCCCACCTGGTCGTAGGAGAAAGCGACCCACCCGTTCTTGTCCTGGACGATCTCCGCGGCCTTGGGCAGGCCTTGGATGACCTTCTCGGGACCGAGACTGCCCTTCTTGAGGAGGATGAACTCCGAGAACTCGCAGAGCCTCTTGTTGACGCCCCGGATGCGGAGGGACGACGCCAGGCCCTCGCGCTTGACCGCCCAGTTGAAGTTCGGGCCGTTGAAGTAGGTGTCGTTGGACACCAGGGTGAGGTTGGCCGCGGGCATGGTCTTGTCCCGCCGCGCGGCCGCGTCCTTGAGGATCTCGGAGATCTTCCAGTTCTCGTCGGCCGGCGGGGCGCTGGGCACGAGCTCGATCGGCGGGAAGGGGATGAACCTCTCGAGCGGGAGCCGGAGCGTCACCGGGGCCAGGATCCCGGTGGAGAAGTTGAGGGCCAGCAGGACCTGCATCCCGGCCAGGACCCAGGTCACGGGCTTGGGCCAGGAGGCGATGCCCAGGCCCGCGCCCAGGGGCACGAGGCCGGGCAGGAGGAAGCGCATCTGCCGGTTGGGCACGATGGCCCAGATGACGTAGGAGAGCATCAGCCACGCGGGAAGGACCCACCACCGGGACTTGCCGCGCTGGCAGTCCGGGATCATGACCCCGAGCCAGCCCATGATGAAGAAGGGCACGCCCAAGGCATTGACGGACTCCATGAAATACTGGAAGAAGGCCGCACCCTTCCAGACCGGCACCCCGTAGTCCGCCGAGGCCTCGAAGAGCCGGGGCAGGAGGATGGGGAAGTGGATGACGTACCAAGGCAGGGTGAGGCCCAGGCCGATGGCCGCGGCAACCAGGGCCTTGGCCCGGCATCTCCCGTCGAAGAGGGCCGCAAGGCCCATGACGGCCGCCGGCACCATATAAGTGAAGAAACTCCACTTGTGCATCATGCCGACGGCGAAGAGCACGCCGAAGACGATCGAACCGCGCCAGAGACGGAACCCCTGGGACGCGATCAGGGCCCAATACGCCAGGGCGACGCAGGCCGTCACCGCCAGGTCGACGAGCTGGGTGTGGTAGAGGCGCTGCACGATGGGCGAACAGCAGAAAACGATGACCGCAGCTAGGGCCGTGGTGTCGGGCCGGAAATGAAAAGCGATCATGAAGATCGCCAGGCTCAAGAGCGCGAGGTACACCCAGTTGACGCGCAAGGAGGTGGCGACCGGATTCGCGGGGTCGGTCAGGGTCATCATCCCGAGGTGGTAGAGGGGCGGGAAGGGAGGCATGCCGGGCTTGGGCGCCAGAGTCCAGATCTTCCCCAACTCCCCGGCCTTCCAGGCCGCGCGGTAGTCGAGGGCGATCTCGAGATGGACCGATTGGTCCCAGGCAGGAGGCCGGGACTCCCTCCCCGCGAACGACCTCAGGGCCAGGGCCTGCACGGCCAGGAACACGGCCAAGCCCAGGAGTCCCACGACCATCGCAGCCCCGCTCGGACGGATATCCTGTTCTACGCCGGGATCTTCCATCATCTTAGGGCACAAGTATATTAATTTTTGTAGAATCTCGGGCCATGTTGGCGCTCATCCTCATCGGCGGCCAGGGCACGCGTCTGCGGCCCTTCACCTGCAGCAGACCCAAGCCCCTGCTCCCCTTGGTCAACCGGCCTTTCCTGGAATACCAGTTCGACGCGCTCCGGGCCCACGGGATCAAGGACGCCGTCCTGTGCACCTCCTACCTGCCTGGGCAGTTCCGGAAGGTCTTCGGGGACGGCAGGCGGCTGGGGATGCGTCTGCGCTACGTCCACGAGACCCGGCCCCTGGGCACGGGCGGCGCGGTCCGCAACTGCGGCCGGCTCGTGAAGGGCCCCTTCCTCGTCTTCAACGGCGACATCCTCTCGGGCATCGACCTGACGGCCTTTCTCGAGTCGCACCGCCGCCGCCGGGCCGAGGCTTCGATCGCGCTCACGCGGGTCAAGGACCCCACGCTCTACGGGCTCGTCGAGACCGCGGAGGACGGCCGCGTCCGGAGCTTCCTTGAGAAGCCCTCCTGGGACGAGATCAAGACGAACACGATCAACGCCGGCGCCTACGTCTTCGAGCCAGGGGTCCTCGACCTCATCCCCGAGGGCGCCGTCCACTCCTTGGAGAGAGGCCTCTTCCCCCGCCTGCTCGAGCTGCGCCGCAGGCTCTTCGGCTGGGTCTCCCCGGGCTACTGGATGGACATCGGCACGGTCGAGAAGTACCTCCAGGCCCACCTCGACCTCCTCGGCGGGGTCCCCGGCCTTGCGTCTCCAGGCCGCGGGGCCGCCCTCCCCCGGCGCCGCCCCGTGAAGGTCCTGGGCCGGGGCGTGCGCCTCGGCCGGGACATCACCTGGCCCGAGGACGGCGGGACCGCGGTCCTTGGGGACAAGACGGTCGTTGGCGACTTCGTCCGCTTCTTGGGCCGCGTCAGCGTCGGGCCAGGCTGCTCCCTCGGCAGGGGCGCGGTGCTCGAGGACTGCGTGGTCCTCGAGGGAGTCCGGGTCGGGGAGGGAGCGTCCCTCAAGCGCTGCGTCGTCGGAGAGCGCTGCCGCCTCGGCGCCAGCACGACGGTCGCGGCCGGAGGCGCCGTGGCGGGAGGATCCGTCCTCGGGCCGCACAGCGCCCTCTGACATGGCCACCGTCATCAGGAAGCCCTGGGGCCGCGAGATCCTTTACGCCCTCGGCCCGGGCTACGCCGGCAAGATCATCATCGTGGAGAGAGGCCGCCGGCTGAGCCTCCAGTACCACGAGCGCAAGCACGAGACGATCCACGTCCTCGAGGGCCGGCTCGTCCTGCGGATCGAAGACCGCGAGCGCGTGCTGAAGGCCGGGTCGGGGGCCGTGATCCCCCCGGGCACGGTGCACCGCTTCGAGGCCCGCTTCGGCCGGGTCACGGTGCTGGAGGTCTCGACCCCCGAGCTTTCGGACGTGGTGCGGCTCGAGGACGACTTCGACCGAGTAGGGGTACCCGCGGAGCGGGTCTACGAGAAAGTGGTTGAAGGCCGGAAGGCCGGAAACTGCGGACGGGCCAAGCACCTCAGACGGGTACGGAGGAAGAAATGATCGACCCCATCAAGTTCGGGACGGACGGCTGGCGCGGCGTGCTCGCGCGCGACTTCACGTTCGACAACGTCCGGCGCGTGGCCCAGGCCCTCGCGGACTTCATCCGGGACGAGGCCCTGAAGACACCCGCCAAGCGCCGCGGGCTGACCGGGCAGATATGGATCGGCTACGACCGCAGGTTCCAATCCGAGGCCTTCGCCCGCGAGATCGCGCGGGTCCTGAAGGGCAACCGGCTCAACCCCTTCCTCATCGGCGAGAGCCTGCCCACCCCGGCGGTGAGCCTGATGACCCACAAGGCCAAGGGCCTGGGCGTCATGGTCACCGCGAGCCACAACCCGCCCCAGTACAACGGCGTCAAGATCAAGTCCGAGGGCCGCGTCGTGCCCGACGGCTTCACCCGGACGCTCGAGGCGCACCTCGACAAAACGATGCCGGCCCTCAACAGCGACTTCCCGGTCAAGTCCTGCCGGGACGCCTACCTCCAGCACGTCCGCTCCCGGGTGGACCCGTCGAAGATCTCCGGCCGCCTGAGGCACCCGGTCGTCATCGACTACCTCCACGGCTCGGCCGCGGGGCTCATGGAGAAGCTGATCCCCTCCAAGAACCTCATCGTCATCCGCGCCGAGCGCGACCCCCTCTTCGGCGGGGTCAACCCCGAGCCCATCGAGGCGAACCTCGCCCTCCTCGTCGAGAAGGTCAAGGCCTCCAAGGCGCTCATGGGCATCGCCCTCGACGGCGACGGCGACCGGGTCGGGGTCGTGGACGAGAAAGGCGTCTACTACACCCCCTGCCAGCTCTTCCCCATGATCATCGAGTACCTCGTCGAAAAGAGGAAGCTCAAGGGCAAGATCGTGCAGTCGGTCTCCATGGGCAGGATCCCGGCCCGCATCGCCGCGGCCCGGAACCTGCCCTTCGAGGAGCTCCCGGTCGGCTTCAAGCACGTGGCCGAGAAGCTCGCCGCGGGGGAGGCCGTGATCGGAGCCGAGGAGTCCGGCGGCTACGCCTGGAAAGGCGGCCTGCCCGAGCGCGACGGGCTCGTGACGGCGCTCCTCCTCATGGAGATGTGCGTCACCCAGAACGCGACCCCCTCCTCCCTCTGGAAGAAGGTCGAGGAGAAGTACGGCAAGTCGGCCTTCAAGCGCCTCGACGTCCGCATCCACCGGCCCGTGGCAGACAAGGCGGTCTTCGCGACGAAGCTGCTCAAGAAGCTCCCGAAGAAGGTCCTGGGCATGCCGATCCAGTCGACCTCCCAGATCGACGGGCTCAAGGTCGTGGCCCAGGACTCCTCCTGGATCCTCATGCGGCCCTCGGGCACGGAGCCCGTCATGCGGCTCTACGCCGAGACCGACGCCCCGCAGAAGACCGCGGAGCTCATCGAACTCGCCAAAAAGTGGCTGGCGGTGGGACATGGCTGAGCCGTGCTCAAAAATTGTATACTCTTCGAGAACGTCATCGTCGGCAGGAACGTCCACCTGAGCGACAGCATCCTCGGGGCCAACGGAGACGTCAAAGAGAACATCACCGTCTACGAAGCGGCCGTCCTCGACATCCGCCAGTAGGCACTGGAGACCACACACGAAATGAACAACTCATCCTGTCAGCCGCGGCGTCTTGGCAAATACTACTTCACCTCCGAGTCCGTCACCGAGGGGCACCCGGACAAGGTCTGCGACCAGATCTCCGACGGCGTCCTTGACGCGGTCTTCGCGGAAGATCCCATGGGCCGCGTGGCCTGCGAGACCTTCGTCACCCGCGGCATGGTCATCGTCGGCGGCGAGATCACCACGAAAACCTTCGTGGACGTCGACCAACTCGCCCGCAAGATCATCGACGACATCGGCTACAACCATCCCAAGTTCGGCTTCGACGCCTCCTCCTGCGCGGTCCTCAACGCCATCGGACGGCAGTCCCCGGACATCGCCCAGGGCGTGGACACGGGCGGCGCCGGCGACCAGGGCATCATGTTCGGCTACGCCTGCCGCGAGACGCCGGAGCTCATGCCCCTGCCCATCGTGCTCGCCCACAAGCTGTGCCGCAAGCTCTCGGACGTCCGCCGGGCCAAGGGCCTCGACTACCTCGGGCCGGACGGCAAGTCCCAGGTCACGGTCGAGTACCTCGACGGCCGCCCGCTGCGCGTCGAGACCGTGGTCGTCTCGACCCAGCACACCGAGGACATCCTCGACCGCACCGGCCATCATATCACCGAAGCCGCGCGCCAGGAGCTCATCGACACGATCATCCGGCCGGTGCTCGGCAAGCGCCTCATCGACAACAAGACGCGCTTCCTCATCAACCCGACCGGCAAGTTCGTGGTCGGCGGGCCGGCCTCCGACACCGGCGTGACGGGCCGCAAGATCATCGTGGACACCTACGGCGGCCGCGCCCCGCACGGCGGCGGCGCCTTCTCCGGCAAGGACCCGACGAAGGTCGACCGCTCGGCCTGCTACATGGCGCGCTACATCGCCAAGAACGTGGTCGCCTCCGGCGCCGCGACCGAGTGCACGGTCCAACTCGCCTACGCCATCGGCGTGGCCGAGCCCGTGGGCGTGTACTTCGACACCCACGGCACGGGCCTCGTCTCCGAGGACCGGATCGAGGCGGCCGTCCGCAAGAACTTCCAGATGACGCCGCGCGGCATCATCAACCAGCTCAAGCTCCGCCGGCCCATCTTCCGCTCGACCGCGGCCTTCGGCCACTTCGGCCGCGAGGAGTCCGGGTTCGAGTGGGAGAAGACCGACAAGGCGGCCGCCCTGCGCGACGAGCTGCTCGGCGGGACCAAGGCCCGGAAGGCCCGCGCCCTGGCCGCGGCGTAACGACCACCGGCGCCTGCCGGGCAGAGGAGAAACCCTTTGTCCGGCAGGCATCCGGCCCCAGCGGCGGAGGCCGCCCAAAAAAATTGAACAAACGGACCCGGCGCCAGGATTGGAAGCCCGCTCTCCGGGTCTGGTGGGCCTACACCTGGCGCTTCGCGGTCTTCTTCCTCCCGGCGGTCTGGCTTCTCCCCCTGCTCCTCTTCTACTTCCAGCCCCCTGTGATCGTCCGCAAGCTGGCCTCCTTCGGCCTCTTCGCCTACATGATCGCCCTCCAGATCGAGCTCTTCCGGAGGATCCTCGACATGGACTTCGGGAGCTTCCGCGTCCTGGTCGAGCGGCCCGAATAGGACCGTGGAACCGTCGCCTTAGAATCGGTGTCTAACCCCCCGGACGAGAACGAATTCCTGGCCCAGAACGCGGCTCTGGTCTACAACCTGTCTTTACGCCTGGTGGGCAACCCCGCCGATGCCGAGGACCTGGCCCAGGACTCGCTCTTGCGGGCCTTAAAGGCCCTGCCCGGCTTCCGGGGGGAGTCGTCGCTCTCCACCTGGGTCTACCGCATCACGGTCAACACCTGGAAGAACCGGGTCCGCTCCGAGAAGAGGAGAGGGTTCTGGAAGACGGTCTCCCTCGACCTCTTCACAGGGGAGGAGCACGACGAGGAGCCCGCGTTCAAGGCCCCGGACCCGCCGCTGGACGCGGGAATCGAGGCCACGGACCGGGAAAAGACGCTCCAGGCCGCGCTCATGGAGCTGGAACCGGAGGAACGGGCCGTGATCGTGCTGAGAGACGTGAAGGAGCAGTCGTACCGCGACATCGCGGCCGCGCTCGGCGTGCCCGAGGGGACCGTGAAGTCCCGGCTCTCCCGCGCCCGGGAAGCCCTCAGGCTCAAACTCAAGGACCGGTTGAGCGTGCTATGAAAGACACGAGCCACGTCCACGACTTGCTCTCGGCCTTCGCGGACGGGGAACTCGCCGCCGGGCAGGCGCGGGCCGTCGCAGAGCACCTCTCCGGCTGCCCGGAGTGCCGCGAACGGCTCTCGGAGCTGCGCTCCCTGTCCAAGATGCTCGCGGACCTGCCCAAGAGAGAGCTCCCGGCCGGGTTCATCGCCCGGCTCAAGGCACGGCAGGCCCGGCAAGCCGCCCCTTCGGAAGGGCGGTTCCCCTTCTTCTCCTGGAACCAGCCTGTCCGGGCCGCGGCCATGGCGCTCTCGGCCCTGGTCGTGATGTTCGTGGCCTACGAGGGCCTGCGGTCCAGACCCTCCCGCGAGAGCGTCCCGGCCGCTCCCGCCGCCCGAGGGGAGATCCCCTCCCCGAAGATGGATGCCGCAGGGCTCCGGGCCGCTGCCGGGCCCAAGGCAGCCGAGTTCCGCCGGAAAGCCGAGACCCTGAGCCGCTTTGCCGCCGCAGGGGCGGCGGCCGCAGGAGCCTCGGAGGCGTCCGCCCCGCCCGCTCCAGCCCTGGCCGGGGGCGCTCCCCTTGGAGAATCCGGGCAGGCCCAACCCTCCTACACCAACACGGAACTCCAGGCCATGATCGAGGCCGAGAAGAAGGCTCTGGGCATCACGGCCATCGTCCCTCCCCAGGAGAAGCGCTTCCCGAACGATGAGGAATGGACCGGATCGCCCAACCCCGACCGCCAGCCCATCGCGATCAAGAGGGCCCCGGCCAGGCTCGAGGGCGACACCCCGGCCATGATCACCCCGACCGGGCTCCAGGCCGCGGCCGCCCCCGCGAACATCCTCCTGGCCCCGCCCAGCCTCGACGCCGGGAGAAGGACCTTCTCCCCTGTCCGGGCGAGCCGCGGGGCCGCGGGCCTGAGCGCCCTGGAGGACGCATCCGCCATGGCGCAGGCTGCGGCCGTCGGGAGCGCGGCCCCTGCGGACGACCGGACCTTCGGCAGACACGAGGTCCTAGCCCTGCGTTCCGAACGCGAGCTCGACCTGGCCTGGACCCGCTACAGCATCCTCCTGCCCAAACCCGCCTTAAACTTCGGCGCGGAGATGGTCGTGCTCGTGCCCGCCTCGGACGAGGACAACTCGGCCTGCGACATCCTGGCAGCCGAGCCGGAGACGACACGACTCCGCGTGACCTGCCGCATGCGCGAGTCCTCCTACGCCGAGCGGGCCCGGAGCGCCTCCTTCCGCGTGGTCCCCATCTCGCCCCTGATCCCAAGGCTCGAGACGCTCCGGTAGCAGGCTGGGGCCAGTCCTTTCAGCCGCCTCGAGGGCACTTTTCACGATTGCTCCCCAGTCGTTCCCCCATGGGCACATCTGTCCGGAGATGCGGCATCCCGCTTCGTGGGGTAGTGTCGGGGAGCATATCGCAGGTGGGAAAGCGCTGTTTTTCAAAGTCTCCTCGAGACTTATGTCGCATAGCCGTCTGAGGGTCGAAAAAAGATGAATTGAGTGGTTTTATCGCTCAGAATCGGGCTGATTGCGACAAAACCTTCCGTCGGGGAATTGAAAATCCTCCGGGACACCCACGACTGCAGGGGATGGAAAGGGTTCCCCCTGAAGGATCGCCGCGACACGCGCTTCTGCGCTATCGAGCGTTCGGAGAGATGGTCCGCTCACTTCTCGCGCCAACGGGGCAACCCCAGGGCAAGCAGTTCCTGATCGCCGCTCCTGTCAAAACCCGAAAGAACCTGGAAATAACCGAGCCATAAATCGTTAATACCCCACGGGTACACTGGAGCCTGTCGTCACACCGAGCAAGGGGACCTTAATGGAACAACAGGATAAGCCTCGCGACCAGAACGACGCTTCCTCCGAGCCGACCGCGCCCGCGGACATCGACGGCATCAACAACATCGACACCGCGCGCATGTCCCTGCGGTGGGCGCTCGAGCGCATCAGCGCCATCGAGAAGCTCCGTGTCGAGACAGCCGACAAGGCGGCCAAGGAAGAGCGCGCCCGGACCGCGATCGAGCGAGAGTGCCAGGCCCTGCGCCGCGCCATGGCGGCCAACGCCGAGGAACTCTCCCAGCGCGAGGTGTACTACAAGAAGCTCGAAGGCCTCATGGACCTCAAGCTCGCGGGCAAGCTCGACATCGAGGCCCTCGTCCACCACGAGGGCGAGGTCGCCCGGATGCACGAGTACCTCCTCCAGCGGCAGAAGGACCTCGAGGCCGACTACGCGGCCAAGCGCGACGAGCTCGAGCGGCACTATCAGGCGTTCCGGGCCGAGGCCGAGAAGGAGCGCCGCGAAGCCCATCTCAAGATCGAGGAGGAGCTTTCCCACCGCCGCGAGACCCTCAACAAAGAGCTCTCCCCAAAGCTCGTCGAGCTCCACGAGACCGAGGCCCGCCTGCGGGCCCAGGAGAAGATCCTCGCGGAGCGCCAGGCCCACTTCGAGGCCTTCTACACCGAACAGCGGGCCCAGCTCGACCACGAGGTCCGCGTCTTCCGCCAGGAGGTGGAGGACCAGGTCAAGTTCCGGCTCCAGGGCCAGGAGAGCCTCATCGCCAACCGCCAGGCTTTCCGGGAACAGGCCTGGGAGCAGCAGAAGGCCGCCCTCATCCAGGAGCTCTCCGAGTGGCGCGTGAAGTACCAGGAGGCCGCGGACAAGAACGCCGACCTCCAGAACACCGTCATCGAAGCCGGGGAGCGCTCCAACAGCGACGCCATGGTGCGCGAAGAGGCGGCCCGCCTGCGCCGCAAGTACGAGGAGCAGGCCGAGAAGAACATCGCCCTCGAGAAGCGCGTCCTCGAAGCCGCCGAGGCCCGTAAACGCGCGGAGACTTCCGCGGCCACGGAAGCCGAGGAGCGCCGCCGCTCCGAGTCCGCGGCCGAGCTCGAGATCGCGGAGCTCACCCGCCGCAGCCACGACCAGACCGACCGCGCCGTCTCCCTGGAGAAGCGCCTCGTCGAGGCCGAGGAGCGCGCCAAGCTCGTCGAGATGCACGCGTCCAACGAGGCCGCGCTCGCCAAGGAGACCGCGGAGCTCCGCAAGAAGCTCGAAGGCGCCTCGGATCGGATCATCGAGCTCGAGCGCCAGCTCTCCGAGCACCACGACCGCGCCTGCCGGGCCGAGAGCGAGGCCTCCCGCCACGCCGGCGAGGCATCCAGGACCGAGGCCCTCCGCCGCGACGAGACCGACACGCTCTCCAAGAGGCTCCAGGAGCACATGTCCCGCATCGTGGACCTCGAGAAGAAGCTCGCCATCGCCGAGGAGAAGGCCTCCTCCGCCCAGATGGTGATGGAGGTCAAGGTCGAGGAGGCGGCGCGCCACTCCCAGGAGACCGAGCAGCTCGAAGCCTTGCGCAAGGACGAGACCTCGGGCTTCGCCAAGAAGGCCGAGGAGCACATGGCCCGCATCGTGGACCTCGAGAAGCGCCTCGCCATGGCC